>DASRJI010000108.1:0-25419 GCA_035649535.1 Acidimicrobiales bacterium | reverse complement strand
CGAGCTACCGGGGACCGCGCCGCTCACCGTCAACCACGGCGGGCTCGACCTGGCGATCACCGACGACGAGGTCGGCACGCACCTCAACGCGACGTGGACCGAGCGGGACGGCCGCGCCGGACGGCTCGACGTGAGCGTCGCCCTCCCGCCCGGTCACGAGTCGCTCAACGTCGTCATCCCGTGGAGCGACGAGGTGTTCAACTTCACGTCGAAGCACCAGGCCCGTCCGGCGACCGGCACGCTCGAAGTCGGTGACCGCAAATACGCGATCGGCGACGACGGCGACGCGTGGGGCGTGCTCGACGTCGGCCGAGGCCGCTGGCCGTCGGAGATCACGTGGAACTGGGGCGGCGGCGCTGGCCGCGTCGGCGGTCACGTCGTCGGCCTGCAGGTCGGCGGGAAGTGGACCGAGGGCACCGGGTTCACTGAGAACGGCCTCATCGTCGACGGCCGGCTCAGCAAGCTCGGTCACGAGCTCACGTGGGACTACGACTGGGATACCCCGATGAAGCCGTGGCGCGTCACCGACCCGGGCGGCCAGCTCGACGCCGTCCTCACGCCCCGCTTCGACAAGCACTCGAAGGCCAAGGGCCACAAGCGGGGGAGCGAGACCCATCAGGTGTTCGGCAGGTGGACCGGCCGGCTCACGACCGACGACGGCCTCGCCCTCGACTTCGAGAACCTGCAGGGCTTCGCGGAAGAAGCCCGCCAGAACTGGTGAGATAGCGCCCGTGAACGAGTACCACCTCAACTTCTGCGCCAGCGACGAATGGGCCGACGCCCTCAAGCAGTGGATCCTCCCCGGCGCCCTCGCCGGCGTCGACCTGGGTGACGATGTCCTCGAAGTTGGGCCCGGATCCGGGCGTACGACCGACCTGCTCAAGGACATGACGCCGCGGCTCACCGCGGTCGAAGTCGACGCGACCCTTGCCGAGCCACTGGCCAAGCGCATGGCCGGCACCAACGTCGAGGTCGTCCACGCCGATGCCACCGCCATGCCCTTCGAGGACGGCCGGTTCAGCGCGGCGGTGTCGTTCATCATGCTGCACCACGTGCCGACGGCCGAGCTGCAGGACGCGCTGTTCGCCGAGGTCGCCCGCGTGCTGCGTCCCGGCGCGGTGTTCGCCGGCGTCGACAGTCCCGACACACCCGAATTCCGGGCCATGCATGTCGACGATGTCTGCAACCCGATCGGCGCCGAGGGGCTCGAGACGCGTCTCGCCGCCGCCGGGTTCGCCTCGGTAGACGTGAACCAGAACGACTATGTGATCGAGTTCCAAGCCCGGCGCTGAGCCGGTCAGATGTTGTAAGTGACGGCGCTGCTACGCCGCAGCGCTGATGGTTGCGTCCATCAGCGCCTGCAGCGCCCGCCACTCCAGCCGGCTGCGACGCCATTGGCGCAGACCGGTGTTCTCCTCGGCCAGGCCCTGTCGCACCCGGCTACCGAACTCGATGGCATCGACCTTGTTCCTCATGCTCGGTAGGAGGGCCGAGCCCTGGCCTTCCTTGCAGTAATTGAGTGTCGGTGCCATGTCCCTATAGACGTCGGCAGTCGGCGTAACTCATCGGATGGGCCACTCGGCCCTAATTCGGGCCGACGCCCGCGGGGCGGCCCGTAACGTCAGCGCCCATGGGTGACCTGGGGACCGACACCGCCGTCGAGCAGATCGACGACAACCGCTACTCGGCCAAGCTCAACAGCGACTGGCGCATCTGGGGGCCGCAGGGCGGCTACATAGCGTCGGTGGCGCTGCGGGCCGCCGGGGCGGCGAGCCCCTTCGCCCGGCCGGCCAGCTTCTCGTGCCACTTCCTCGGCGTGGCCGACTTCGACGAGGTCGAGCTCACTGTTGCTCCCTTGCGCGTGGCCCGCACCGCCTGCTCGCAGCGCGTCGAGCTGACCCAGGGCGGCCGCACGATGTTGGAGGCGACGGTCTGGAGTGTGGGCGACGTCGACGGCCTCGAACACGACGTCAGCGAGGCGCCCGACGTCCCCGGCCCCGATGGGCTGCCGACCCTCGACGAACTGCTGGCCAACAGCGACGACCCCGGCCCGTCGTTCTCGTTCTGGAACAACTTCGTGTGCAAGCCGATCACGTTCCGGACCGACTGGCCGCCGGCGGGGCCGCTGCCGCCGGTGTGGCAGCGGTGGCACCAGTTCGCGCCCACCGCGACCTTCGACGATTCGTGGATCGACGCGTGCCGCAGCCTGGTGCTGATCGACGTGCAGAGCTGGCCGTCGGCGTCGCCCCAGCACGCGTACGCCGACCACGGCTTCATCGCACCGAGCCTCGATCTCTACGTCGCCTTCCACGATCCGCGACCGCAGAGCGCGTGGCTGCTCAGTGACGGTCACGGGCCGGTGGCGCGCGACGGGCTCATGGGGTGGAACGGCCGGTTGTGGTCCGAGGACGGCGCGCTGGTGGCCTCGGGCACCGGCCAGATGCTGTGCCGGCGGGTGCGAACGCCGCCGAGCTAGAGCGGGATTCCGCGCTGTTCAACCACGGTCGAGATCGAACGGTGGGCGCCGCCGTAGGGTCTCGGCAGGGAACGAGCGCAGGGGGTGCTGGGGATTGGTCGCATCGGACGTGCTTGCAGTCGTGATCGGCCTCGTGTTCGCGTGGTTCCTGCTGTCACTGTTGGTGTCGGCTGGCAACGGTGCAATCGCTTGGCTCTTCCAAATCAAGGCCAAAGACCTCTGGCGCGTGCTGGGCGGACTGGCCAATACAGCGGTGGCAGACGTACGACTGCGCGCCGGACTGCGGCCCAAATACGACCAGCGGCCCAAGGTGAAAGACCTCGCGGCCGCGGCTTCCGATGTCCCGTTCCTCGCGCGCCTGTATGCGAAGGTTCGTCACTCGGTGCCCGAGTCCGCGTGGCGAAGGCACACCGCCATTTCGAACATCCCGCCACGGGTGTTGGCGGACGCGCTGCTGAGCGTCGCGGAGGAGACCGTAACAAAGCAATCGCTCATCGACGCCGCCTCCGCTCTTGGCCGGGCCGACCTGGCTGGGATGGTCGACAGCTCGACACTGCCGCCTCACGGTGCACTGACTGACGGTCAGGTGCAAGCGGTTGTCCCGGACGAGCCGACGCGACTCGCGTTGCTCCAAGAGGCGAGGCGAGTCCTCACAATCGAGGACATTGAGAGTGTCGTCCAAGGTACTCCGCAGCTCTCTGCTGCCGTTCGGCGCGTCCGAGACATCGTTGGGAACAACGAACGCTTGACCGCTGCGCGCGACCTGGTCGAACAATGGTTCAACGCGGAGATGAGTGCCCTCAGCGCGTACTACCGGCAAAAGAATCGCAAGATCGTTGCTGCGCTCGGCCTCGTCGTTGTCATCGTCCTTCAGGCCGACTCGATCCGCATTGTCGACACGTTGTGGCACGACGCTGACTTGCGCACTTCGGTCGCAGGTCGCGCATCGGCGCTCGTTGAGGCGGACTTGCCCGTGGGCGATGACGCCAAGATCCTCGAGGTGTGCAAGGAGATTCCCGGGACCACCACAACGACCTCCGGGTCCGATCCCAAGACGACCGCCACCACCCTCTCCGGCGCCGCGACAAATACCACCACGCTCGCTACAACGACGACCACCTCCGCCGGCGCCACTACAACGACCACGACGACTCCAGCCGATGCCATCCGTGAGTCACGGCTGCGAGCGGAGTGCGGCGGCGACATCTTGGCGGCCCTTCGCCAGTACAAGCTTGCGAAGGTTTCGTACTTTTGGGGCGAGCTGGAGGACACGCACGACCCAAAGGGTCGAATCGACAGAGGCGACTGGGTGCCGTGGCTCAAGAGTGGCGGCGTTGGTCGGGTGATTACGTTCTTCGCGCTGCTGTTCGGCGCCTCGTTCTGGTATGACGCGCTGCGGCGCCTTGTCGGCTTGCGTGGGAAATTGAACGACGGCGACTGAGCGCCGGCGTTGGCGCGAGGTGTCGGACTTCCGACACCAAGCAAAGGAGCAGCCGTGACAGATTCGCCGTTCAAGGGCGCCGACCAAACGAGCGAGCCGCGTTTCGTGCTCGTTCGCGTCGACGACAAGAACTATCTCGTCGACGACACGTTCTGGTACATCGAGCCGCTCGCCGATCGGCCTGTGGGTTTTGGTTCGCCGACCGAAACTGGCTTGAGTGGAGTCAGCGACGGTGAGGCCCGCCGATTCCAGGTTCCCGCCCCGGGAGTTACGTTCAAGACCGATCTGGCGTCCATCCCGCGGCCAGTCACGTGGCTCATCCCGAAGGATGGTCGCCACACACCGGCAGCCTTGCTGCACGACGCTCTCATGCCAAAGACGCCGACGATCTATCACGGCCCGGAGCTCGATCGGGTGGAGGCCGACCGTATCTTCCGCAATGCGATGCGGCACCTCGGAGTCCCGTTTCTGCGCCGCTGGATCATCTGGTCGGCGGTGAGCTTGGCGACCTTCGTCGGAGGGCGACCACACGCGAGGACGCCGGTTCAAAAGCTGGCAGTCCTGATGCGAGCCGCCAGTGTCGCCCTGGTGATCGCCGGGTGCCTGTTCCTTGGTGCATCGATGTGGGCGGACCTGCTCGACCGCCAGTGGCCAAAGCTGCCCGGACTTGGACGGTGGCCCGACGTTCCTGGCATGGGGGTGCAGGCGACATGGGCCGAGGCCCGGGATGCGCTCGGGTTGACGGTCGCGATCGCTGCGGGTTCCGGAGTGGTCGCGTCCGGCATACGGCTCGTCAGCGAGATCGTGTGGCGCGGACGACGTTCGTGGCTTCGCGCGGTTGCATTCGTTGCGCTCCCGTCTGTACTGATCCCACTGGCGGTCCCGCTACTCGCGGCCGCGGCCGGGTGGCTCGCGTTTTCGATCGTTGAGGCGATCGCCGTGATTCCTCAAGTTCTCCTCCGATGGATGGCCGGCGTCGTCAAACACTTTCGTGAGGACACGGTCGTTCTGGACCGGTTTGCTGGCCCGATCAACGTTCCGGCCACGAACCGTCGCCTCTAGTCGGCGACCTGGGTATTGGACGGCCCGTCGCCAAACGACGCGGTGCGAGCGAGCCGATGTGCACTGGTCGACTGGTTGATCGCCCGCGGCGAGTGGTACCGGTCGATGCAGCTCACGCTTACGCCGGCGCCCGACGACGGCGACCGGCCTGCACCCGACGACCCGTGCACCTTGCACCGAGATCGAGGGGTCTGAATTCCCTGACAAGCTGCCCCTCGATGGAGCACGAGGAGGCGACCGCAACCGATGCGTTGGTCGACGGCGACGTCGTCCTCACCCGCGGGACTGCCCGCGCCGCACTACGGCATCGCGACTTCCGGATCGTGTGGTCGGGGACGTTGGGGTCCAACGTCGGGACGTGGATGCAGAACATCGTCCTCGCCGCTTTCGGCTACAAGCTGACGCACTCGGCGGCCTACGTCAGCCTCCTGCAGTTCGCCCAGCTCGGGCCGCTGCTGTTCCTGGCCACGCCGGCCGGCGTGCTGGCCGACATGGTCGACCGCCGCAAGCTGCTCGTCACCATGCAGATGCAGCAGCTGGTGTTTTCCTTCGTGCTGGCCTGGCTGGCGCGGGGCGGCCATCCCAACGAGACGCTGCTCGTCGGCTGCGTGCTGGTGATCGGCATCGGCAACGCACTGAGCGGGCCGGCGCTGTCGGCCGCCTTGCCGCAGCTGGTGCCGCGGGCCGACCTTCCGGGCGCGGTGTCCCTCCAGTCGTTCCAGATGAACGCGTCGCGGGTGATCGGCCCGGCGATCGGCGGCGTGCTGTTCCCGCTCTTCGGTGCCGCCGCCGTGTTCTCGGTCAACGCGGTCACGTATCTGTTCGCCGTCGCCGCCATCATCGCGGCGCGCTTCCCGCCGACGACCCGCTCGGGCGATCAGCGCGGCCTGCGCCAGCTGGCCAGCGGCTTCACGATCGCGTGGAACGACCGGCTCATCCGCCGCATCCTCACGACGATGGTGGCCATGTCGTTCTTCGTGCTGCCGTTCATCGGCCTCATGCCGGTGCTGGCCGCCGACAACCTCGGCATGGACGTCAAGAGCCTGAGCTACGGCCTCCTCTACGCGGCGTTCGGCACCGGCGCCGCGCTCGGGGCCATGTCGATCGGGACGTTCCTCGCCCAGCACTCCAAGCCGCGCATCGTGCGGGTGGGCTTCGGGGTGTTCGCCGTGCTGCTCGCCGCCTTCGCGCTGTGCCGCACCGACGCGTTGGCCTACATCGTCGTCGGCGCGCTCGGGTTCGCCTACTTCGCCACCGTGACGTCGATGTCGACGGTCCTCCAGGAGCACCTCGACGACGCCGTGCGCGGTCGGGTGATGGCGCTGTGGATCATGGCCTTCGGCGGGACCGTCCCCCTCGGGACGCTGGCGGCTGGGCCGCTGGTCGACCGCACGTCAATCACCGCGGTCACCCTCGCCGGCGCTGCGGTGTGCGCGCTGCTCGTGTGGGTCGGCGACCTGTCGCTGAGCTAGAACGCGACGAACTCGTCGTACTCGTCCCCGCGTTTGACGATGTCCTTGCCGAACGGCACGAGGGCGAATGGAATCATCTTGAAGTTGCCCAAGCCGAGTGGGATGCCGATCACCGTGAGGCAGAGCAAGACGCCAGTGAAGAGGTGGGCGAGCGCCAACCAGATCCCGGCGAAGAAGAACCAGAGGACGTTCCCGATCAGGCTCAGGGAGTGGCTGCGATTCGGTCGCTTCACGACAGCCCGTCCGAACGGCCACAACGCGAAGCCGGCGAGCTTGAAACTCTGGACACCGAACGGGATCGTGATGATGAACAGGCACTGGAAGATCCCGAAGAACACGTAAGCGAGCGCGAGCCAGATTCCAGAGAACAACAGCCAGATGACGTTGAGCGCGACGCTCCCAGCTCCCGGTGCTGGCCCGGGTGCGATCCGCTGTGCGCTCATCCGACTCCTCCCGACCGTCGCGCTGTGAGTCTGGCTCGACCCCGCGGCGGTGCGCGCCGCGCAGTTGATCGCTGAGCTAATTCGCGTCCTTGAGGTCTGGCGCGTCTCAGCAGAATTACCTACGCGCTCGCTCGGCCGAAAGCCACGATCCGCCCGATGGCAGGGCGGCGCCCGTTCCGTACCGTCGGATGCATGCGGTCACCCCGACCGCTCGACGACAGGAGGAACGATGAGCGAGCACCCGAACGTGACATTGATCAACGACATGACGTGCGCCGCGGTCGCCGGCGACAAGGCCGCGCTGGCCAAGCTGTTCCACGACGACCTGCGGTTCCACGTGAGCGGACCCCTGCCCAAGGCGGGCGACCACGTCGGCGTCGAGGGCTTCCTCGACGTGATCGGCACCATCTTCGAGCTGACCAGCGGCGACGTGAAGCTCGAGCAGCAGTTCTGCATCGCCGATGACGAGTGGGCGTCGGAGTGGGAGCACGCGGTGCTCGGCCGCAACGGCAAGACGCTCGACACCTACAACTCGTTCGTGTACCGCTTCGACGGCGGCCGCATCGCCGAGATGTGGATGGCGTGCACGGCGCCGGCGAGCAATGTCTCGTTCTGGAACTGAGTCAGCGAGACTGAGCGGCATGGCCGGGGCGCTCGACCAGGGCCGCAACGCATACGACCGAGGCGCGTGGGCCGAGGCGCACGCCCAGCTGTCGGTGGCGGGTGGGGTGACGCCGCTCGAGGTCGAGGATCTCGAGCGGCTCGCCGCCGCCGCCTACCTCACCGGTCGGTCCGAGGAGGCCTACGACGTGTGGGCCACCGCCTACCAGGAGTGGGCGAGCAGCGGCGATCCGCGGCGGGCGGCGCGGTGCGCGTTCTGGATCGCCTTCGGGTTGCTCAACGGCGGCGAGCTGGCACGCGGCGGCGGTTGGGTCGACCGGGCCCAGCGCCTCCTCGACGACGCGGCCGACGACTGCGTCGAGCACGGCTACCTCCACTACCCGGTTGCCGTGCGATCGATCTTCGAGGGCGACGTGCAGAGCGCGCAGACCGGCTTCGCCCACACGGCCAAGGTCGGCGAGCGCTTCGGCGTCCCCGAGATCACCGCGCTGGCCCGCATCGGGCAGGGTCGCTGCCTCATCTACATGGGCGACGTCGAGCAAGGGCTGGGCCTCCTCGACGAGGCCATGGTGTCGGTCGGCGCCCACGAGGTGTCGCCCATCGCGGTGGGCGACATGTACTGCACGGTGATCGAGGCGTGCCAGGAGCTGTTCGACCTGCGGCGGGCCCAGGAGTGGACCGCGGCGCTGAGTCATTGGTGCGACGCGCAGCCCGAGCTGGTGCTCTACCGCGGCCAGTGCCTCGTGCACCGGGCCGAGTTGATGCAGCTGCGGGGCGCGTGGTCCGACGCGTACGCGGCGGTCGGCGAGGCCTGTGACCGCTTCGCCGCCGCGCCGCACGGGGCGGTGGGCGGCGCGGTGTACCTGCGGGCCGAGCTGCACCGGTTGCGGGGTGAGTTCGACGCGGCGGAAGACGCGTACCGTCAGGCCAACGAGTTGGGGCGCGACCCGCAGCCCGGACTCGCTTTGTTGCGGTTGGCGCAGGGCCGGCTCGACGCGGCCGACGCTGCCATCCGTCGGGTCGCCGGTGAGGCGGGCGACGCCATGACGCGCGCCCGGGTGCTCGGTCCATACGTCGAGATCCTGCTTGCGAGCGGCGACGTTTCCGCGGCGCGAGTCGCGGCGGACGAGTTGCACTCGGCGGCGGAGGAGCTCGACGCGCCCTATGTGTGGGCGGTGGCCGCGCACGCGGTCGGTGCGGTGCTGCTGGCCGAGAACGAGCCGGCCGAGGCACTCGGTCCGCTGCGTTCGGCCTGGACGCTGTGGCGCGAGGTCGACGCGCCCTACGAAGCGGCCCGGGTGCGCGTGCTGATCGCGCTCGCCTGTCGCGCGTTGGGCGACGACGACAGCGCCGAGATGGAGCTCGACGCGGCCCGCTCGGCGTTCGACCAGCTCGACGCCCGGCCCGACGTCGACCGGGTCGATGGTTTGTCGAAGGTCAACAAGGTTGTGAAGAACGCCGGCTCACTTACCGCCCGCGAGGTCGAGGTGCTCGCATTGGTCGCAACCGGCAAGACCAACAAAGCCATCGCCGACGAGCTGATCGTCAGCGAGAAGACGGTGGCGAGCCACGTCAGCCATATCTTCACCAAGCTCGGCGTCAACTCGCGCTCGGCGGCGACCGCCTACGCCTACGAGAACGACCTGGTGTAGCTGGCGCGCTAGCTCTCGCAGGCGATGCCGTCGTCGTCGGCGTCGAGCCCGTAGGGGTCCGAACCAACCGATCTGAAGTTCTTCTCCTGCACGTAGTACGGCCCGTTGCCCGACCCGCCCGCGCAGTCGACGTCTTCGACGCCCGCTGGCACACATGCGCCCTCGTACTCAGGCGAGCAGTTAGTTCCTCCCGAAGGAGCGGGGGGAGGGGAAGTCGTTCGAGGCGGCGGCGAGGTGGGCGGTGGGGTGTACGGAACGAGGCGAGCCTCCGCTGCTGCGGTGCTGCGCGTTGCAACCGGCGCCGTCGTCGGCGCCGAAGTCGGTGGAACGGTGGTCGTGACCTCGGCGGGTCGGATGAACTCGGTGGTGGTCGTGGCCGGGGTCGCGACATTGGTCGTTGGACTTCCGCACGAGGCGGCGGCAAGTCCGAGGACGAGCAGGGTGAGGGGGAGGTGCCTAGGCATTGGTCGGACACGCTACGCACGGCCGCTCGCGCCGCGAGTTGAACGTGGCGGTGCGTGTGCCTTCCAGAACCACCTAATGCACCGATACCCCGGCGTCGATGGGGGTTACGCGAGGGCGAGTTGGAGGACGAGCACGGCGGCGATGCACGCGACGCAGAACAGATGCTCGCGGAGGATGAGGCGGGCCATCGCGAGCTGGTGAGCGGGGGCGACGTCTTGCGCGCCGAGGCGGACGGCGCGGGCCACCGTGCGCGACCCGGCGACGCCGATCGGGATGACGGCGAGAATGAGTGAGGTGACCGCGACCCACTGGGTGACGTCGTCGCCGAACACCTCCGCGACGAGGCACACGAGTGTCGCCACCATCACGAGCGCGATGAAGCGGTTCATAGGTCGGGCGTCGGTGGTGACCCGCCGGTAGTAGCGGGCGATGGAGTCGACGGCCTCGGCGTCGCCGTCCCGGAGGACCTGCACGTCGAACATCAGGTCGAACCACAGCACGGCGAGCAGGAACCCTGCTCCAGCTGTCGCTCCGGCGCGCACAGGTGGCAGTGTCGCGCATCGCTCGCATCGTCTTTGCCTCCTGCGCGTATCTCGGCGACGTGGCGCCGTACGTCGCGCCGGCGAACCTGCTGGTCGAACGGGGCCATGAGGTCACCTACCTGACGCCGGCCGGCTTCCACGACGCGCTCGCCGGCGAGCGGTTCGGCCTGGCGACCTACGCGCTCGACTTGTCGGCCGCGGCCATGCACGCCGACCCGACCCATGATCGGCTCATGCGCCACCCGTTCATCAACCAGACCCGGCTCGCCCAGTACTGGATGAGCAGGTCGTGGAGCGACGATCCCGCGGCCGCCGGCGCCAGCCTGTTGGAGACGATCAAGGGTGCCGATGTCGTCGTGACCCATCCGACGTTCGGCAGCGTCGTGATGCCGACCGCCAAGCACCTCGGCGTGCCCGTCGTGACCGGACACCTGTTTCCGATGATGACGCCGACGGCGTCGTGGCTCCCGCCGATAGGGAAGCGCTCGCCCAGCGTGGGCCGACCGCTCAACCGTCTCGGGTGGCGGTTGCTCGGGTGGGGGAGCGGACGGCTGCTGCACGACAAGCAGATCAACCAGTACCGCGTCTCGCTCGGGATCGAGCCGCTTCGCGGCAACACGATGCGGAGCTGGATGAGCGCCGACCGCACGGTCCTTCTCGTGTCGCGCCACTACTACGGCGACGCGCCGCCGGACTGGCCTGAGTTCGAATGGGGCGGGTTCTCGCACTGGGCAGGACCACCCGCGGTGCGCGACGCGCCGCTGGATCCGCGGATCGAGGAGTTCCTCACCGCCGGCGAACCACCGGTGCTCGTGACGCTCGGATCGAGCGCGGCGGCCGGCGCGGGGGAGGCGTTCGCCGCGATGGCGGCGGCGCTCGATCGTGCGGGTCTGCGCTCGCTGATGCTCGTCGGCAACGAGACCAACCTCGAGCCGCTCCGCGGTCGCGAGGGAGCGTTCGTGTTCGCGCCCCTGGCGCGGGTGCTGCCGCGCGTACGCTCCGCCGTGGTGTCGGGAGCGCTCGGCACGATCGCCGCCGCCCTTGCTGCGGGTACTCCTGTGGTTGTGCAACCCCAACTCTTCGATCAGGTCTGGCACGGCGGCCGCGTCGAGGATCTCGGCGTCGGGCGCATGGTCTGGCGGACGCGGGACGTCGCCAAGGCGGTCGTCAAGGTCGACGGCGACGGGAGTTACCGACGTCGGGCGCAGGCCCTCGCCGCCAAGATGGCGACCGAGGACGCGCCGACTGTTCTCGCCAACGCCGTGGAGTCGCTGCTGTAGACGGGCGGCGTCCCGTTTGACCGAGGCGTCCGATGGGCGCACACTCGACGCAAATGGGAAGGCGAGGGGGGCGAGTCGCGGCGGCTGCCGCGTGCCTGCTCGTGCTCGCCGCGGTACCGGCGAAGGCGGCGGCGCCGACCGGTTCGCAGGATGTCACGCCGCTCGTCCACACGCTCCTCGAAGGCGCGCCGTACGTCGTGCAGCCACAGCTCGCACCCGTGCGTGACGCGCTCACCGGCCTGCGGAAGCCGCGGCAGATTGTCATCCGCGGCACCGTCGTCACGATGGACGACGCGCACCACGTCATCCCCGACGGCAACGTCCTCGTCACCGGCGACAAGGTCAGCGCGGTGTGGGCGGACTCGTCGCCGGCGCCGACCTACGACACGCGGCGGGCGACTGTTGTCAACGCCGGTCCCGACGGCCTCATCTTCCCCGGCCTGATCAACCTGCATGACCACCCGACGTACGACGCGCTCCCGTTGTGGCCGCCGCCGTCGTCACACAAGCAGGCGGCGATCGGTCGACCGCTCGGCACCGAGCCGTACGCCAACCGATACCAGTGGAACCGGGCGGGTGTGTCGAGCCCGCCGGAACTGGCCCGGCTCGTGCAGAACGCGCAGGACGTCCTTGTGTCGAGCGACGCACTCGGGCTGTACGTCGAGGTTCTCAAACACGCCGAGGCGCGCGCGGTGCTCGGTGGTACGACTGCAATCCAGGGAGAGGGCACCGAGCCCGCGGTCGATGGCCTGCTCGCCCGCAGTACCGACGGCAACAACTTCGGCCGCGACCGCGTCGATACGCGCGTGCCGAGTGTGGAGGACGCGTCGTTCAACGCGATCGTCGACGACCTCCGCGGCCGCATGCTCACCGATCAGGTCGACGCCTGGCTCGTCCACCTCGGCGAGGGCGTGCGTGACGGCGATCGCCGGGTGGGCGACGCGTTCTCGTCGCGTCACGAGCTGGATCGCATCGCCGAGCTGGGGGTACTGAACGACGCCACCGTTGTCGTCCACGGCGTGGGCCTCGAGGCGGCCGACTTCGCCGCCATGCGCGCGGCACCCGCAGCCGGGGCGGGCGACGGCCTCGGCGCCAAGCTCGTGTGGTCGCCGCTGTCGAACCTCTTGCTCTACGGGCGGACCGCGCACGTCTACGACGCCATCGCTGCGGGCGTCACAGTCTCGCTCGGTACCGACTGGACGCCGAGCGGATCCAACACACTCCTCGGTGAACTGAAGGTGGCCGACATCGCGCTGCGCGACGACCGCGTCCTCGGGACGGAGCGCGTCACCGTGCCGGCGCTGTCGGATGACGTGGCTCTCGACCGGGCGCTCGTCGACATGGTCACGCGCAACCCAGCCCGGACGCTGCACTGGTCCGAGGTGGGGACGATCGCGCCGGGCAAGACGGCCGATCTCATCGTCGTGCACAAGCCGGCGGCGTCGCCGACCGGCGGGATGCCGGCCTCGCCCTACCGCAGCCTCATCGACGCGACCGAGCGCAACGTGAACCTCGTGCTCGTCGGCGGCGAGCCCGTCGCCGGTGACGTGCCGCTGATCAAGGCCCTGCGCGGGCGCGACTACGAGGTCGTCATCAGCACGGCGGGCGGCTACACGAAGGCGATCGACATCACCCGTCGCGGCGTGCCGCACGGTCACCAGCGGTTGGCCCACGTCGAGAAGCGGCTCGTCGACGCGTTGCATTGGCTCGGCGGTGAATACTCCTACTTGCGGAAGCACTTCGACGGTGGTCGGTACCTGCTCGTGAGCAACGCCGCGTTTCGGGACCAGGTGTTGGCGCCGCGGTACGGAACGGTCGGCGGTCAGGTGAATCTGGCGCCGATGGCGCTGCATCCCTTATTGGCCGGCGACGACCACTTCTTCTTCGCCGTGATCGGTGGACAGCCCGGCGTCACGCCGTACCCCGCCAACCTCAACCTCGTCACACCCGGCGGCAATCCGTTCGCGCCAGCGACGTTCTTCGGCCGCTGGTACGCGACGGCGTAAGAGGCTGCCGTCGCTAACAGACCTGACACAATCGCCGACCCGGCGGGATCGTGTTGGTGTCGACGCGGTTCTCGGGAAGGATCTTCTTGCCTTCTTCGCAGTCTTGGTTGTTGTGGTACACGGGCGGATCTTCGTCCGTCGTTGTGTAGTAGTACGCAGCCACGCTGGCCTCCTCGTCTTCCTGGGACGACGGTATTGGCCGAGACCGGAGTGCGAGGTTGAACGCTCGCGTGCAGTAGTTGGGGTGTACACACCAACTACTGCACGCGGTGAGGGCGCTCGCTGGTGTTAGTCGGAGCCGATGGCGCCGATGGCGACCAGTCGGGAGCGGAGGTCGTCGGACATCAGGCCGATCTTGCGGAGGTTGGGCGTGATCTTGGCGAACAGGACGCGCTGGAAGAGTTGGAGCATCGGTGAATTGGCCGAGTCGCGGAGGCCGTCGTCGAGCGGGATGCCGAGGCGTTCCCACACGTCCTCAGCGAGGAACCGGTCGCGCATGAGCCACGCGGCCTCGACGACGAAGTCTTCGCGCTCGCGCAGTTCGGCCGACGTCATCTCGTCGTAGACGCCCGAGAGTGACAGCGCGCCGAACGCAACGTGGCGCGCTTCGTCGGCCATCACGTAGCGGGTGATCTGCTTGATGAGCGGCTCGGTCGAGAACTGATGGATGAGACCGAACGCGGCCAGGGCGATGCCCTCGACGATGATCTGCATGCCGAGGTAGGTGACGTCCCACCGCGGGTCGGCGACGATCAGCTCGAGCAGCTCACGAAGGTTCGCGTTGACCGGGTACGTGAGTTCGAGCTTCTCGTCGAGGTAGCGGGCGTAGGCCTCGACGTGGCGGGCCTCGTCGGCGACCTGTGTCGCGCCGTAGAACTTGGCCTCGGCGAACGGCACCTGCTCGACCAGCTTGGCGGTGGCGACCAGCGCGCCCTGCTCGCCGTGCAGGAACTGCGACGTGATCCACGCGTTGAACTGCAACGCGGCGTTGGCGACCTCGCGCTCGTTGAACCGGCCGAAGCTCTCCGACGCGATCATCGGCAGGTACGAGGCGAGCCCGCCGGTGTCGAGCGGGTCGACGTCGATCGACCAGTCGATGTCGGTGGTGGCGTTCCACTGCGAGCGCTTGGCCTTGTCGTAGAGCTTGGACAGCTCGGGCCGGTCGCCGTCGTAGTCCCACGTGAAGGTGAGGGTGGCCGGGTCCCGTTCAACTGCGAGGTCGCCGGCAGTTGAACGGGAGACGGGGCGGGTCGACAGCACGGGCCGCTCGATCGACTCGGCGCGGTGGCCGACGATCGACTCGAGGATCCGCGGGTCGGCGAGCAGCGGGTAGTCCGGGGCCAGCGCCTTGGAGTACCGCTCGAAGTAGAGGAGCTGCTTGACGACGAGCACCAACTCGCGGGGGAGGCGCACGTGGTAGCGAACCGCGACGCCGAGCACGTCGGTCAGCAGTTCGCCGTAGCTGAGTTCGGCCAGCGGGCGGCCGAGCACCGGGCCGAGCATCTCGGCCACGTCGTTGGTCGCGGCGGTGAGGTCGACGGGACGAGTCGCGGCGCCGAGCTCGAACACCGCTTGGGTGACGGCGGCGAAGTCGTTCTCGATGAGGACGGCGGGCAGCGCCTTGCGAAGTACGGCGCGGGCGTGCTCGTCGAGGCGGCCCATGATGCCGAAGTCCAGGAAAGCGACCTTGGCGTCGGGCGTGATGAAGAGATTGCCGGCGTGCACGTCGCCGTGGAACACGCCGTGGTCGAGCGCGCTGCCGACCCACGCCTGCACGCCGGCCCGCACGAGCCCGACCAGATCGTCGACCGCTTCGGGATCGGCCTCATCGACCGGCACGCCGTCGATGAACGACATGACGAGTACCCGTTCGGTCACCATGCCGTCGATCGGTGTCGGCACGACGACGCGCGGGTGGTCGTCGCCGAGGATGGCGGCGACCGCGATCATCGCCGCAGCCTCGTTGCGGAAGTCGAGCTCGACGCGCAAGGTGGCGGCGAAGTCGTCGACGATGGCGACCGGGTTGAGCGTCTCGCCGATCGCCCCCATGCGCGACAGGACGACGGCGAGGATGCGCATGAGTCGCAGGTCGCGTTGCGTCTTGCCGTGGAGTCGCGGCCGCCGCACTTTGACGGCGACCGTCTCGCCGCTCTCACGCAACACGGCGCGGTGGACCTGGGCGACCGACGCCGCCGCGAGCGGCGCGTCGTCGAACTCACTGAACAGCGATTCGATGGACGAGCCCAGCTCGCGCTCGATGGTGCTGCGGATGCGCCACGTCGGTTCAGCCGGCACGTCGTCGAGCAGCCGGCGGAACTCGTCGGCGAGGAAGCGGGGGAACAGGCCGGGCGACGACGCCACGACCTGACCGAACTTGATGAACGTCGGGCCGAGTTGGGCGAACGATCGGCGCAGGGCGACGGCCAGCGCACGCGGCGCCTGGCGTTGCGGCGCCAGCACGATGCGGCGGTTGCGCCGGGCCACGACGACGAGGCCGTTGCGCGCCAGCACCATGACGATCTCAAGCAGCCGCGCCGCGTCGGCCGGCGCGAGCCGGCGCAGGTCGATCGAGGTCGGCGCGCCGCCGACCGCGTCGTCGCGGAGGTCCTGCATCGCTGTACTCATCGGCGCTCCTTCTTCAATGCTGGAGTGAGGACTTCGCTGAGGAAGCTTTCGACCTCGTCGTCGGGCAGCGGATCGAGGATGAGCGAGGCGGCGATGCGCACGACCCACTCGGCGAGGATCGTCGGATCGCGCCGGGCCAGGGCGCCGTTGCGCTGCGCCCACTTGAGGGCCGGGGTGATGCGTTCGGCGACCTGGCGGACGGCGTCGGGGAGGTAGGTGATGAGGAACGGGCCGATGAGCTCGGGCTCGTCGGTCAGCACCTTGCGCATGACCGGGTGGTTGCGCGCGTGGCGCACGACGGTGGCGACCAGGCGGACCACGACCGCCGGCCCGGTGTCGGCCTTCAGCTCGAGGCCGGCGACGACGGTGGTGAGGGCGTACAGCTCGCGGGCGGCGAGGAGCCGGACCATGTCGTCGACCGTGCCCACCTTGCGGTACACCGTCGCCCGGTTGATGCCCATGTCGCGGGCGACGTCCTGCACCGAGGTACGGGCGATGCCGTGGCGGGCGAAGCAGCGAGCGGCGGCGTCGAGATAGGGGTCGAGCTCAGGCGGTGGTGCGGGCGGCAGCCTTTCTTGGAGGACGGGCAGGGGCAGCACCTGAGCGGCCATGCCCGATCACCTTAGCGCAACAGTGCGACAAATTTGCGGCGTTGTCGCACGGTAGCGGAGTTACGGTGTGAACCTGAGTGTTGCTAGTAGCCGTTCGGCGATCGGCAGGAATGTCGCATACGAACCGTTGGGCGCCTCGATGGCGGCCACGGCCGGCTGCGCTCCCACGTAATAGATCCGCAGCCGATTCGTGTTGCCTTCGATTACCGAAAAACTTCGCGTTCCGTCATCGCGCAAAGCGAAGAGCGCCACCGCCGCGCTGCGTATGCGGGGCACGGTGTAACCCGTCCCGGGCCGCACTGAGAAGTCGATGACGCGATGGTCTCCCTCGAGTTCGTCTCTGGTCACCTGCAGACGCGCATGACCCGCGAGCCACGCGCCGATATCCGGCGGCAATGCCTGCCGTGCACGGGTCGTTGACGCAGGGTCCAAGACGCCAATCGGTTTGAGCAGCGTGACGGGGCTCCCCGAACCGATCGCGGACCAGTAGAAGTCCACGCCGTCGGTGCCCTCAGTCTCGAGGACGCGCCACCCGGCTTCGAATGACAGCTTCGCGACGGGCCGGAAGACACTCGTCGAGAACCGACCGACGGGGACATCCTCTTTACTTACGAAGTGCCGAGGAATGGCGGTATCGACAGTGGTCGGTGTTACCGCGGTTGTCGGGGTGGTAACCGCACTCGTAGTGAGGTGGTTGTCGATGACTGTCCCAGTGTGTTGTTCGGGGCTGTCCAGGATCGACCTGAGGGCGAGTGTTGCGACGGCGAATAGCGCAAGAGCGCTGACCAAGGCGATCGGCTTGTGCAGTCGCGGCGGGATTGGCGATCGGGCCCGCAGTACGACGACCGGCGCAGTGTGCCGTGACGGGACGGCCTCCGTCTTGGGATCGAGATCTGGTTGGGGCTTCTCGGCGACCGGCGCGACCGGCGCGACCGGCGCGCGAGCGAGAACGATGTCGCCTTGGACGTCAAGGGCCCACTTGCGTGGCCGTTGCGAGGGCTGCGCTTCGGCAACGCGCCGGTCGACAAAGTCATAAAGGTCGTCCACCGAAATCCAGCCGTCGCCGTCGGTGTCCGCTTGACCGGTTCGGAGGCCGTCAACGATCGCGCGCGTGAAAATTGAACGCGTGCGGCGCTGCGCCGTCGGAGCTTCGAACGACAACTGGAGCGCGTCCGACGACGTCAGAAGGATTCGGCCGCGGCCACCAATCTGTTCCTGCACGCCGAGTCGCTCATCACCCTTGGCGCCCATCGTGCGGCCGAAGGCGCCGCTGAAACAGCAGTCCAGGATCACGATCTGTGTCCGGGCGCGCGTCGACTCGAGCGTCTCCTGCACGAACGTCGCTGAGATGGCTGTTGAACGCAAGCGGTCTCGCCGAGTGTTGGTCATCGCGAAGTACAGCCGGCCATCGTCATCCTTCAGCCCGTGGCCCGTGAAGTACAGCAGCACGGTGTCCTCCGGCCGCCGGGGTTCGCCGAAGAAGGACTCGATGCGCTCGGCGGCGGTTGACGAACTCGCGTTGAGGACCGTTTCGACATCGAAGTCAGCAACTGCCGGGTCCTCGAGCACCTCGGCGAGGTCAAGCGCATCGCCCGACGGGCCGGCAAGCTTCCGCAACGCTTCATCATCGTGACTCGTCGTCGCGATGATCAGCGCGTCTCGGCGGCCCTGCCAGATTTCCCCCGGTGCCACGCGGCCCTCCCCGATGCAGCGGTTCCGTGGAGCGTACCCGGGCGACTGTTCAGGCGGCGGGGGTTACGCTCGCGCAGACGCAAAAGCGAGGTGCCGGTGGCCGGGGACGATCTCAAGGTTGTGCTGACAGTCCAAAGCGACGAGCTGGATGCGGAGGAACTCGACACGCTGCTGGGGCAGATACGGCGCGACCTCCAAGAGGCCGACTTCGAGGCGCATCCGACGTCGGGTACAGCGGTTCCCGACGGCGCCAAGGCGGTCGAAGCGACGATGACCGCAATCGAAATCGTGGTGGCCGGCACAATGCACGTCGCATTCCTCGAAGCCCTCGAGCGAATCCGCAGCTTTCGTCGACACCGACAAGCGCGCATGGAGATGAGCGCGCCCGGCAAGCCCAAAGTCGAGATCTCGCAACTCACGGCCGAAGAGTTGGCGGCGCGCCTGGAGGCGTTGCTCGCGTAGCCGACTCGGCACTCGGACGTGTCGGTGCTCAGTTACCGAAAAGCGAGACCTGACACCGACACATGCGCCGTTAAGGGCGCGGAGGCGGAACCGTCAGTCGAGGAGGAGGTCGCGGCCGTTGTTGGCGAACGCGGGGTGGCGGAGCTTGCTCATCGCACGGGCCTCGATCTGGCGGATGCGCTCGCGGGTGAGGCTGAAGCGCTCGCCGACCTCTTCGAGGGTGCGGCCCTCGCCGCGGTCGAGCCCGTACCGGAGCCGGAGGATCTCCCGCTCGCGGTCGCTCAGCGGTGCGAGCACCTTGGCCATCTCGTCGCCGAGGACGGCTTCGGTCGCCGCGTCGACCGGCGAGATCGCCGTGTCGTCGCCGACCAGGTCGCCGAGCTCGAGGTCGCCGTCCTCACCCATCGAGTTCGACAGTGAGACCGGGTCCCGCGCGTAACGCCGGACCTCGTCGAGCTTCTCCTCGTCGAGACCCATCGCCGCGGCCAGTTCGGCGCGGGTGGGCTGACGCTGCAGCTGGTTGGCCAGCTCGTCGGACACCCGGCGGAGGCGGAACGCATAGTCGCCCGCGTGCACTGGGAGCCGGATCGTGCGCGAGGTGTTGGCGATGCCACGCGAAACCGCCTGGCGGATCCACCACGTTGCGTACGTCGAGAACTTGAAGCCTTTACGCCAGTCGAACTTCTCGACGGCGTGGATAAGGCCGAGGTTCCCCTCCTGGATCAGGTCCAGGAGGGGAAGGCCCGACGCTTGGTACTTCTTGGCGATCGACACGACGAGACGGAGGTTGGCCTTGATGAAATCGTCGGCCGCCTCCTTGCCTGCCGCGACCTGACGGTCGAGCAGCCGTTTCTCGGCGCGCGTGAAGTCGCCCCCGGCGAGGCGCTCTCGCGCCGCGACCGCGGTCTCGATCACTTGGCCCAGGCGTGCCTCGTCGCTCTTGGTGAGCAACGCGTAGCGCCCAGCTTCAGTGAGGTAACTCTTGACGATGTCGTCGTCGGCGCTAGGCGCTCGACGCGAGGCGACCGTCTTCAAATCAGATGGTCCGTACGCCGCTGGCCTGCTTACCCTTTTGGCCCTGCGTCACTTCGAACTCGACGCGAGCACCTTCGGGCAGGTCGCGGTAGCCCTGCATTTGAATCTCGGACTGGTGAACGAACAAGTCGTCCCCGCCATCCTCCGGCGTGATGAAGCCGAAGCCCTTCGTGGCGTTGAACCACTTGACGGTACCGGTTGCCATATTTCTGTAACCCTCTTACTCCGCGAATGATGGAAGCGGGCCTTAAAAGAGGGCTTGCGCAACGGGCGGCCAACGCGGGAGTGGCCGAGCGCTGCACGCCAGGGTACCAGCCTGGGGCCTACCCCTCGCCCTGGCTATTCCTTACGGTCGAGTTCGAGGGCGCACGAGTTCATGCAGTACCGCTGGCCAGTCGGCCCCGGACCGTCGGGAAACACGTGCCCGAGGTGGCCGCCGCACCGCTTGCACACGACCTCCGTGCGCACCATTCCGTGACCGCGGTCCTCGCGGAGTTCGACGGCGTCGGCGACCATCGGCTCGGTGAAGCTGGGCCAGCCCGTGCCTGACTCGAACTTGGTGTCCGACGAGAACAGCTCGGCGCCGCAGCCGGCGCAGCGGTAGACGCCGTCGTCGTGGCAGTCGTAGTACTTGCCGCTGAAGGCCGGCTCGGTCCCGGCCTTGCGGAGCACCTCGTACTGCTCGGGCGACAGCTCCTCGCGCCACTCCTCGTCGGTCTTCACCATGTCAGCCATACCCGTCAGTCTCGCCCGACGGCGGACCGTTACGCGCCGCGGCTAGCAGGTGGCGGCTCCCGTCCCGCCGACGACATCCTGCTTGAACGTGTTGGCGACGTCCCTTGGGCTGCCGGGCTGTACACAGAACCCGCGGTAATCATTGGTTTGGGTCCCAGGGCTACTGTCGAACGCGCGCCAGAACAGCACCATGTCGACGCCCATCGCCTGGGCCTGGTCCCATAGCGCCTTGCTGTAGGCGGCTTGGTTGACCGTGTCGGCCATGGCAAACCGGCTTCGGTGAGCCACAAATCCAAACCGCCCTGGCCGTGCGCGACGCCCCATTGCGTCGGCTCGTTCACGAACTCCGGGAAGTTCCACGAGGGGCTCTGCGTGTCGACGGCATGCGGAGACGCGTGGATGTTGAGGACGTCATAACAGCCACCGCCTCCGGCGGCCCAAAGGCCGTCAAGGAAGTCAGTCACCGACAGCCGCGTCGTCGTGGGTTGCGTAGACGAAGTGGTGTGCACGAGACCCCCGATAGCGACTGGCATCGTCGGTGCGTAGGACTTGACCTTCGAATATGCGCTGCACAGCAGCTTCTTGTAGCGCGCCGGGTTGGGACCGCCAAGGCTGCCCGACACGGTCCAGAAACCGTTGGTGTTCTGTTCGTTCCAGATCTCGATGCCCACCACGCCGCCCGGGTAGCGCTGCAGGATGTGGTTCATCACGTAGCCCACCCAGTCGGCCCACCAGCCGACACCGGTGCCGTCGTCGCGAGGCGGCATGACCGCCGGCTGGCAACACGTCGTTTCCGTCGACGACTGCGCCCACCGTGGCGCCTGCAAGAGGTTCGGCAGCACCTTGACGTGTGTGGCCGCGGCGGCATCGAGCGCGTGGTCGACCTTGGTCCAGACGAAGTCGTTCGGTCCTGACTTCGGTGTGAGGCACAGCGCCGGTTGGTCAGACGGGGAGCAATGAGGCTGCGTCTCCGCCCAACTGATCGAGAATCGCCAAATGCCGTCCGGATCGATATCCGCCAGCGCCCGCGGCGTATCGGCGTAAGTGACAATGTTCTCGGTGAAGCCGAACGGTGTCGAGCCGGTCGCGCGTGTCGGGCTCATCGCGGGAAGTACCGCTCCGAATGCAGCTACCGCCAACACGGCGACGCGCGCTCGGCGCGCCCTCATCTTGACCATCGCAGTGCCTCCCCAGGATCGGTCACTACGCGATGGTGCGTCCGCGCACGTGGACGGGGCTGGTGAGCAGTCGCGGCGTTACGCGCCGCGGAACGTCGGCGCTCGCCGCTCGAGGAACGCGGCCACGCCCTCGCGGTGGTCCTCGGTGCGGAACAGGTCGGCCAGGCTGCTGCTGACCCAGGCGCCCAGCGCCTCCCAGTCAGGGTCGAGCGCCTCCCGCAGCCCGCGCTTGAGCCGCTGGACGGCGAGCGGCGGGTTGGCGGCGACGGTCGTCGCCATCTCGAGGGCCGCGGGCAGCAGGTCCTCGTGCGGCACGACTCGCGACACCAGGCCGATCGCCAGCGCTTCGGACGCCTCGATGACCCGACCGGTGAACAGCAGCTCGGCCGCCCGCTCACGACCGACGAGCTGGGCGAGCCGCCCGAGCCCGGGCACGTCGCAGCACAGGCCCCGCATCACGAACAGCTCGCCGAACTTGGCCTTCTCCGACGCGACCCGGATGTCGGCCATCAGGGCCAACTCCATGCCCCACCCGACGGCGGCGCCGTTGACGGCGGCGATCACCGGAACGTCGGTATGTAACAGCGCGCCGGCGGCCGGTGTCAGGCGTGGCTCGGCCTGGAGCCCGGACGCGACACGATCACCGGCGCCCGCCATGATCTGCTTCACGTCGTCGCCCGAGCAGAACGCCGGGTCCGCGCCGGTGATGACGAGGCAACGCGCCGTCGTGGTGCGGACCGCGTCCTCGAGCTCGGCGTAGGTGGTGTACGTCAGCGCGTTGCGCGCCTCGGGTCGCTGCAGCGTGATCACCGCGACGTGGTCGTCGCGTTCCTCGTAACTGAGTTCGGTCCATGTCACCGCCGAAGCATGCCTGCCGCCGACGCGCTGAGCACGCCGGCGCGAGACCTGGCACCCTTGCTAGGCGAGACGGGCATCGTGTCTCGCTGGGGGCTGGGGGAGGTGAGCACGCTGGGGAGCGATTTGTTGGACGGGGCAAGCGACGGGGTCGATCGCCATGTCGCGCACATCGACGGCCTTCGCGCGGTCGCGGTCGTCGCGGTGCTGGCCTATCACCTGCACGCGGGCTGGCTGCCGGGTGGGTTCGGAGGCGTCGATGTCTTCTTCGTCATTTCCGGCTTCGTTGTCACCGGTGCGCTGGCGCGACGGCGGGCGGAGGCCCGCGGTCTCCGATCCAACCTCATCGACTTCTACTCGCGCCGCCTCCGACGGATCGCGCCGGCACTGATCGTGTGCCTTCTCGTCACCGGGCTGGCCACGGCGTTCTTGATCACGCACTCCTGGCTGAGCGAGACGAACTTGCGGACGGGCGAGGGCGCGTTCTTCGGGATCAGCAACTTCCGACTGATTCAAAACAACGGCGCCTACTTTTCGCCGCGGACCGAGTTCAACCCATACACGCACACGTGGTCGCTCGGCGTCGAGGAGCAGTTCTACCTCGTCTTCCCGTTGCTCCTCTTCGCCTGCACGTCGGCCCGGGTACGCGCCTGGATCTCGGTCGCGCTTCTCGGCATTGCCGCGGCCGCGTCGCTCGTCTTCGCCGCTGTGCTCGCGCATACACATCCGACGGTGGCGTTCTATGCGCTGCCCAGCCGGTTCTGGGAGCTAGGTGCGGGCGCGGTGCTGTACCAGGTGTTCGCTTTGTGCCACGGTGAGGGCCGTGCCCGACTGAAGGCGTTCTCGCCGGCGCGCGCCGCGGCCGGCGCCGGTGCGAGCGCGATGTTGCTCGCGGCCGGATTGTTGTTCGCGCGGCCGGAACACACGCCGTTTCCTGACGCCCTCGTGCCAGTCATCGGCACGATCGGCATCCTCGTGTTCACCCGCGACGCGCGCGGCGGTGGTGTGGTCAGGCGCGTGCTCGAGAGTCGTTTTGCGGTGGGCATCGGACGCATCTCGTACTCCTTGTATCTGTGGCACTGGCCGATATTCGTCCTGCTCCGCTTGACGACAGGCCTCGAGTCGTTTCCCACCCAATTCGCAGCGGCTGTGCTGACGACCGTCGCGGCGTTGTTGTCCTACCGACTTGTCGAGCGGCCCTGCCGGTACGCGCCGGTCATGGTCCGAATGCCGCGCTTCGCGGTGATCGCCGCGGGCGTGCTGGTCATCGCGATGGCGGCTCGCCTCCACGGCGCAATCGACTTTCAACAGACGAGGCTCTCGCTCAGCACGGTGTCGCAGCACGCGGAGGACTGGTACCCCAGCGCGCCGATGCGGGGCGCCGAGTTGTCGACGTGCGCGGCCGGCGAGGGACCTCGGCTCCGTGCCGGTCAGTTTGCGACCCGGTACGCGCACTCCTGCGCGGACTCGGGAGCTAGGGGCCGCATCTTCGCGATCGGCGATTCGCACGCACTCATGTTCGAACGGATGCTGCGGCAGGTCGCGATGGAGACTGGCCGCGACCTGTACCTCTCATCCACCCCCGCGTGCCCGGTTGGGAGCTTGCGACCTGGGAGCTACGCCCTCTTCCCGAAGTGCCGAGCGTTCGAAACCGCGGTCGTCGACGAGGTGAGCCGCTTGGCGCAACCGGGTGATGTGCTGTTCCTGGCGTCGCTGCGTCTCTCGCGGCTGAGCACCGACACGGAAGGCTCGACGCCGACCGCTGTCCTGCGGAAGGTCGCCGCCGAAGTCGCGGCCGACAGGCTCACGGAGGTGGACGCGGCCACGGCGCTGCTGGCACCGCTGGCGAGGCGCGGCATACGCGTCGTCTTCGAGGCCCCGACGCCGCTGTTCACGTCGCCCGCGTTCCGCTGCGCCGATTGGTTCAATCACGGCAACCCGGTCTGCCGCGGGCTGGCGATGGATCGGGCGTTGCTCGACCGCTACCGGGCGCCGGTCCTCGCGGCATTCAGCCGCATCGGTGGCGCATTGCCTGGTGTCAGCGTCTGGGATCCGTTCCCGGTGCTGTGCCCGGATCGGGTTTGCTACGCGATGCGTGGAGACAAGCCGCTGTTCTTCGACGGCGACCACGTCAGCGGCTACGCCAATCGAATCCTCGCGCCGAGCTTGTCGCGGCTGATCGCCTAGGGGCAGCTGCGGGTCGGGTGGGCGGTTACGACGGCGAGGGCGGTGACGAGTCGCAGATGCCGATCTGGCTGATGCAGTACGGCGTGGTCGACGGGCAGTCGCCGTCGGTGACGCAGCCGCACGCATCGGACTTGAGGTCGTTGCAACGCTTGCTGCAGCACTGGCCGTCGTTGTCGCAGGGGTCGGCGTAGCGGCGGCACGAGCAGCCGGCGTTGTTGCCCGAGGCGGGCGGGCAGCCGGTGCGCCACTGCTGACCGCCAGGGGTCCGGGTGATCGGACAGCACGTCAACGTGCCGTTGGTCTCGCGGCCCGAGATCGTGCCGGAGGGGCAGCCGCACTCGCCCGTGATCGGGTTGTTGCACACGACGCCGGACTTGCAGCACGTCGAGCCGCACGGCGTTGTCCCCGGCGCACAGCAGCAGTCGAATTGCGGGC
This sequence comes from Acidimicrobiales bacterium, assembly GCA_035649535.1. Taxonomy (GTDB): domain Bacteria; phylum Actinomycetota; class Acidimicrobiia; order Acidimicrobiales; family JACDEA01; genus JACDEA01. The sequence continues at coordinate 144 of DASRJI010000108.1, read as the reverse complement.
TGTGGCACGCATAGCCGGCCGGGCAGCACGCGTCGCCGCACTTCGAGAATCCCGGCTGGCACCCGCACGTGCTGGTGGTCGGATCGAGGCACGCCACGCCCTTGTTGCAGCAGCGCTCGCCGCACGGCGTGAAGCCGGCGGGGC
>DASRJI010000107.1:0-29478 GCA_035649535.1 Acidimicrobiales bacterium | reverse complement strand
AAGCAGCCGAGGCCGAGCATCGGGTGGATCGTGGGGACGGCCAGCGACACGTTGGCCATGTCAGTCGACCCGGCGACCTTGGCCGCTCGAGCGTCGACGAACACGCGCCCGAGCGACTCGGCGTTGGCCTTGTACATCGCGGTCATGCGCTCGTCGGGAATCATCTCCGAGTAGCGCGGGCTCATGAGTTCGATCTCATGCGTGCAGCCGGTCGCGGTGGCGCCGGCCTCGAAGCACTTGTAGACGCGCGGCTCGAGGTCCTCCAGCTCGGCGAGCGAGCGGCTGCGGATGTACCACTTGCCGGTCGTATGGGCGGGGACGACATTGGGCGCGTCGCCGCCGTGGACGACGATGCCGTGGATGCGGTCGGTTTGGCGGATGTGCTGGCGCAGCAGCCCGATCGAGGTCTGAGCGACGGTCAGTGCGTCGGCCGCGTTGACGCCCAACTCCGGGAACGCCGACGCGTGGGCCTCCTTGCCCGTGTAGTGCACCTCGACGTGTGACACCGCAAGACACGGGAAGCGATCCATTTCCATCGGCGCCGGGTGCACCATCATCGCCGCGTCGACGCCGTCGAACGCGCCGCGCTCGAGCATGTAGATCTTGCCGCCGCCGCCCTCCTCGGCCGGCGTGCCCATCACCTTGACCGTGACGCCGAGGTCGTCGGCCAGCGGGGCCAGCGCGAGCCCGGCGCCCGCCGCGGCGGCGGCGATGACGTTGTGACCACACGCGTGCCCGATGCTCGGCAGCGCGTCGTACTCGGCGCAGATGGCGATCGTCAGCGGACCCGATCCCGCGGTGGCGACGAACGCAGTCGGCAGACCGCACACGCCGGCGTCGACAGTGAACCCGCCGTCGGCCAGGACCTCGGCCACCCACGTCGACGCCTTCTCTTCCTCGAAGGAAATCTCGGGGTTGGCGTGGATGCGGTGCGAGAGGTCGATCAGCCTCTGGCTGAGGTCGTCGACGCTGCCTTGAATGACCTGCTTGACGTCACTCACCGATCACGACCACGACATCACCCGCGCCCACGGTATCGCCCGGCTTCACCTTCACCTCGGCGACCTTGCCCACCATCTCGGCGTTGATGTTGTTCTCCATCTTCATCGCCTCCAGCACGCAGACGGGCTGGCCGACCTCGACCGCGTCGCCCACGTCGACGAGCACCTTCACGATCGTTCCCTGCATCGGGACGGTGACCTTGTTGCTCCCGGCCGCGCCCCCGTGGCCACCGGCGGCAGCCGGTTGCGGGCGGGCCGCTTTCTTGGCCGCGGGCGCTGCAGCCGTGTCCGCGCCTTCGGGGACGAACACCTTGACTTGGTAGCGCCGGCCGTCGACCTCGACGTCGACTTCGCGCGCCACCTTGCCCTCGGGCGGGGGGCCGCCCTCGACGCGGCCGTCGGGAATGTCGAGGCGCTCCTCGACCCACTTGGTGGAGTGCTCGGCGTTGACGAAGTCGGGGTGCTCGAGGATGGCAATGTGCGCGGGGATCGTGGTGGCCACGCCCTCGATCCGGGTCTCGGCGAGGGCGCGCAGCATCCGGCGCCGGGCCCGCTCGCGGTCGGGGGCCCACACGATGAGCTTGGCGATGAGGTTGTCGTAGAACTGGCTGACGGTGTCGCCCGCGTCGTAGCCGGCGTCGACGCGGACGCCGGGGCCGTCGGGCCGCTGGAAGGTGGTGATCGTGCCCGGCGACGGCAGGAACCGGCCCTTGGCCGGGTTCTCGGCGTTGAGCCGTACCTCGATGGCGTGGCCCCGTCGCTCGATGTCGGCCTGGCCGAACGGCAGCGGTTCGCCGGCGGCGATCCGTAGCTGGAGCTCGACCAGATCGAGACCGGTGATCGCCTCGGTGACCGGGTGCTCGACTTGGAGCCGCGTGTTCATCTCGAGGAAGAAGAACTCCCCGTCCTGGTAGAGGAACTCCACCGTGCCGGCGTTGACGTAGCCGCACGCCTTGGCCACCTTCACCGCCGCCTCGCCCATCGCCTGGCGTACGTCGTCGGGGAACGCGGCGGCCGGGCTTTCCTCGATGAGCTTCTGGTGTCGTCGCTGGCACGAGCAGTCGCGCTCGCCCAACCACACCGTGTTGCCCTGCGTGTCGGCGAACACCTGCATCTCGATGTGGCGCGGCCACGTCAGGTAGCGCTCGACGTAGCACTCGTCGCGGCCGAACCCCTTCAACGCCTCGCTCTGGGCCGACTCGAGGGCGGCGGCCGCCTTGTCGGCTGACTCGACCACGCGCATACCGCGGCCGCCGCCGCCGTACGCGGCCTTGATGGCGACCGGCCAGCCGTACGCCTCGCCGAACGCGACGACCTCCGACGCATCGGTCAACACGCGCGAGTCGCCAGGAACGCCGGCGACGCCGGCGGCTTCGGCCGCGAGCCGCGAGCTGATCTTGTCGCCCATCACCTCGATGGCCTCGGGCGGCGGGCCAATGAACGTCACGCCCCGGTCGGTGATGGCCCGGGCGAAGTCGGTGTTCTCCGAGAAGAAGCCGTAGCCGGGATGGACCGCGTCGGCGCCGCTGCGTTCGATGACGTCGAGGATCGCTTCGGTGTTGAGATAGCTCTCGGCCGCGGTCTGGCCGCCGAGCGCGTAGGCCTCGTCGGCCAGGCGCACGTGCAAGGCGTCGCGGTCGAGCTCGGAATAGACGGCGACGGTGGCGATGCCCATCTCGCGGCACGTGCGGATGACCCGGACGGCGATCTCGCCCCGGTTGGCGATGAGAACCTTGTTCAGCATGACGTCTCTATGTTTAGGGCATCGACTGGGACATCCGCCGCTTCACGGAACTCGACTCCACCAATCGCTGGCTTCTTGACGAGGCCCGGGCGGGCGCGCCCGAGGGGCTGGTCGCCGTGGCCGACCACCAAACCGCTGGTCGGGGGCGGCTGGGTCGTACGTGGGAGGCGCCGGCGGGCGCCTCGCTGCTCGCATCGATCCTGCTCCGCCCCGACCTGCCGCCCGAACGCCGTCACCTGGTCACGACCGTCGTGGCCCTGGCCGGCGTCGCCGCCGTCGCCGAGACCGGCGCCGCGCTCAAGTGGCCCAACGACCTGCTGGTCGGCGACCGCAAGGTCGCCGGGGTACTGGCCGAGGCCGACGCCGGGGCCGTCGTCGTCGGCATCGGGATCAACCTCAATTGGGAGGGCGACCCGCCGGCCAACGGCATCGCGGTCAACCAGGTGCTCGGGCGGCCCGTCGATCGCGACGCCGTCCTCGATGAACTGCTCGAAGGGCTGGCCGCCCGGTACGGCCACTGGGACGCCGTCGCCGCCGAGTACCGCGAACGGTGCGCGACGTTGCACCGCAACGTGCGAGTGGAGTTGACCGACGAGACCTTCACCGGCGTCGCCGCCGACGTCAACGACGATGGCCACCTCCTGGTCGACGTCGGGACGTGCATCCGGACGGTGGCCGCCGCCGACGTGATTCATCTGCGTTGAGGAAGCCCGCGGCCGTCGCGCTGGTTCTGCTGCTGGCAGGGTTTCTCAACATCGCCCGCGGTCTCGATCACCCGGGCGGGGATTACCGCCCGTGGGCACTGCACCACGCCAGTTACTCCGACCTCCTCGCCCTCGGCGGCGACCGCTATCTCGCCGGCGACCATCCGGTGCCCTACGTCGACGACCGCATCGAATATCCCGTCGTCCTCGGTTTCTTGTTGTGGTTGCCGTCGTTCGCGCCGGGCGGTCAGTTCGGGTTCTTCCTGCTCTCCTCGCTGTTCCTGGCCGCGTGCTTGCTCGCGGCGCTGGCCGCGTTGCGACGCATCCCCGGCACCAACGTGTGGCTCCTCGCCGCCGCGCCGGCCCTGGCCACGTACGGCCTCCTCAACTGGGATCTGGTCGGGATCGCGCTCCTGCTCGGCGCGCTCGCGCTCGACCGTGGATCGCTGCTCGGCCTGGGCGTCGCCACCAAGCTGTTCCCGGCGGCCGGACTCCCGGCGCTGGCCGGGCGCAAATGGGTGCCGGCGGCGGCGGTGGCCATCGCCGTCAATCTCCCGTTGGCGATCGTCGCACGCGACAACTGGTGGTGGTTCTTCCGGTTCAACTCACGACGTCCGCCCGACTTCTCGATCTGGAACGCGCTCCACGTCACGTCGGTCGGCGTCGTCAACGTCCTGTCGCTCGGGGTGGTCGCCGTCGCGATGTTGCTCGCGCTGCGTGCGCCGAGCCGGCTTCACGGCGTGGCGTTCGTGATTGCGGTGTGGATGACCGTCAACAAGGTGAGTAGCCCGCAGTACAGCCTGTGGGTGTTCGCGGCCGCCGCGCTGGTGAGCGCGCCGTGGCGTATCTGGTGGGCGCTGGTGCTTGCGTCCATGTTCGACTTCGTGTGCGAGCTGTGGCTCTACTCACGTCACTCGCTGACGCTGTCGTCGGTCGTCCTCGTGATGGTCGTCGTCCGCACTGCCGCGACGGCTTGGTTCGCGTGGTGGTGTTGGCGTCGCCTCACCGCGACGCCGCCAGCGACCGCCACAGCGCGACGTGCTGATCAGCCGCGTTTCGCCACGTGATCTGGGCGGCGCGCGCCGTCCCGCGCGCGACGAGATCGCGGCGGACGTCGCCGTCGGTCACCGTGGCGACGAGGGCGTCGGCGATGGCGTCGACGTCGAGCGGGTCGACTTCGAGCGCGGCGCCGCCGGCGCTGGGTACCCGTGTACTCGTGACGACCGGGGTACCAGCGCGCATCGCCTCGACCACCGGCAGGCCGAACCCCTCGATCAGCGGGACGTAGGCGAACGCACGGGCCCTCGCGTACAGGCCGGCGAGCACGGCGTCGTCGACCAGGCCGGTGGTGACGACGTCGCCCAGATCATCGGGCTCGCCCCACCCGTACGGGCCGACGACAACCAGGGGCAACGGCTCGGGGAATCGCGGCCGGGCCTGCCGATAGGCCTCGACCAACCGGGCCAGGTTCTTTCGCGGCTCGCGCGTGCCCACCGTCAATAGGAACTCACCCTCGACCAGGCGCGCCGCGCCCGCGTCGTCGGCCGGCGGCAGGTGGTCGCAGCCGCACTCGATGAGGGTGACCCGTTCGGGTGGGGCGCCGGCGGCGAGGATGCGCTCGAGCGTGAGCGTCGACGGCACCACGATGTGATCGGCTCGGGTCAACGCCCGCTGGAAGTTGCGCTCGTGCCACTCGACGCTGCCGGGCGCGAACGTCTCGGGGACGTCGCGCCACGTCAGGTCCATGATCGTGACGACGAGCGGCGCGCTCGTGGGCGGGAAGTTGAGCGACGCGGCGTGCACCACGTCGCCGCGCACCCGGCCCACGCCGTAGTCCCACAAGCGGCGGCGGACCGGGACGGGGAGCCGTGACTGCCACGTGCGCACATCGACGGTGTGGTCGCTCGACTCACGCAGACCCTGAACCAGGCCTCGGATGTTCGTACCGATGCCGCCGGGCACTGGCTGGCGCAGCTGCTCGGTGATCAGCGTGACGCGCGTCGCGGTCACGGGTCGAGGTTGCCGTCGATGAGAGCGCGCAGTGCCGCGACCGCCTCCTGCGTGATCGGTCCCGGTTGCCCGACGGGCTGGATCTCGCGCGTCGACGACGTGATGAAGACCTCGCTCGCCTCGGTCAACGCGTCAGCGGGGACGTCGCGCTCGACCGCGCCGGTCAGCTCGATCACCAGGGCACGGGTAATGCCGGCGAGGCAACCCGACGACAGCGGTGGCGTGACGAGCTCCCCGTCGAGAACGAGGAACACGTTGCTGCCCGTTCCCTCGCACAGCTGTCCGGCGGTGTTGAGGAAGAGCGCCTCGCCGGCGTCGCGCTCGCGCGCGTAGGCCAGGGCAACGACGTTCTCGGCGTAGGACGTCGTCTTCAGGCCGGCGATCGCGCTGTGCTCGTTGCGCCGCCAGGGGACGACCACGACCTCGGTGGACGGCGGCCATTGCGGGAGCGGGCCGACGGCGACGATCGTCGTCGGCCGAGCGTCGCCGCGATCCGAACCAAGCGGCGCGACGCCCCCGGTGATGGTCAAGCGCAGCCGGCCGTCCTCGACGCCGTTGGCGGCGGTCGCCGTTTCCATCGCGGCCCGGAGGTCGTAGTCGGGGAGGCGGAGGCCGAGCCCGGCCGCCGAGTGGGCGAGCCGCTCGAGATGGCGACGCATGGCGAACGGCACGCCGCGGTAGATGCGCAGCGTTTCGAACACGCCGTCGCCGGTGAGCAAGCCGTGATCGAAGGGGGAGATCGCGGGGTCCTCGGCCAACTCGCCGTTCATCCATACGGTCACGACGACGCGACCTCGAGCAGGCGACGCGCTTTGAGCTCGGTCTCGGCCCATTCGCCCTCGGGCGTCGAGTCCCACGTGATGCCGCCGCCGGTGCCGAAGTGGATGCGCCCGGCGTCGAGCCAGAACGTCCGGATGCCCACGTTCAGCTCACCGCGCCGCCGGTCGGCGTCGACCCACCCGATCGCGCCGCAGTACGGGCCCCGCCCGACCGGCTCGAGCTTGGCGATGACGTCGAGGGCGGCGATCTTCGGCGCGCCGGTGACCGAGCCCGGTGGGAACGTGGCGGCGATGACGTCAGCCCATCCCGTCCCGGCGCGCAGGCGACCTTCCACCGTGGACACGAGGTGGAACAGACCGGGATGAGGCTCGACCGCGCACAGCGCGGGAACCGCGACCGAGCCCCACTCGCACACGCGGCCGAGGTCGTTGCGAACCAAGTCGACGATCATCACGTTCTCGGCTCGGTCCTTGGGCAGAAACCCGTCGGCGGTTGCTGCGGTCCCCTTGATCGGCCGCGAGACGATCGTGCGGTCGTCGCGCCCGACGAACAACTCCGGGGACGCCGACGCGACATGCACGCCGTGGTCGGGGAGGCGCACGACGGCCGAGTACGGCGCCGGGTTGCCCTCGGCCAGCGCGGCGCCGAGGGCGCTCACGTCGGCATCGGGCGGCGCCGGCGCGCTCAGCACCCGGCACAGGTTCACTTGGTACACGGTGCCGGCGGCGATCAATTCGCGAATGACGGCCACGCCGTCCTCGAACTCGGCGCGGCTCATGCTCGATGCCCATTCGGCCGCCGCCGGTCCGTGCCAGGTGCGGCCCGGCCACGGGCGGGCGGGCCGAACGTGGTCGAAGCGGGCGCACACGGGCTCGCCGGCGAACGGGAGCACGACCGCCCAGGTCCCGGTCGAGTCCAGCGCCGCCAGGTCGTTGGTGACGTCGCGCAAGCCGGTGAGCAGCATGCCGCCGACCACCGCCAACGATGTCGTCACGGCAACACCCTACGATTCGCCTTAAATGCACTTCGACCTCACGCCCGAGCAGGACGCATTTCGCAAGGTCGTTCGCGACTTCGCCGAGGGCGAAATCGCGCCACATGCCGAGGAGTGGGACCGCGACCACACCTTCCCCGTCGACACGGTGTTGGCCATGGGCGAGCTCGGGCTGTTCGGCCTGCCGTTTCCCGAGGAGTACGGCGGCGCCAACGCCGATTTCACGACGCTCTGCCTCGCCATCGAGGAGTTGGGTCGGGTCGACAGCTCGATGGCGATCACGCTGTCGGCCGGCGTCGGCCTCGGCGCCAACCCGATCTTTCGGTTCGGTTCGGAAGCCCAACGGCAGGAGTGGTTGCCCGAGCTCTGCGCGGGCCGCCGCCTCGGCGCCTTCGGCCTCACCGAACCAGACGCGGGGAGCGACGCCGGGGCCACGCGCACCAAGGCGCGCCTCGACGGCGCCGACTGGGTCATCGACGGGGCCAAGGCGTTCATCACCAACTCGGGGACGCCGATCACCTCGGTGATCACGGTGACGGCGCGCACCGGAGGTCGTGCCGGAGGCGCGCAGAACGGCGGGGACATCTCGGCGATCGTCGTGCCCGCCGGCACGACCGGTCTCGTCGTCGAGCCGGCGTACCGGAAGATGGGCTGGCACGCGTCGGACACGCACGGGCTGCGGTTCGACGAGTGCCGGGTACCGGCCGCCAACCTCCTCGGCGAGGAGGGCGCCGGGTTCCGGCAGTTCCTCGCGATCCTCGACGACGGTCGCGTCGCCATCGCCGCCCTCGCAGTCGGACTGGCCCAGGCGTGCCTCGAGCACAGCGTCGCCTACGCCAAGGAGCGCCAGGCCTTTGGTGGGCCGATCGGGCGCAACCAGGCGATCGCGTTCAAGTGCGCCGACCTCGAAGTGTTGGTCGAGACCGCTCGGCTGTTGACGTACAAGGCCGCGTGGCTCAAGGACCAGGGCCGCCCGTTCAAACAGGCGGCGGCGCTGGCCAAGCTGCACGCGACGGAAGCCGCGGTGACCGCGACGCGGGAAGCAACCCAGATCTTCGGCGGCTACGGGTTCATCGACGAGACGCCAGTGAGCCGCTTCTACCGCGACGCCAAGATCCTCGAGATCGGCGAGGGCACCAGCGAGATCCAGCGCCTGGTGATCGCGCGCGGACTCGACCTGCCCGTCTAGGGGCGCGTCTTCGAGCTGACGGCGGGCAACCACCGGGGCGGACCGACGCGCGCGCGGAGGCGCGCCGCGATCTTCACGCCGGTCAGCAGCGCGACGAGCGGCCACTCGCGAGCGGGGTACGCGCGGATGGCCCCGCCTATGGATGCGTCTTGGGCCGGCGGCGCCAGCGGGAGACCTATAGCCGTGAGTTGGCGCTTGCCCGCCTCGGCCCTGACCCGCTGGCGCCAGAGGTCGCGGAACGTCGAGGCCCGTCGTACTACCGCGATCGCCTCCTCGACGCGGACGATGCGGTCCGGCCCGACGACGGCCCACAGCCAGGCGTCGTCGAGCAGGATCTCGCCGGGCATTTCTGCCGGCAATGCCGCCGTGCGGGCGGCGTACAGGGTTCCGAGCAAGCCGCCCCATTCGAGCCGGTGCGGAACCGAAGCGACCCGCTCGGCCAGGCTCGTCGGAGGGTCGTGACGCTGGCCGGCGGCGGCGATCACCGCCTGTTCGTCGCTGAGGGCGTCGACCAGCGCGGCGATCGAGCCCCCTTCGAGGGTCACGTCGGCGTCGATGAAGACGATGATCGCGGCATCTTCCTGGCGGAGCCGCGTCCACGCCGCCGGCTTTGACGCGACGTCGAGGTGGATCACATCGATCGCCAGGCCGCGTAGTGCGCGCTGCGCGACGGAGTTCGCGGGGTCGCGCCCGTTGATGCAGACGACGACGCGCGTGCCCGGTGCGTCGGCCATCACGGAACGAACGGTCGCGTCGACGACGGGCTCGTCCTCGTGGCACGGGATGGCGACGATGACCGTCATCGCAACCGCTTCGACGCGGCGCGCCGCTGCGCGCCGTGGCCGACCGCGGCGTACGCCACGGTGGCGACGGCCATGTAGAGGCGGCGGGCCCATCTGCCCTGGTGCAGTTCGAGGTAGCGACCGACAGCGTCGACGCGGAGGGCGGCCTGATCGTCGGTGGTCATCGACTGCGCGAACGACGCGCCGCCCACGTGGGTGACCGTGACGCTCGGGACGACCAGCACGGTGCGGCCGGCGCGCCGCACCCGCGCGCAAAGGTCCGCGTCCTCGCCGTAGAGGAAGTAGCGCTCGTCCCAACCACCGATCGCGCGCGCCACGTCCGTCGGCATGAGCAGCGCGGCCGCGTGCACCCATTCGACGCTGACCGGCGGGCCGTCGAGCGGCGGCGGCGTCGGGCGGATCGCGCCGCCGATCCGCAACAACCCGCGCAACAGTCGCCCGAGCGTGAGGTCGTGTTCGACGGTGGGTTGCACGCTGCCATCGGGATTGTTCAGGACCGGGCTCACGACACCGGCGTCAGGTCGAACCGACGCGATCTCGATCAGGTTGGCCACCGCGCCGACCGGCCATTCGGTGTCGGGGTTGGCGAACAGCACCCAATCGGTGGTCACGGTGGCGAGCCCGGCGTTGGCGGCGACAGCAAAGCCGTCGTTGGGGCGCTCGATGACCTCGACGCCGTGCTTGCGTACACGCGTCACCGTGTCGTCCGGTGAGGCGTTGTCAACCACCACCAATCGTTCGGCTTGCGTGGTCAAAGACGCGAGACACGCGTCGATCGTCCCCGCCGAGCGGTACGTCACCACGACGACTGTCACCGCTGGGGTCATGCCGGGGGGACAGAATAAGCGGCAAGGCCACTGTTAACCTGCCGACTCGTGGCATCCCCGTCGACGGGAGCGCTGGCCCGCCGGCGCTGGCCCCGTCGGTTACTCATTGGCGCCAACATTTTTGTGGCGATGTGTGTCCTCATTGCCGCGGGCGGTTACGCGTACATCCGCGTGAAGTACGGCCAGATCGACAAGCTCGACCTTTGCAGCGCACTTCGGCGGTGCGGCGATGACGATCCCGGCGTCCCCATGAACGTGCTGCTGGTGGGCTCCGACACTCGCGCCACGCTCACACCGGCCGAGAAGGCGGAGTTCGGCAGCACCGCGCAAGTGGGCGGTCAGCGCAGCGACACCATCATGATCCTGCACGTTGATCCTCGCGAGGAGCGAGCCGCGATCCTGTCGATTCCGCGCGACACGTACCTGACCATCGCGGGCACGACGCACAAGGATCGGATCAACACCGCGTTCGATCGCGGCGAGAAAACCCTCATCAGCACGATTACCGAGTCCCTCGGGATCCCGATCGACCACTACGCGGCGGTCGACTTCGTCGGGTTCCGCGGCATCGTCAACAGCGTCGGTGGCGTCACGCTCCCGTTCCCGGCGCCGGCACGCGACGCTCTCTCCGGGCTCAACATCAAGACGGCGGGCTGCATCAACCTCAATGGTGATCAGGCGCTGGCCTACGCGCGCAGCCGCCATTTCCAGACGTTCGAGTCGGGCAGGTGGCGTACCGATCCCACTGGTGACTTAGGCCGTATCCAACGTCAGCAGGACTTCGTGCGCCGGGTCATGCGCAAGGCAATCTCGAAGGGCGCGCGCAACCCGCTCAAGCTGCCCGGGCTCGTCAACCAGGGTGTGAAGTACGTGAAGATCGACTCGGCCCTGTCGACCAAGGACATCGCCCGCCTCGGTCGGCGCTTCAAGTCGCTGGAGCCCGATGCCGTCGACATGCTCACGCTGCCGGGCGACAACAAGACGATCGGTGGCGCGGCGGTGCTGACGGTGAAGCAGCCCGAGGCCCAACAGATCCTCGACCGGTTCAGCGGCAAGACCGCCGCGCCGGCCCAGACCGGTCCGCCGCCGAACATCAACCCCAACACGGTTCGCGTGCGCGTGCTCAACGGCTCCGGCGTGGGCGGCCAGGGCGGCCAGACTGCGCTCACGCTCCAGCGCCTCGGGTTCAACGCCGCGGGCAGCGGCGACGCCGACACGTTCAGTTACGTCACGCCGGTCATCAAATACGGAAAGGGCCAGCAGCTGAAGGCGCAGCTCCTGGCGGCCTACCTCGGTGGCGGCGCCAAGCTGCAGCAGGACCTCACGCTGCAGGGCGTCGACCTCGTGCTGATCACCGGTTCGGCGCTCGGTCCGATCCGGGCGCCAGGCACGGCGGCGGCGGCCACCACGACGACGACGGCGGCCTCGTCGGCGTCCACCAAGCCGCAGCCCAAGGGCGCGGCAGCCGCCCTGAACTGTTAGCGCGCGAGGATGGCGGCATGAAGGGCTTGATCCTGGCGGGGGGCAGCGGCACCCGCCTCCGACCGATCACCCACACCAGCGCCAAGCAGCTGGTGCCGGTGGCCAACAAGCCGATCCTGTTCTTCGTCATCGAGAACCTGGTCGACGCCGGCATCACCGACATCGGCATCGTCGTCGGCGACACCGCCGACGAGATCAAGGGCGCGGTTGGCGACGGCTCGCGGTGGGGCGCCACGCTCACATTCATTCAGCAGGACGCGCCCCTGGGGTTGGCGCACTGCGTGCTGATCTCGTCTGATTTCCTCGGCGACGACGACTTCGTCATGTACCTCGGTGACAACCTGCTCCAGCAGGACATCCGCCAGTTCGTCGACGGGTTCGAGGACGCCGCCGCCCAGATCCTCCTGTGCAAGGTCCCGGATCCGCAGCGGTTCGGCGTGGCCGAGCTGTCGGCTGACGGTTCGCAGATCGTGCGGCTCATCGAGAAGCCGGCGGTGCCGCCTTCCGATCTTGCCCTCACCGGCGTGTATCTGTTCAGCAACAAGATCCACGAGGCGGTCCGGGCGATCCCGCCGTCGGCGCGCGGCGAACTCGAGATCACCGACGCGATCCAATGGCTGATCGACCAGGGCCTCACCGTGAAGTGGCGCGAGCTCGGCGGCTGGTGGATCGACACCGGCAAGCTGACACCGTTGCTCGAGGCCAACCGACTGATGCTCGAGACGATCGAGACGCGCGTCGCGGGAAAGGTGGACGAAGCGTCGCGGCTCGAAGGGCGCGTCGTGATCGAGAAGGGTGCCGAGATCGTGAACTCGACGGTGCGCGGCCCCGCGATCATCGGTGCCGGCGCGCGGATCATCGACAGCTATGTCGGGCCGTTCAGCGCTGTCGGGCCCGATTGCGAGATCACCCATTCGGAGATCGATCACTCGGTCGTGCTCGAAGGCAGCCGCATCACCGACGCGGGTGACCGCATTGTCGACTCGCTGATCGGTAAGCACGTCGAAGTTTTCCGCTCGGGCCAGCGGCCCCGGGCGACGCGGCTACTCGTGGGGGACCACTCACAGGTCGATCTGGCCTGACGGCCGACTCCAGTAGCGTGGTCGACCCATGAACGTGCTCGTCACCGGCGGCGCCGGCTTCATCGGATCGAACTTCGTCAGGTACTGGGCCGACGCCCACCCGGCCGACACGATCGTCGTGTACGACGCGCTCACCTACGCCGGGCGGCGCGAGAGCTTGAGCGATCTCGAAGGCCGGCACACGTTCGTGCACGGCGACATCGGCGACCTCGACCTGGCTGAGACGACGCTCAGAGAAAACGACGTCGACGTCATCGTCAACTTCGCCGCCGAATCGCACAACAGCTACGCGATCAAGAACCCGGGCGCGTTCTTCCGCACCAACGCGCTGGGCACCCAGACGCTCTGTGAAGCGGCCCGCCGCGCCGGCGTGAGCCGCTTTCACCACGTGTCGACGTGCGAGGTCTACGGCGATCTCGCTCTGGATGCCGAAGAAGCGTTCACCGAGGAGTCGCCGTACCGACCCCGGACTCCGTACAACGCGTCGAAAGCGGCGGGCGACCACGCCGTGCGCGCCTACTACGAGACGTTCGACCTGCCGATCTCGATCACGAACTGCGCCAACAACTACGGCGCGTATCAGTTCCCCGAGAAGGTCCTCCCGCTCTTCGCGACCTACGCCCTCGACGACAAGCAGTTGCCGCTCTACAAGTCGACCGAGAACCGCCGCGAGTGGATCCACGCCATCGACCACTGCCGCGCCATCGACCTCGTGCTCGAGAAGGGCAAGGTCGGCGAGACGTATCACGTGGGAACCGGCGTGGAGAAGAGCATCGAGGAGATCGCGGACGTTGTGCTCGACACGCTCGAGAAGCCGCACTCGTTGAAGAAGATCGTCCCCGACCGCCCCGGCCACGACCGCCGGTACCTGCTCGACTGGTCCAAGATCCAGCGCGAGCTGGGCTGGACGCCGAGCATCACATTCGAGCAGGGCGTGGGCGAGACGATCCGTTGGTACGCGGCGAATCGCGCGTGGTGGGAGCCGCTCCGCGGCGTGGCGCCGGTTGTCGAGGACGACGCCTGGAGTCCCGCCGGCTGATGCGCGTTGTCATCACTGGCGCGGGTGGTCAACTCGGTCACGACCTGGTCGATGCCTTCGCCGACCACGAGGTGTTCGCGTGCGATCACGCGGCGATGGACGTCACCGACCGCGACGCGGTGCTCGGCACCATCCTCACGGTCCAGCCCGACGCGATCATCCACGCCGGCGCGTGGACTGCGGTCGACGCGTGCGAGAGCGATCCCGACAAGGCGTTCCGCGTGAACGCGCTCGGTACCCGCCACGTCGCCGACGCGGCGCGCCGGGCCGGCGCCCATCTCGTGTACGTCTCGACCGACTACGTCTTCGACGGCAGCAAGCCCGAGCCGTATCTCGAGTGGGATCGCACCAACCCGCAGTCGGTGTATGGACGGTCGAAGCTGGGCGGTGAGCTCGAACTGGGCCCGGAGAGCACGATCGTCCGCGTCGCCTGGGTGTGCGGCGCCCACGGCAACAACTTCGTCAAGACGATGCTGCGGCTCGCGGGCGAGCGCGACTCGTGGGGCGTCGTCTACGACCAGCGCGGATGCCCGACGTTCACGCCCGACCTCGCGGTCGGGATTCGCCGGCTGGCCGTCGATCGCATGCCGGGCGTCTTTCACGTGACCAACCAGGGCGCCACCACGTGGTTCGACCTGGCGCGCGACGTGCTCCGGCTGGCCGGCTTCGACCCGGCCAAGGTGCACCCGATCTCGACGGTCGACTACAACGCGCCGGCGCCCCGTCCCGCCAACTCGGTCCTGGAGAACGCGGCCCTGCGCGGCGTCGGCCTGCCGTTGCTGGCCGACTACCACGAGCCGTTGGAGCGACTCGTCAAGGAGTTGCTCGCGTGACCGCCCACGTGGCCGTGATCGGCACGGGCTACGTCGGCCTCACCACCGGCGCTTACCTTGCGCATCTCGGGCATCACGTCGTCTGCGCCGATGTCATCGAAGAGAAGGTCGCGCTCCTAAACGACGGCGAAGTGCCGTTCTTCGAGGCCGGCCTCCACGAAATGGTGCACGAGGGCATCGCCGGCGGGCGCCTGCGGTTCGTCCTCGGCGCGGCGACCGCCGTCCCGGGCGCCGAGTTCGTGTTCCTGTGTCTTCCGACGCCGCAGTCGGAAGACGGCTCGGCCGACCTGTCGTACATCGAGGGCGTGGCCGCTGAGATCGGCCCGCACCTCGAAGCCGAAGCCGTCGTCATCACCAAGTCGACGGTGCCGGTCGGCACGACCACCAAGGTCGCCCGGCTACTGGCGCGGGACGACGTCTTCGTGGTCGCCAATCCCGAGTTCCTGCGCGAGGGCAGCGCCTTGCACGACTGCCTGCATCCCGACCGCATCGTGATCGGCAGCGACGACCAGGAAGCGGCCATGCGCGTCGCCTCGCTGTTCGAGCACCTCGAGGCGCCCCTCATCGTCACCAACCCGGCGTCGGCCGAGGCGATCAAGTACTCGTCCAACGCGTTCCTCGCGACCAAGGTCAGCTTCATCAACGCCATCGCCCACCTGTGCGAGCTGTTCGGCGCCGACGTCCGCGACGTGGCGCTCGGCATGGGGTACGACAAGCGCATCGGCTTCGAGTTCCTCCGACCCGGGCCCGGATTCGGCGGGAGCTGCTTCCCGAAGGACTCGCGTGCGCTCATCCGGATGGCCGACGACGTCGGCTACGACTTCGAAGTGCTGCGCGGCGTGGTCGACATGAACGAGCGCCAGTTCGCCTGGATCGCCGACAAGATCGCCGCCGCCCTGCGCGGTCCGCTCGATGGCAAGACGATCGCCGTGTGGGGGCTCACGTTCAAAGCGCGGACCGACGACCTGCGTGAATCACCGGCGCTGCACGTGATCGACCACCTGCTCGAGCGGGGCGCGACGATACGCGCCTTCGACCCGATGGTGAAGCACGAGATCGACGGCATCACGGTGTGCGGCGACGCCTACGCGGCGTGCGACGGCGCCGACGCCCTGGCGGTCCTCACGGAGTGGGACGACTTCCGCTGGCTCGACTTCGACAAGGTCGCCGAGGCCATGGCCACGCGCATCGTGGTTGACGCGCGGAACCTGCTCGATCCGACGGCGCTGCGCCGTCGGGGCTTCTCGTACGACGGCATCGGCCGGGTCTGATGGGCCGGGTGCTCGTCAGCGGCGGGGCCGGCTTCATCGGCTCGCACCTGTGCCGCGCCCTGCTCGCGCGCGGCGACGCCGTCGTGTGTGTCGACAACCTCGTAACTGGCGCAGCGGCCAACGTCGCCGATCTCGAGGACGACGCCCGTTTCGAGTTCGTACGCCACGACGTCACCACGCCGGTCGACGTCAATGGTCCGCTCGACGCCGTCATGCACTTCGCCAGCCCGGCCTCGCCCGCCGACTTTGCCCGCATCCCCATCGAGATCCTCGAGGTCGGCAGCGTGGGCACGCGCAACCTTCTCGATGTGGCGCGCAAGAACAATGCGAGGTTCATGCTGGCGTCGACCAGCGAGGTCTATGGCGATCCGTTGGTGCACCCGCAGCCCGAGACGTACTGGGGCAACGTCAACAGCATCGGGCCGCGGAGCGTGTACGACGAGGCCAAGCGGTTCGGCGAGGCCATGACGATGGCGTACCACCGCCACCACGGCGTCGACGTGCGGCTGCTGCGGATCTTCAACACCTACGGGCCCCAAATGAGGCCCGACGACGGGCGGGCGGTGTCGAACTTCCTCGTGCAGGCGATCCAGGGCCAGCCCCTCACCGTCTACGGCGACGGCAGCCAGACCCGGAGCTTCTGCTACGTCGCCGACGAAGTTCGCGGCATCCTCGCCTTGCTCGACTCCGACTACGTCGGGCCGGTGAACGTCGGTAATCCGGGCGAGTTCACGATCCTCGAGCTGGCGCAGCTCGCGCTCGACGTCACCGGATCGTCGTCGTCGATCGAGTACCTGCCGCTGCCCCAGGACGACCCGATGCAACGTAAGCCCGACATCACGCTGGCCACGTCACGCCTCGGTTGGGAGCCGACGGTGCAGTTGGCCGAAGGCCTCGAGCACACCGCGGCCTGGTTCCGTACGTGTCTGGGCGCGTAGGCGTCGTCGTCGTCAACTACAACGCGGGCGACCACCTTGTCGAGTGTGTCCGCAGCGTGCGGCGCGCTGGCGTCGAGCAGGTCGTCGTCGTCGACAACGCGTCCAGCGACGGCTCGGTGCAGAAGCTGGTCACCGACGACCCGAAGGTGACGGTGGTCGACGCCGGCACCAACCTCGGGTACGGCGGGGGTGTCAACCGCGGGTTGGCGCACATGACCGACGACTACGTCCTCGTCACGAATCCTGACGTCGTCGTCGACGCCGGGGCGGTGACCGCGCTGGCCGAAGTACTCGACGCGGACGGCGACGTCGGCATCGTCGGCCCGCGCATCGACGAGGTCGACGGGGCGCGGTATCCGTCGGCCCGCAGGTTCCCGCGGTTAGGAGACGCCGTGGGCCACGCCTTCCTCGGCCTGATCAACACGAACAACCGCTTCAGTCGCCGCTATCTCATGACCGATACCACCGAGGTCGCCGGTCGCGACGTCGACTGGGTGTCCGGCGCGTGTTTTCTCGCTCGGCGTTCGGCGCTCGCCGCCATCGGCGGGTTCGACGAGGCGTACTTCATGTATCTCGAGGACGTCGACCTCTGCTGGCGGGCGAGCCGCGCCGGTTGGCGCGTGCGGTACGAGCCGGGGGCGCAGGTTGTGCACGTGCAGGGCCTCTCCACCTCGGCGACGCCGTACCGGATGCTCGCCGCGCACCATGCCTCCCTCCTGCGGTTCTGGTGGCGCACGACGGGCTGGCCCGGCCGCCTGCTGGCCCCGGCGGTGGTGGCGGGCCTGGCGCTGCGGCTGGTGGTGATGACCGTGCGGCGAGCCATCGTGGGGCGCGGTGGCAACTAGTGTTCGATCCCCATGGGTAAGGCCTCGAGCAACAAGAAAGTCGCGCGGATCGCCAGTACGGGTGGCGGTCGCACCGCTCGCGGGCGGACGCCGTGGCTCTGGTATGGCGGCCTCTCCCTGCTAATGGTCGTGGGTGTCCTGCTCGTCGGTACCAGCCGTAGCCACCTCAATCCGGACATCGCCCATCCGAACTTCCAAGACCACTGGCACATGGCCTACGGCATCTACATCTGCGACCAGTTCAAGCCGCCGATGCCTCAGCCGGCCAACCTCATCGGCCTGCACACCCACACCGACGGCCTCATCCACGTCGAGCCGAACAGCGTGAACGACACCGCGGCCAACGCGACGGTCGGCCGGTTCGTGAGCGGCCAGCCCGGTTTCAAGATCTCGGCCACGTCGATTACGTATCCCGGCGACAAGACCTACAAGAACGGCGACAAGTGCGGCAGCAAGAGCGCCCGCCTGGAAGTGCGCGAGTGGACCAGCCGCGAGGACTCGAATTCATCTGCCGTGAACGGCGACCCGAAGAAGGTGAAGGTCGAGAACTTCCACCTAATCACCTTCGCCTTCGTTCCTGAGGGCACCACGATCCCGAAGCCGCCGTCGGCTGCCAACCTGGCCGACCCGAACGCCAACGAAGGCGGGCAGCAGTCGGACACGACGATGCCGGACGCCAACGCGTCGACCGTCCCGCCCGCGCCGTCGTCAACGACTCCCGCGGCGCCCACTACCACCGGCAAGTAGTGCGGGCGCTTGTCCTCGTCGGAGGCGAGGGCACGCGCCTACGACCGCTGACACTGACCACGCCGAAACAGATGCTTCCGGTCGCCGGCGTGCCGATGATCGAGCGCGTGGTCGGCCATCTGGCGCGGCACGGAATCGATCGGGTGGTGCTGTCGATGGGGTACCGGCCTGACGCGTTTCTCGATGCCTATCCCGACGGCCGCTGCGGCGGCGTCGAGGTCGAGTACGCGGTGGAGTCAGAGCCCCTCGACACCGCGGGCGCGATCCGGTTCGCGGCGCGGCGCGCCGGCTTCGACGACGTCTTCGTCGTCCTCAACGGCGACGTCATCACCGAGATCGACATCAGCGCCGTGGTGAAGTTCCACGCCAGCCACGGGGCCAGCGCGACGCTGGCGCTGACACCGGTCGACGACCCGTCGCGTTTCGGCGTCGTGCCGACCGATGAGGATGGGCGCGTGGTTGCTTTCATCGAGAAGCCGGGGCCGGGTGAGGCGCCCACCAACCTCATCAACGCCGGCGTCTACGTGTTGGAGCCGTCGGTGATCGACCGCATTCCGGATGGGCGGCGCGTCTCGATCGAGCGCGAGACGTTTCCCCAATTGGTCGCCGACCGGTCGCTGTTCGCACTCGCGTCGGACGCGACGTGGATCGACGTCGGCACCCCCGCGGCTTACATCGAAGCGAATCTGACGTTCGCCGGTGTCGGGCCCGATGCCGCCGTGGTGGGTCACGGCGTGCGGGTCGACCCCGGCGCCTGCATCACGGGGTCGGTTGTCCTGGACGAGGCGGTCATCGCCGCCGACGCCGTCGTCCGCGACTCGATCATTGGTCGCCGGGCGGTCATCGGCGAAGGGGCGATCGTCGAAGCCCTCTCGGTCATCGGTGACGGCGCCATCGTCCCGCCCGGCGCGCACCTCACGGGCGCCCGGCTGCCGGAAGAAGCCGCCTGATGCGGGCGCTGGTCACCGGCGGCGCCGGGTTCATCGGCTCGACGCTCGTCGACCGGCTGCTGGCCGAGGAGCACGAAGTCGACGTCGTCGACGACCTCTCGACCGGTGGGCTCCACAACCTGGCCGACGCGCGCGCCAATCCGGATCGCAAGCTCACGTTCCACAACCTCGACATCCGCGACCCAGGGTTGGTGGACGTGATGGCCCGCCGCCAACCGGAGGTCGTGTTCCACCTTGCCGCCCAGGCGAGCGTTCCCGTGTCGGTCACCGACCCGATCCGCGACGCGGAGATCAACGTGATCGGCAGCGTGAACATCCTCGAGGGCGCTCGCCGCGCGGGCACGCGCAAGGTTGTGTACGCGGCCAGCGGCGGCACGCTCTACGGGGAGCCGGAAGAGCTACCGGTGAAGGAGTCGGCGCCGCACCGACCGCTGTCGCCGTACGGCGTGTCGAAGATGATCGTGAACAACTACCTGGTCGCGTACCGCGAGCTGTACGACCTCGAGTTCACCGCCCTAGCCCTTGCCAACGTGTACGGGCCGCGCCAGGATCCCCACGGCGAGTCCGGGATCATCGCGATCTTCTCCGAGCGGCTCTTTGCCGGGGAGCCGTGCGTGATCAACGGCGACGGTCGCCACACGCGCGACTACGTGTTCGTCGACGACGTGGTCGACGCCTTCGCGCGCGCCGCCGACAAGGGAAGCGGGCTCGTGCTCAACGTCGGTACCGGCAACGAGACGTCGAACATCGACGTGTATCGCGCCCTGGCGGCGGCGGCCGGCGTCGACGCGGAACCCGTGTACGGGCCGCCCCGGCCGGGCGATGTGCTCCGCAGCGCAATCGACCCCGGACGGGCCGAGATCCATCTCGGGTGGAAGCCGTGGACGTCGTTGACCGACGGCGCCGCCGCGATCTTCCGGTGGCTCAACGAAAGAGATCCTCGCCCGGCGGGCGAATCACCTCAGACCTAACCGAGCCTTCGCGTAGCCACGACGGGTCGAGGCCGCGCACGATGGCGGCGGCGATCCCGTTCGCCTTGCCCATCACGAGCTCGGCGGCCGAGGCGATCTCGTCGGCGATCGCTACCTCGGTCACCTGTAGCTCGCGGCCGTGGGCGTCCGGTGTGCCGCGCAGGTCGGCGACCGCGGCCACGCCCGCGCAACCGATGGCGACGTCGGTCAGGCCCATGCGCCACGGGCGCCCGAACGTGTCGCTGACGATGACGCCGACCGTCCGGCCGGTGCGGGCCTGAAGACCGTCGCGGATGCGCCGGGCCGACTTGTCGCTGTCGATCGGGAGCAAGGCCGCCCACCCGCGCTCGACGTTGGATAGATCGACGCCGGCATTGGCGCACACGAACCCGTGGGCGGTCTCGCTGATGATGAGATCGCCGCGTCGCCGCACGACACGTACCGACTCGCGTTCGACCAGCGCCTTGTGCGCGAGGGGATCGTCGGCGTCGATCTCGACCAGCCGCCCTTCGGCCTTGGACACGACCTTCTGAGTCACGACGACGACGTCCCCGTCGGCCAGTTCGGCGTGCTCGGCGATGAGGTCGGCCAGCGAATCGCCGGTTGAGATCTCCGGCAATCCGGCGACGGGCAGGATCGTGAGCCCGTTCATGCTGAAAGCACGACGCGAGCGAGCGCGGCGGCGACGTCCGGCGAGTTCATCACCGTCGGCGTGACGACGCATCGCATGCCGGCGGCCTCGACCGCGTCGGCCAACGCCGCGTCGACGTTGTCGATCACGAGCGTGGCGGCCAGCGGCGCGTACAGCCGGGCCACGCCGACGACCGACGCCTCGTGACCTAACTCCTCGAGCATGCGGTCGGCCGGTCCCTTGAGCGCGGCGCCGGCCACGATGGGCGACACGGCGATGGCGTCCTCTCGACGGGCCTCGACCGCCTCTCGGATACCGGGAACCGCGAGCACCGGGCCGATGGAGACGATGGGGTTCGACGGGCAGATGACGAGCCGGTCAGCTTCGTTGAGCGCGTCCAGCACACCGGGCGCCGGTGTGGCGTCGGCCGCGCCGGCGAACCGAACGGCGGATACCGGCACCGAGTGCTGGCGGGCGACGAAGTACTCCTGGAACCCGATCTCGCCTTCGCCGGGGACCGTGACACGGGTCTCGATGCGGTCGTCGCTCATAGGCAGGATCGTCAGACCGAGCTTCCACGCGGCGGCGATCTCGGCGGTGATCGCCGAGAGCGACGCGCCGTCGCACAGCCGCTGCGTTCGGTAGAGGTGCGTCCCCAGGTCGCGATCGCCGAGGCGGAACCACGTGTTGCCCCCGTAGCGCTCGAGCGCCTCCATGGCCGCCCAGCTCTCACCCGCGAGGCCCCAGCCGCGCTCGGGATCGATCGCCTCGGCGAGCGTGTAGGTCACCGTGTCGAGATCCGGGCTCACGTGCAGGCCGTGGAGGACGACGTCGTCGCCAGTGTTGACGATGGCGACGACGTCCTCCGGCGGTGCGACGGCGAGGAGGCCGCGCAGCATTCGAGCCGCGCCGACGCCACCAGCAAGGGCTACGAGCACGTCCCGATCCTAGGAGCGCCGGCGCCGTAAGCTCGCCGGGTGAACGAGGGCAGGCGGGTCCGTTTCATCGCGGCCGCGGCACTGGTGGCGTTTGGGGCCCTCATCGTCATCCTCCACGTGGCGGACTACCAACGCGTCTCTCCGTCCGACGAGTTGCAGCACTTCGACTACATGGTGCGCGTCGTGCGCGACCACGAGGTCGTCCATCGCGGCGACGTCTTCACCCAGGAGGCCCTGCGCACCGAAGCCTGCCGCGGCGTTGACTACGACTTCCCCGCACCCGCCTGTCGCGCCGGTGCGTACGACCCGCGGCAGTTCCAGGAAGGCGGGTACAACACCGCGTACATCCACGGTCCCGCGTATTACGCGATCAGCGGCGGAATCGCCGCCGCGCTCAGCGGCGCGGTCGGTTCCGACAGCATCTTCACGACGGGTCGGCTGGCCGGCGTCCTGTGGCTGGGCGCCGCGCTGGTCCTGATGTGGCTCTGCATGGGCGAGTTCGGCGCCGGCTGGCCCATGCGCGTCGTGACGCTCCTCCTCGTGATCACCGCGCCACTCGTGATGGAGGCAACCTCCACGATCAACCCCGATGCGACCGCGCTCCTCGCCGGTGCTGCAGTGCTGTACGTGGTGTTGCGCGTCGAGCGCGGCGCCCGTTGGTGGCCCGCGGGGCTTGTCGCGGTCGGTGCGGTTCTTCTGAAGTCGACCAACCTCGTTGCTGTCGGGCTCGGTGTCCTCTTTCTCATCATTCGCCACGTGCAAAAGGGGCGGGCCGAAGCGTGGGGGCTGCGCGACCGCGCCGCGGTATGGCGGACGGTGCTGGTTGTCGGCGTCATGGGGGCGGGCACCGCCGCGGTCGGCGCGGTATGGGCGGGCTACAGCTCATCGACCGCTCGCGTGCCGGCCATGACCATCCCGATGGTGAAGCGCTACCACACCGAATCGATCGGCCTCCGACAGGTACTCCGGAACGTCCCGACCGGGATCACGCCGCTCGACACGCCGTACGTGCCGTCGGAAGTCAAGGCCTTGTGGGTTGAGCCCGCCGCCCAGCTCGTCGACCGCCTCTTTCTCGTCGGGCTCGCCGTCGCTGCGCTGCTCGGTGCTCCGGGGTCACGACAGCGGGCACTCGCAATGGCGACGCTCGTGACCCTCGCGCTCGTCGGGCCGCTGATGGTCGTCGTCAACTTCCTGTTCCAGGGAACGTACGTGGACATCCCGCGTCGGTACGGGCTGTCGTTGGTCCCGGCGCTGGCGGTCGCCCTGCCGGCGCTGCTCGCCAACCGCCGCGTATTTCAGGCCGTCGCCGCCAGCGCCACACTCGTGAGCCTCGGCACGGTGCTCGCCCTTATCCGCTGAGCGCGTACGCGCCGCCGATCAAACGGTGGCGGAACCGAGCAGCGGGTTGATGTTGTTGGCGTCGTCGATGGCGTAGACGTACACGCGTGTCTGGCCGCTCGGCACGGTGATGCGAACGTCGAAGCCGTGGCCGTCGCCGAAACCGGGATAGGCGCCGCCGACGTCGGAGCGGGCGACGTTGGCCGTGAAGCTGCCGGCGAAGGTCCCGCCACCGCCAACGGGACCGCCGACGTACACGTGGATCGTGATCGCCTGCGTCGCGTCGGGGTCGATCGTCCAGCCCTTCACGCGCGCTTCCCCGGCGGCGGTGCGCGTGACCATCTCGACGTTGCCGAACGGCCCGACGTTGGGCGGCGTGAGGCAGCCGGCGACCGTGCTGGCGCCGCCGCCCACCTGATTGATCGCGTGCACGCAAACGCGGTGGCGACCGGCGGCGTACGGCGCCGAGAAGTCGAAGCCGTGGCGGTCGCCGAACCCGGGGAAGGCGCGGCCGACGTCGGGTCGCGACGTATTGGCGTCGCCCTGGCCGAGGAAGCTCCCGCTCGGGTATGGGTTGTCGAGATACGCGTGCACCTTGATCGACGCCGAGGTGTCCTGGTCGAGCGCCCATCCGGCGAGCTGCACGTGATACGGGTCGGAGGGATTGGCCCGGCGGACGCTGTCGAGTGACCCGATGGCGTCGCTCTTCGCGATCGTCACCGAGCGGCACCCGATCGACGGGTTGGTGCCGGCGTCGTCGATCGCGTACGCGCAGACCTGATGAGTGCCGCCGCCGGCCGGCGCGGCGATCTCGAAGCCGTGGTTCGGCCCGTAAGCCGGGTAGACATCACCCACGTCGGGGCGGGCCCGGTTCGCCGGGCCGCCGGCCGCCCACGCGCCGTCGACGTACACGTGGACGTCGGTAGAGGCTGCTCGCGAGCGATCGATGGCCCAACCGGCGACGGTCACGGCGTCGGTGGTCGTGCGGGCCGACTCCAGGTTGCCGATCGGCGTGGCGCTCACCACGACGTCGGCGCAGCCGATGACGGGGTTGTTCTGGTTGGCGTCGTCGATCGCGTACGCGCAGACGCGGTGGCTGCCCACCGACGCGGGCGCCACGGCCGAGAAGCCGCGGTTGTCGCCGGCGCCCGGGACTTGGGCGCCGACATCGGGTCGCGACTGGTTGGCGGTCGCCCGCAGCGCGAGCTTGCTGTCGACGTAGATGTCGACCGCGGTCGCGCCGCTCGAGCTCGGATCCCACGCCCAGCCGCGCGCCAGCACGCCGCCGGGCGCCGGGCTGGCGCTGTCGAGGTGGCCTACCGGATTGAGGAGGATGAGGGTCGACAACAGTTCGCGGTCGAAGTTGACGTTCTGGTTGACCTTGTTCTTGAAGTCGACGCCTTTGATGGTGGTGGAGCCGGTGTTGGCGGTCAGCTTCACCGAGGCGCGGTCGATGCGGCCCGACGCGCCGAACGGGCCCGAGAACACCACGTTGGTGACCACGGCGCCGGGGGCGAAGAACCACGTGCCGAGCTCCTGGCCGGTGAAGGTGCGCGTCCACCGGAAGTACGGGTTGCCGCTGTTCGCTTCGTACGGATCGGGGGTGGCGCGGAGGTACGACACCGGCGTGCCCGGCGCCGATGCCGTGCCGAAGACGTAGTCGTTGTTCTCGGTGTAGCCGCCGGCGCTCGATGAGTAGAGCGTGTTGGCCACGTCGCCGTTGCTCTGGCGCACGGCCATGCCGACCGTCGCGTCAACCGCCGCCTTCCAGTTGGCGAAGGACCCCCCGGCCACCTTCTCGTAGCCGCCGTACACCTGGTCGACGGTCGTGGCTTCGAGGTCGAAGCTCGACGACGGACCGCGCCGGCGGACGATGGCATAGCTGCGACCGGCGACAACCTGCGCTTGCAGCGCCGCCGCCGGCCAGCTCGACGGGACCTCCGACAGCCCGTACAGGTATTCCGTCATCGACAACCGGTTCACGTTGATCTGGACGTTGGCGCCGCCCGTGGGCGTGGCGACGATCACGCCGCGGTCGTAGCGGCTGTTGACCGGCGCGACTTGCACGACCGAGCCCGAGTAGCCGTACTCCACCGCCGCGTAACTGCCGATCGTGACGGGGCCGTTGCCGATGCGCGCCGCGACCTGGTTGCCGCCGGCCGACAGCGTGATGGCGGTGCCGCGCGCCGCGGTGCCGACGAACTGGCCACTGACGAGCAGCGTGACCTCGCCCGAGCCGACGGTCGTCGTGCTCGTCACCGTCGCGGTGCCGAACGTCCCGAGTCGCACGCGCAGATCGCCGGGCTCGGGAACCGAGCTGACTGAGGTGCCCGCGTAGTAGTGGCCGAGGATCTGCGTGTACGACAGACCGGCATTGGCGGCGCCGAGAGCACCGTACTGACTCATGCCGACGCCGTGGCCGAAGCCGCCACCGGTGAACGTGAAATCTGTCGCCGCGCGAGCTGGGGGCGCCAACGTCGCGTCGGTTACAAGTGCCAACGCACTCACCACAAGCACCGCCGCGAGGGTTCCGAATCGCGCAGCGCGAGGAATAGATCCCTGCAGCCGCATTCGGGTCAGGCTAGACGCCGAAACCGGCCACTCCGGTGCATGCGTCCAATCTGCGCGTTCTGCCTCGCCACTAGGATCATGGGGTGAAATTGGAGCGCGTAAGCCCGACTGCGGACGTGTGGAGGCACCGCGCGCTCATCGCCAACCTCGCCCGGCGCGAGCTGGATTCCAAGTACAAGCGAAGCCTGCTCGGCCGGTTCTGGTCCCTACTCAACCCGGCGTTGACGCTGCTGATCTATACGGTCGTATTCGGGACATTCCTGCGCCAACAACCTCCGGTCGCCGGAAACGGCGAACTCAAGTCGTTCGCGTTGTACCTCTTCGCGGCGCTCGTGATCTGGAACTTCTTCAACGCAGTCATTGTCGGTGCCATGTCGGCGTTGACCGGCGCTGGGCCGTTGCTGAAGAAGGTCGCCTTCCCGCCCGCGTGCCCGCCGATCGCGAATTCGCTCACCGCGTTGAATCAGGCCGGCATTGAGGCGGCAATTCTTGCCGTCGCCATGATCGTCCTCGGCAATGCCTCGTGGACGTTTCTGCTCTACCCGGTGCTGCTCGTACTGCTGCTCGCGTTTGCGTTGGGTCTCGGTCTCGTCCTCAGCGTCGGCAACGTCTACTTCCGCGACGTCGGCTACCTCGTCGGCGTCGCCATGCAGTTGCTGTTCTACGCCACGCCGATCATCTACCCGCTCAATATCGTTCCCGCGCGCGTCGGCGGTTTTCCGGCGGCGGCGATCATCCGTTGGAGCCCGCTCTCGCAGTTCTCGGCCGCGTCGCGCAGCCTCTTCTATGCGCTCGAGCTGCCGAGCGCGTCCACCTGCATCTATCTCGTGCTTGTCTCCGGCTTCACGCTGATGGCCGGTTGGATGATCTTCGGCCGCACGTCGATCAACGTGGCGGAGGAGCTGTAGTGGCCGACGACGCGGCGATCGTGGTCGACTCGGTGTCGAAGCGTTTTCGCCTGTACCGCGAGCGCTCGTCGAGCCTCAAGGAGATGCTGACCCGTCAGCGGGGGAGTCGGTTCGAGGAGTTCTGGGCCCTGCGCGACGTGTCGCTCAGTGTCGACCGCGGGACGACGTTTGGCCTGATCGGCCACAACGGATCGGGCAAGTCGACGTTGCTGCGCCTGATGGCCGGCATTCACCGCGCCACCACCGGCTCGGTGGCCATCGACGGGCGGGTCTCGGCGTTGCTCGAGCTGGGCGCCGGCTTTCATCCCGAACTGTCGGGCCGGGAGAACGCCTATCTCAACGGCGCGATCCTCGGTCTCACCCGGCGCCAGATCGACGCCCGCATCGACACGATCATCGAGTTCTCCGGGCTGGAGGAGTTCATCGACAGCCCGGTCAAGGTCTATTCGAGCGGCATGTACGTGCGGCTCGGGTTCGCGGTCGCCGTGCACGTCGACCCCGACATCCTGATCATCGACGAGGTCATCGCCGTCGGCGACGAGGACTTCCAGCGCCGCTGCTTCGACCACCTGTACAAGCTGCGGCGGCGCGGCGTCACGATCGTCGTCGTCTCGCACAGCCTCGGGCTCATGCAGACGCTGTGCGACCAGGTCGCCTGGCTCGACCACGGCGTGCTGCAACAGGCGGGCCCCGCCCCCGAAGTCGTCCGGGCCTATCTCGAGCAGGTGAATACGGAGGAGGCCGAGCGGATCGAGAGCGACGACGCCAAGCGGGCGGCGGCGTCCGGCCTCGTGCCCCAGCTCGACCTCGAGGACGGCCAGCGGCCGATCTCGATCGAGTCCGTCGAGTTCGTCGACGCCGGCGGCAGCCACCTCGCGGTGGCGGCCACCGGGCGGCCGTTGACGATCCGCATCCGCTACGACGCCCACCGCCCGGTCGAGCGTCCCTACTTCTCGTTCGCGGTCGAGGACATGGCCGGCGTGCACATCGCCAACCCGTCGGTCCGGGCCGAGGACCGCGCGCCCGACCTCGTGCTCTCGGGTCGAGGGTACGTCGACTACGCGGTGCCGAAGCTGTCGCTCGGCGCCGGCGACTACGAGCTCAGCATCGCCATCCACGACGAGCACGCGATGGTGCGCCTCGACTACAAGGCGCGCGTGGCGCGCCTGCATGTGCAACCCGGCGACCAGCCGATCATCGGCAAGATCGATCTGCTCGGCACCTGGGCCCATCCGCAGCCGGACCTGGCCACGAGATAGAGGCGGGAGACCTTCGTGGAGGATGAACGGTCGCGGCTGCGCGAGGTAGCCGAACAGTACGCGCCGCCCGGCACCGCCCGGCGCGACGTCGCGGTCGTCGGGGCCCGCGTCGCGCGCGACCTGCGGACCCACCTCGGCGAACTGCGCGCCGCGTGGACGCGCCACCGGCCCCGTGGGGCGAAGCACTACGCCGTGTGGTTGGCCGGGCATCGAGCTTCTCCCGCCGACCTCGCCGCCCAGCGCCGGGTCGCGGCCAAGACGCACGGCGCGCCGGGGGTTCGTGTCGAGTTCATCGTCGTCGCGCCGGCCGGCGCCGAGGCGGCGTTGGCGACCACGCTGCGGTCCCTTCAGCTCCAGACCGATCGCCGCTGGACAGCGCGCGTCGCGGGTGACGCGTCGAGCGGTAGCGCCGACGAACGGGTCGGCGAGCCGATCTCCGGCAACGCGTGGCTCGCACTGCGAAAGGGCGATCCCGACGACCTTGTCGTCGTGCTCGAGGCCGGCGATCAGCTCGAGCCCGACTTCGTGTTCCGGCTGGCGGCGATGGCGTGGGAGCGGCCAATGGCAGTCATCGTCCACTGGGATGATGACGTCGTCGGGCCCGACGGGTTGGTGGACGACGTGCAGATGAAGCCGTCGTGGTCGCCGGAGATGCTCCTGTCGGCCAACTACCTCGGCCGATCGTTCGCGGTGCGTCGCGGCCATGCCGCGGCGTGGGCCGACAGCATGTACGAGGGCGACGCGCGGTGGTGGGACCTGCTGCTCGCCCTCGACTTGGACGCTGAAGCCGTCCTCCGGATCCCGAAGGTGCTGGCGCACCTGACCCGGCGGGCCGACCCGGTTGCCGGAGGCGCCCCGCTCGTCGCCAGCCACCTGACGCGCCGCGGCGGCGGGAGCCCTGACGCGGTCGTGACCGAAGAGCGCGGCGCCGTGCGCGTCCAATGGCAGCCGGCCGAGTGGCCGTCGGTGGCGGTGCTGATTCCGACCCGGCACAACCGGCCGCTGGTTGAGAATTGCCTGCGTTCGATCGGCCGTTCGTCCTACGACAAGCTCATCGTGCGCATCGTCGACAACGGACCGAACACGGCGGACAACCAGCAGTGGTACCGCGACCTGGCGGCGGAGATCGGCCTCGACCTCGACGTGCTCTGGTGGGACGCGCCGTTCAACTACTCGCGCGTCAACAATCAGCTGGCGGCGACGGTCGACGCCGACGTGCTCGTGTTCCTCAACGACGACACCGTCGCGGTCGACCCGATGTGGTTGCGCGAGCTGGCGGGCTGGGCGGCCCGGCCTGACGTCGGCCTCGTCGGTTTGCAGTTGCTCGACGGCGACGGATTGATCCAGCACGGCGGCGTGATCTTGGGGCTCGGTGGGTTTGCCGATCACCTCTTCCAAGGGATGCGGCCGGGCGAGGACAGCCTGCTCGGCTCCTCGTGCTGGTACCGGAACACCCTGTCGGTGACCGCGGCGTGCATGGCGGTGCGCCGCGATGTCTTCGAGCAGGTCGGTGGTTTCGACGAGCGCTTCGTTCTCTGTGGGAGCGACGTCGTGCTCGGGCTCGACACCGCGTTCCGTGGCCTGCGCAACGTCTGCAGTCCGTTCGCCGAGGTGCGCCACCTC
>DASRJI010000106.1:0-25569 GCA_035649535.1 Acidimicrobiales bacterium | reverse complement strand
TCGGCGAACCGGCGGCGCGCGCCGGCGGGACGATGTACCTGTGCGCGGTCGACGGCGATCGCATGGGTGTGTCGCTCATCCAGTCCAACGCCGCCGGGTTCGGCTGCGGCCTCGTCGTCCCGGGCGTACGCATTTTCCTGCAGAACCGCGGTCTCGGGTTCTCGCTCGAACCCGGGCATCCGGCAGAGTACGGACCGGGTCGGCGCCCGCCCCACACGCTGTCACCCGCGCTCGTGACTCACCCCGACGGCTCGCTCGATCGCGTCATCGGCACGATGGGCGGCGACACCCAGCCGCAGATCTTGCTGCAACTCCTCGCCCGTCAACTCCACGGCCGCCAGTCCCCCGGCCGCTCGATCGCCGCCGGGCGGTGGGCGCTGACCAACGCCGATGGCGGCGGCGGCTTCGACACATGGCGCAGCCGCGGGCGCATCGCTGTGCGCGTCGAAGGACAGTCGCCGGCGGCGTGGGACGACGGGCTCCGCGAGCGCGGCCACACCGTCCAGCGGGCGGGCGACTTCGAACACGGATTCGGCCACGCCCACGTGATTGTCAACGAAGGCGATCGGCTCGCGGGCGCCGCCGATCCGCGCGCGTTGGTCGGGTCGGCGTCGGGCTACTAGCTGGCCACGTCGTTGTGGGCGGATTAGCACGGGCTCAGCCCGTGCTAATCCGCCCAGAACACGCGTTACCCGGCGTGTGACGCGGTCCAGGCCAAGAGGTCGTCGGCCGATCGCGCGTTGACAATCGAGTCGGCGCCCACGCCGCACTCGGCCGCCCGCTCGCAACCGAACGGCTGCCACTCGAGTTGCCCCGGCGCGTGGGCGTCGGTGTCGATGCTCACCTTGCACCCCATCTCGACGGCGAGGCGCAACAACCGCTTGGGCGGGTCGAGCCGTTCGGGTCGGCAGTTGATCTCGACCGCCTTGTCGAACCTCTCGGCGGCGGCGAACACCAACTCGGCGTTGAACGCCGACTCGGGCCGGCCCCGTCCCACGACGATGCGGCCGGTGCAGTGACCGAGGATGTCGACATGCGGGCTGGCGAGGGCGGCGACCATCCGCCGCGTCATCTGCTCGGGCTCCATGCGCAACTTGGAGTGAACGCTGGCGACGACCACGTCAAGTTGCGCGAGCAAGGCGGGCTCTTGGTCGAGGGCGCCGTCTTCGAGGATGTCGACCTCGATGCCGGTGAGGATGCGGAACGGCGCCAGCTCTTCGTTCACCGCCGCGACGACCTGCAACTCCTCGCGCAGCCGGTCGGGACTGAGCCCGTTCGCAATGGTGAGGCGGGGCGAGTGGTCGGTGAGCGCGATGTAGTCGTGGCCCAGATCGCGCGCCGCCTCGGCCATCGTCTTGATGGGACTGCCGCCATCGGACCAGTCCGAGTGGGTGTGGCAGTCGCCCTTCAGCAGGGCGCGGATGTCGGCGCCGGGACCTTCGTCGGGCGCCGGCGAGAGCCGCTCGAGCCGGGCGAGATAGGTGGGCACCTTGCCGTCGAGCGCCTCGACAATTACCCGCTCGGTCTTCTCTCCGACGCCGGGCAGGTCCCGCAGCCGCCCGGACTTGACCAAGGCGCGCAGGTCGTCATCGGACAACTCGCGGATGGCGTCGGCCGCCTTGCGGAACGCCTGGACGCGATACGTGGGCTCCCGGGTCCGTTCGAGGATGTAGCCGATGCGCTCGAGGGCCCCGATTGGGTCGAGCGTTGTGCTCAGTCGTTCCTCCCCTTCTTGCCCTTGCCCCCACGGCGGACCCGCGTTGGCGCGGGGCCGACATTCTGCACCGGCACCGACGCGGTGATCACCGTCGACGACGTCGTGGTCGCCGTCGCGCTGGCGGGCCGGACCGGCGTCGCCGGCGGTGTGCCGCCGTCGCGCCCGGCCAGCACCCCGATCGTGACGCCGAGGATGACGGCGGCGATGCCCGCACCAATCGCCGCGGTCCGGCGCCGGGGTCGCGACGGCGACGCGGGCGGTCGAGGGAGGATCACCGTCGCGTCGCCGTTGATGGCCGCCGCCATTTCGACCGCGCTGCCAAAGCGCTGGTCGGGATCGACCGCCATGGCCCGGTCGACGGTCGCGGCCAACGTACGGTCGACGTCGGGACGCGCGGTAACGAGCGGCGCCACGCCGGCCACCGGCTTGCTCCCGGTCAGCGCCTCGTAGAGCACGACGCCAAGCGCCCACAGGTCCGACTGCGCCGTCGCCGGTCGGCCGACGAGTCGTTCGGGCGCGATGTACGCCGGCGTCCCGGTCAGGACGTTGGTCGTGGTCGGGTCAACGAGAAGGTTGTCGGACTCGCGGGCGATGCCGAAGTCGGCGATCTTGGCGTGGCCGTCGTCCGTCAGCAGGATGTTGCCGGGCTTGATGTCGCGGTGGACGACGCCGGCGGCGTGGGCGGCGCCCATGGCCGCCAGCACCTCGATCGCGATGTGCTTCACGGTGTCGTCGTCGAGCGCGCCGCTCCGCATGCGATCGCCGAGCGTGGCGCCGGGGAGCCGCTCCATGACGATGAAGGGTCGCCCGTCGTCGGTGACGCCGGTATCGAACACGGCGACGACGTTCGGATGTTGCAGACGGGCGGCGACACGACCCTCCTCCTCGAATCGGGTCTCGAGGTCGTCCGCCGCGACGCTGCCGGGTCGCAGGATCTTGATCGCCACGTCGCGCTGGAGCTTGGTATCGACCCCGGCGTGGACGTCGGCCATGCCGCCGCGACCGATGACGTCGCCCAGCTCGTAACGGTCACACAGCAGCATCGACCTGATGTACCCCGCGGAGGGCCTCAGCCACTCACCGACGGCCCTGCTCGTTCGATCGTGAGCCGGATGACGACCCGGCGCTCCCGCTCCATGGCGGCTCGGTAGTCGTCCCAATCCGGGTGCTCACCTGAGACGCTGCGGTAGTACTCGACCAACGGCTCCATGGCGGCGGGGAGCGAGACGATCTCGGCCGTCCCGTCGACCTGGCACCACTCGCCGAAGAAGCCGTCGTTCAGCACGCAGGCCGACGCCGCCGGATCGCGGCGCAGGTTCTTGACCTTGATCGCCGTCTCCCGGCTGCTGATGACCACCCGCCCCTCGCCGTCAATCGTGGCGGCGACCGGCGACAGTTGGGGCCGGCCGTCAGCCCGTTTGGTGGCCAGAACCGCACGGTGGTTGCTGGCGATGAAGTTACGCGCCTGGTCGATGTCCATGGCACAGTCTCGTCCGTGGATCTGGCGGTGGTGGGACTCGGCGGGACCGGACTGGCGGCGGTGCTCGAGGCGAACCGGCGCGGCGCGACCGTGGTCGGGTACGACGCGGGCGTGGTCGGCGGCGGCGCCACCGGCCGGAATGCGGGCTTTCTGCTGGCCGGGTCGGCCGCCTTCTACCATCAGCGCCGGGACCGCGACCTCTACGGCCTCACGCTCGAGGCCATCGACCGGATCATGAGCGAGACGCCCTCGGTCGTGTCGCGATCCGGCAGCGTCCGCCGGCCCACGTCACCCGAGGAACGCGACGACTGCGAGGCGCATTACCAAGCGCTGGTCGACGACGGGTTCGCGGCCGAGCGGGCGGCCGACGGCACGATCATGATCCCGACCGACGGGGCGTTCCACCCGCTGGCGCGCGCCCGCCTGCTCGCCGTGCAAGCGCGCGAGGCCGGGATCCTGCTCGTCGAGAACCACCCGGTCGACAACTTCGACGCGCTCGAGGCCGACCGTGTGATCGTCGCCGTCGATGGCGGGCTCGAGAGCGTGCTGCCCGAACTGAGCGGCCGGGTGCGCACCGCCCGGCTGCAGATGCTGGCGACGGCTCGCACCGACGAAGTGCGGGTGCCCCGGCCGATCTGCTCGCGCTTCGGGTACGACTACTGGCAGCAGCTTCCGGACGGGCGCGTCATTCTCGGTGGTTGCCGCGACCAGTTCCCCGACCAGTCGTGGACGCAGGCCACCAAGCCCACCCAGGCGGTGCAGAAGGCGCTCGATCGGGTGCTGCGCGAAGAAGTCGGTGTCCGCCAAGCGCCGGTAACCCACCGTTGGGCCGGGACGAGCAGCTTCACCGACGACCGTCGTCCCGTCTGCGAGGAAGTCCGCACCAACGTCATCGCCGTCGGCGCGTTCTGCGGTCACGGCAACGTCATGGGCGCGCTCGGCGGCCTAGCGGCCGCCCAGCTCGCCCTCGACGGCCGCTCCCCCCTCGCCGAGATCCTCACCCGCTAGGCAGCGCCGGAGACCACCGACTTTGTTGCACTTGTCGTTCTGGGAGAACGACAACTGCAACAAAGTCCGCTGTCAACGGCGATCCCGGCCTCGCCGTCACACCCCAGTGGTACTACTGACCGGACGTGACCTTCGACGAGTTGGGTCGGCGACAGTGGGGCCTCATCACGTGGCAGCAGCTGCTGACATTCATGACTGCGCAACAGGCGAGAGATGAGATTGCCGGCGGGCGGCTGATCGTCGTTCGTCGTGGGATCTACCGAATCGCCGGCGTCGTCGAGCAGTGGCGTCATCGGCCGATGGCGGCCTACTTGGCGGCCGGGATCGGCGCGGCCAGCGGGACATGCGCCGGTCGGCTGCTGGGCATGCAGTCGGTTCCGGGGCAGCGAGTCGAGCTGGTCGTGCCGCGCCCGCATGTCGTCCGGCTCAGCGGCGTCAAGGTCCGAACGAGCAACTTCCTGCCGTCGCACCATGTCGACTGCCTCGACGCGCTCGCCGTCACGACGCCAGCGCGGACAATTTGCGACCTCTCGGCGACGCTGTCGCGACCAACCGTCGCCCGGATCTTGCGTAGCGCGGTCCGCCTTGATCTCACGTCCTATGACGCGGTTTGGAGGGTCCGCGAAGAGGTCCGGGCACGAGGTCGACGCCGCACCACCGTGATCGATGAGCTCTTCGAAGGCCTCATCGTTGGAGCCGAGCCTGGCGACAGCGACGGCGAATACAAGCTCCTCGAGTGGATCGCCGGCGCGGGCCTGCCGTTGCCCAAGCAGCAGCTGTGGGTCGTCACCGCCGGCGGCCGGTATTGCCTCGACCTCGGATACCGCGAGGAGAAGATCGACCTCGAGTGGGACTCGGACCTGCATGAGCGAACTCCCGACGACGTCGAGTACGACGCGGCACGCGACGTCGAGTTGGAGCTCTCGGGCTGGTTCGTGATGCGCGCCAGCCGCCTCACCAAGAAATACGACTTCCTCCGCCGGCTGCGATCCGCCCTCGAGCGACGCTCGCTCTGACTTTGTTGCACTACTCGTTCTGCCAGAACGAGTAGTGCAACAAAGTCGGTGGGGTTAGGGGGCGGGGGTGATGACCAGGACTTGAGCGGTGCGTTTGGTGGGGAGGGTGATGGGGAGGCCGGACTGGAGTTGGCGGGAGGTGGCGGTCCCGACGACGCGGCCGGTGGGGCCGGCCCGGAGCTCGAAGCGGCGACCGCCGGGCACGTTCCGCAGCTTGACGGTCGTCGACGCCGCCGCCGCATCCTGGCGGAAAACCAGCAGCGCGCCCGTCGCCTTCACCGGATCCCACGACTGCAACGCGGTCCAGCCGCCCGCCAGCGGGTCGGCGAGCAGCGGGTAGACCACGCCATCGGTCAGCGCGGCACGGAACTTCTTGTAGAACGCGAGCCACGGCGCGGCGGCGTCGAGCACCCGGGGCGGCAAGGAGCGCAGGTCGCTGAAGAACGTGATGTGCGACAACAGCGCGGCGGCCATGAGCGTGTCGACCGGCCACGTGTCGTAGGAGCGGTCGCCAAGGAAGTGCTGACCGATCGCGACCGACGGCACGTAAGGCGACAGGTTCCAGAGGTTGTGCAGCAGGCGAGCCGGCCCCGGCGCGCCGTTCTGGAACCACGTCGGCCCGCGGCTGATCGACTCGAACGGGAACAAGCGGTAGTCGTTGGTCTCGTCGATCTGGAACGTGACGTCGCGGAACGACAACTGCAACCGGTCGAGCATGGCGACGAACGCGTCGTGCAGGTCGTACATGTCGCCCTGGCCAAGACAGTCGAGCCACGCGATGAAGTCGAACTTGAAGTAGCGAACGCCCCACTGCTGGACCGCGACGCGGATCCGCCGCTCGACGTGCGCGAGCGCAGCCCGACTCCACTCGCCAATGCCGGCGGCGTTCGATCCGCTCGACGGATCGGCCGCGTTGTAGAGCGCGAGGCCGTCGCCAACCGGCGTGCACACCCACTGCGGGTTGGACCGGAATGTCGCCGAGTCCGGGTGGAAATGCAGTGGGGTCATCCACAGCCCGAGCTTCATCGGGGCGATGGTCGCCCGGACCTTGGCCAGGTTCGGATCACCGGGGAACCGCGCCGGATCGGCAATCCAGTCCCCCGATGTCGCCTGCCAGCCGTCGTCGAGGATGAACGTGTCGACACCGAGCCGGCGGGCCAGCGGCGCGACCTGCTCGATCGTCCGCTGGTTCATGCCGTCCTTGGCACCCAATGAGACGCCGGCGGTGTTGGTCCCGTTCGAGTTGAACGTGACCGAGTGCTCGTACGGGACGAGCCGGTGCCCCGTCAGGTAGTGGTGGAACTGCCAGGTGTCGTCCCCGTCGCCCGCGCCGAAACCGAGAAACACCGGCGGCAGCGTGACCGCCCCGCCGGGCGCCAGCACCCGCACGCGCCCGGCCGGCCCGCCCGGGTTCTCGACGTGGATCTGCTCCTCGAACGGTCCGAGCGACACGACGTCGCGCTTGTAGTCGATCAGCGGCGTGGCCACGCCGCCGCTGTACGCCGTCCGCACCGACGGGAAGTCGTTGGCTTCGGTGACGAGGAACAGGTTCCCGGGCCCGACGTCCGACAGCGACAACCACTGCCCGGGACCGTTGGGGTTGGCGCTGGTGTCGCGCCAGGTGCCGGCATGGGGGTCACCGACCTCGGTGGCGGGACCGGGCCAGCCCGGCTCGCGCCAGTCGGCCCCGGCCCGAAACGCGAGCCGCTGCGCCGACAGATCGCTACTGGTGTTGACGCGCGCGAGCTGGGCGCCCGACAGGACGAACGGGGCCACCGCCCGCACCACCGTCTCGATGCGGAAGCCGGCGACGTCGTCGAACAGGCTGATGTCG
The DNA here is from genome assembly GCA_035649535.1 of Acidimicrobiales bacterium. Lineage (GTDB taxonomy): Bacteria > Actinomycetota > Acidimicrobiia > Acidimicrobiales > JACDEA01 > JACDEA01. Next base: position 18,514 of record DASRJI010000106.1, on the reverse strand, counting down.
CGGGTGACGGTGATCCCGGGGTACGACAGCGTGACGTGGAGCCGGCGCGACGTGCGGGTGACGTCGACGACGCGCAGCTTGTCGCTGCGCATTGGGCCGCTCGGCGTGAGCAACGTGAAGTCGGGACCCGGGAACCCCCAACGCCGGCCCGTGCGGCGGTCGGTGATCGCCGCCGTGCGCGCCGCTGGCTTGGACCAGCGCCACTCGACGAAGCGGTTGGCGAGCGTCACGTCGGCCCCCGCCGCGGGTCGCGCCGCGCCCGGGAGGCCGAGCGCGACAGCGGCGGCGGCCGCGACCAGCGCGACGAACCGGAGCCGCATCAGCCGACGAACGCGACGAGCGGCTTCTCGGTACCCCGCCCGTACTGCTCGCCGACGTTGTGCCACAGCCCCGGCAGCAGGACGACGCGCTGCTCGCTGTCGATCTCGGTGAGCGGCACGGTCTGCATGGCGTTGTCGGACTCGGCCACCAACAGGACGTGGATGCCAACGGTGCCGACGTCGCCCTGGAAGAAGTGATCGTCGGGATACAAGTCCGGGTCGCCGTCGGCCGGCGTCCAGCACCGCCGCGGCTTTCCGTGCGAGTCGACTACCGGGTCGGTGTGACGCGGGTTGAGGTGGCTGCCGGGATCGGTCCCGGTGCCGTCGTCGAAACAGCTGTCGTCGCGGTAGTAGGGCGTGGTCACCAACGCGTGGGCGGTGCCCGCCGTCGGCTGCTTGATCGAATAGCGCGACACGAGCGTGCCGTACGGGCCGGTGATCTGTTCGTAGCTCAGCGCACCGGTGGGGCCCGACACCGTGGGATCGACGACATCGAAGTCGTTGTCGAGACAGACGTCGCTGTCGCACGAGCCGGTCCCCGGATCACCCGCCAGCGTCTTGCCCTGGAACCGCACGCCGTCGGGGCCGATGTGCGCGTTGTAGTTGCCGAACGCTTCGTCGTTCTTGCCGTCGATGACGACGCCGTCGGGCACGTACGGGTTGAAGTACTGCCAGACCTTGCCGCCGTTGTAGTCCCACTGCGAGTAGATGCCGTCGAACGGCGGGATCGGGTGCACGCGCAGGTACGCGTCCTGGCGGAACTCGTCTCGGTAGAAGACCTCAGTGCGGTTGACGTTGGTTCCCGAGTCGGCGCCCCACGTGGACCGGATCACGCGGACGGGCCCGGCCCGCACGCCCATCGTGATCGACGAGCCGCCCCAGTTCACCGCCTCGTCCTCGTAGCCGCAGCACGGCGTTTCGCCGCCGGGTCGCTGCTGGAACGCCCGTGCCTTCCACTGGTCGATGATGTCGGGACCGTAGGTCCACGGCTTGTCCGTCGCGGTCACCCGCAACTGCGTCATCAGCCAGCGGCCGTCGTAGCGGAAGGCGTAGCGCGGCGTCTTGATCCACGCGGTGTCCTTGGGTCGCCGCTGCTTGGCGTCGGCCGGCTTGGTCATGCACTTGCCGGTCGCCGTGTCGAGGTAGGCGCCCTTCGCCGCGTTGCCGTAGTCGCCGTAGCTCGACTGCGAGTACACGAAGGTGTTGCTGTCGGCGTCGGGCTCGTAGCGCACGTAGCCGTTGCTCGCGGTGAACGCGGCCTTGGGCGCGCCGGCGCCGCCGGTCGTGCGCATTACATAGACGTACCGCAGGTGGGTCGCGTCGTACGGATCCGCGATCGTCACCCGCTTCATCGCCGCGATACCGCCAGGCAACTTGGCGCTACTCGGCGCCGCCGCCCCTGCGTCGGACGCCATGAACGACAGCTCGTCGTTGGTGTCCAGGCCGGCGACACTGTCCGGCGTGGTGCGAACGCCGCCGGCCGGCGCGGCCACGCAAGGCTGTCCGGGAGCCGACGCCGTCCACCGGAACCGCTCCTCGTCCCACACATACGTTGGGTGCGCATCGGTCTCGCTGTAGAACGCGAAGCCCGACGCGTTGTTGGTCAGGTAGCGCGTCGCTACTTCGTCGACTTGGAACGGGATCTGCACGAACCCACGGCCGTTCCATCGGTACCCGAGGAGGCGGTCGACGGGTACACCGGTGCCAAGTGCGTCGCCGGTCGACACTTCGGGTTCCTCGTACCGGCTGTGTGTGCATTCGGGGGCCTGGTCGTCGGCCAGACATTGGAGACCGCCGGTTGTCGGGAGCTTGACGCTGACGTCGGCCGGCGCCGCCCAGCCGGCGAACAGCGCACCGCTCAACACGACCGGCTCGGTGTCACGCGCCGCGGGGACGGCGAGCGCCTCGATACGCGTCGGGTCGAGGGCGCGCGCGGCTGGCGCGCCCACCAGCCCGGCGATCACGCCCGCGATGACGAGCACGCGTCCCGGTCGGGTCAATGGCCGCAACATACCGATACCTCCGGGACAGTCAGGTCGTGGCCGTAGCCGACAGGCGGGCCGACGGTGGCCTCGCCGCGAGTCCGAGGCGGCGCCTTCTCGACCGCGGCGAAGATCGCGCTCGTGACCGCGGTCATCACGTAGCCGGGATCCTGATAGAGCTCGGCGCGGAGCCAACCCCGCTCGGGAAGCACCACGTACGTCGTGTGCTTTAGGTCGGGCGCGCCGACGAGGAACGTGTCGATCACCTGGCCCGTCGAGATGAGCCGCAACCGGTGCCCGAGCCCGTTGCGGACTCGCACGGTCACGCCAACTGGGCCGAGCGGCCGCACCTCGCCGCCGATCGTTGTCTTGCGGTAGTCGCCGTACAGCTCGGTGGCGGTCATCGTCACCTGCGGACCCAGCAATGCCGGCGGCTGCCATGACACCGCAGTCCGTCCCGCTTGTACCGCTTCGATGATCGCGGCCGGCGTGCGCGCCGCGGCCAGGACCCACGTGGTCGGCTGACCGACGCCCTGGGCCTCAAAGGTCGACCGCCAGTGATTGTCGCTACCGCCCACCGCGGCGCGCCGCACCCCGCGACCAAGGAACTCGCGCTCCCACCAGTCGATCGACACGTGGTTGTTCGACTCGGAGATCGGGAAGACGTCGTGGCGTTGTAACCACTGGCTGTTCCACACCTCGACCGCGTCGACCGCGTGCGACCCTGGCGTCGGATAGGTCCACAGCGCGCCGCCCTTCGGGTGGTTGAGCACCATCATCCCGTGGCGTTCGTGCACCTGACTGATGAGGCGGGCCAGACCGTCGGCGCCCTTGTTGTCCTTGCGCAAGATCGTTGGAAGATCGCTCACCGACCGCATAAAGATCCCGGCGTGGCCACCCGACAACGAGTGCTCGTAGCCGGGTACCAGCACGAGCTTGGACGACTTGTACTCGGGCAGCCGCAGCGCCTCGACGCGATCGTGATCGGTGATGGCGACGAAGTCGAGCCCGCGCAGCTCAGCGTTGAGGATCTGCTCCCCCGCTGTCCACCCCCACGTGTAGAACTCCTCGATTCCGGTGTTGTCGTCGTTGGGCCCGCTCCAGACGTCGTGGCTCAACACCGTGTGCACGTGGAAGTCACCGGCCATCCACCGAGCGCCCGGCGCGATCGGGCGAGCGGCCGCCGCGCTGCGCCACGCCGGCACCGCGCTCACCGCGCCGACGCCGGCCGCCAGTTGCAGGAAGCGGCGGCGACTGAGCGCCGTCATCGCGTCATCCGAGGCCGCGGCCGACCGACAGCATCGTTTCGAGGACGTGGTCACCGAAGCAACGGTCGAGCATGAACTCTTCCTCGTACTCGGCGACGTCGCCGAAGCCCATCGTGTCGATGTTGCTCGGCGCGCCGCCGACCGGATCGACCTCATAGCTCTGGATGATGTAGCCGAGGCTGTCCTGGGTCTGGCCGAACACCATCGTCTCGCCGCCGTCCATGGCCTTGCGCCGCAGTTGGCTCTTCACGACGGTCGATATGCTGCCGAAGATCTCGCCCGGCGCGGTGATCACCAACAGGTCGCCGATGCGGTAGCCCGACACTTCGGTCTTCACCAGAACTGCGCTGCCGGTTACGCACCGCTGGGCGATGAACGCGCCGGGCGTGTCGCTCACCCACACGCCGACCGCGCCTGCGCCGTCGGTACCCGGCGTGAACTCGCGGTCGAGGAGGCCGACGAACGACAGCGGCACCTCGGCCACATTCGTCGCCGGGTGCAGGACGGTCTTGGTCGTCGTGGCGATGGTGTTGTCGACAAGGACGTGGCCGCCTTTGCCTACCGAGCCAGCGACGAACGAGGCGAAGTCGGTGCCCATCTGGATGACGTTGTCGTAGCCGTCGATGCGCTTGTCACCGGTCAGGTCGGACGTCGCGCCGCGCGGTGAGTTGGGCGAGACGTTGCCCAGCCCACCCTCGAACACCAAGCCGACGCCGCCGAGCCGGTCGCCCAGCGCCTTGTCGGCGGTGCCCGGCCAGTCGCCGTGCATGACGGACTGGTCGCCGAGCATCGTCGGGTGGGCCGCGTAGTTGACGAGCGTGGCGATCACATTGCCGCCGCCCTCGCCACCAGCGAGGCGGCGTGCTTGCAACCACACCGCGCCGAAGTCATTGGCCGAGTAGTACGTGTCGCGCCGCTGGCCCGAGAAGGCGCGCGCGTTGACGTCGCCGATCTCGATCTGCGCCGGTTTCATCGTCCGCAGTGCCTCGTACGCGCTGGCGATGACCGCGTCGCGCACCTGGGTGCGGTACCAGTCGGGCAGCCCGCCCCAGGCGCCGTACCCGTCCATGCCGGCGTGGGTGTGCGTGGCGCCGATGGCGACGTTGGAAATCGGCATGCCGATGGCGCCGGCGATGCGGCGGCGCATGTCCAACATGCCGCAGTCCGGACACAGGTCGGCGCGGTACTTGGCGAAGTACCCGACGGCATCGATGATCTGCCACACGACGGTGTCGCGGCCGTTGGAGATGGCGACGCTGCGGACGTTGTAGCCGGCGTACGGATCGACGCTGGTGCCGACGCGCGCCGGCCCGATGCCGTAGCCGCCGAGGTAGACGCAGTTCGGGCTCTTGGGCCAGCCCGGCGGGATGTGGCCGGCGGCGGCCCGTTCGAGCAGATAGGTCGGGTCGTTGACCAGCGACGGGTCTTCCAGCGCGCAGTCCTTCGTCTGCCACAACTTCGGGTTGGGCGCCAGGCTCGTGACGGTGGCGCCGACCAGGAACTGGCCCTCGGGCAGCGGCGTCAACGACTTGAGGTCCGGCGGGCTCAACGGGTTGGCCGGTTGCTGCGCGGCCAAAGCCGCCGCCGCGGCGCGCGCCTGGCGCGAGGCGATCGGGAGGGCCGTGCCGTGCTTGGGCGCCGGCTTGAGCCCGACGCCGGCCCACGCCGCGCTCACGACCAACGTGCCGCCCAAGAAGGCGACCAGCGCTCGTCGAATCCACTTCGTCATCGCTTCACCGTCACTGATGGCTGTCCATTCGTCTCGCCGTAGCTGTCGATCACGCCGCCCGCGTCGACCATGGCCCGGTCACCCTTGCGGAGGCGCGTCTTGGTGCGCCACACGCCGTCCTTGCCCCGCACCGCCGCCACATACAAGTTGCGCCCGTTGGCCCGGACGATGTGAACGGTGACCTGGGCCGGCTCGCCGGTGGTCGCCCACGGCCGGAACGTGCAGGTCTTGCAGATCACCTTGCCGCCGTCGTTGCCCACGAACTTGAAGCTCGACGCGTACGTCCGCGGGTACGTGATCGGCGAGATGCCGACGTTGACGGTCCCGTCGTTCGTCACGCGCATGCCGCCCACCTTCACGCCCGTCCAGCGGTTCACCGCAAACGCCCGTGACACGAGGTGGTACGGCGTGGTCGCACCGCCGGCGCGCTGACCACCGTCGACAACGAACCGGTACAGCCCGTTGGGAACGTTGGGCCCGCGCGGGTCGATGTCACGCGGGAAGAAGTCCGGCACTTCGAAGTTCGCCGTCCACTTCCACAGCGGTGGCGCCATGTACTGCTGCAACACACTCTGGACGCCGACCGGCAGGTCGAGCCGCACCTGCACCTCGCCGGACTGCTCGGCGTACGTTCCCCAACTGCGACCGTCGAAACGCTCGACGCGAACGGCGGGGTTGTCGACGTAGTTGTTGCCGCCCAACCAGCTGAACGTCGCCGCCGAGAACCGCGTGACGTCTTTGGGTTGGTCGAGCGGTGCGGCCTTGACGTCGTCGGGCGGCAAGGTCGCGGCCCAGTTGTCGTACGCGGCGGCGGCCGCCTGACCGATGGTCGTGGCCTCGGCCGCCTGGCGCGCCTCGTCGATCCGGCCGAGCGCGTCGAGCGGCTCGGGCGCCAACGCGGGGCCACCCTTGAGGACACCGGCCATCCTCACCAGCCGGGTAACCATGTAGTCGGCGGTATGCGGCCCGTAGGACGTCAAGGCCTTCCGGTAGTGGTCGTAGCTCATGTACATCCGGTAGCTCACCGTGTAGCCGTTGTAGTCCCCGGCGTGGCCGACACCCACGGGCAGGCGGTAGCCGCGCGACGGCGCTAGCTCCTCCTTGGTGAAGTTGCCCTTGATCTTCGCGGGGTCGGCCGGCTCGGCGTTGGCGGTCAGCGCGTTGGCGGCGTCGTCCCAGCCGCGTGCGTCGTTGTGCACCTCGGCGACCATGCGGCGGTACGCGGCATCGGTCACCGTGAGGCTGCGATCGGCCAGGTCGTCCTTGCGCGGATCGGCGCACTTCCACGCCGCGCCCGATCGGTTGCAGTACCGCTCCCACGCGAAGCCGTCGTAGATGTTGCCGGCCACGTTGTCGGCACGGCTCTCGAGGTTCTTGATGAGATCGACCTGGGCTTCGCAGCTACACGACGCGAGCAGCACTTCGCCGAGGCGCACCGCTTGGAGGTGGATGCGCAGGTTCTCCTCGACCGAACCGAACGACGGCGCGTCGTAGTTCTCGGGGACCGGCACGCCGACGGCCTTGAGGCCCTCGAACACCGCCGCGAGCGACGCCGGGCTCTCGGGCAAGTCGCGGAAGCAGTCGGGCAGCCCGAGCACCGGCACGCCAACCCGCCCACTGAATGTCGGTTCGGTGCGACAGTTCGACACCGCGGGGTACGGGTGCGAGATCGGCCCCGGCGTCCAGCGGTCGATCATCTTGACCGGGAAGTCGGTTGCGTAGGGGACGGTGCCGCGGCCCGCGCCCACTTCGTTCCAACCGGCGACAACCTTGTCGGCCATCAGCCGCGCCTCGCGCTCCGACTGCGCGTACCCCTGATGCGAGAAGGCGCGTACGACGCCGTTGGGCAACCGCACGTCGAGGTCGTTGATCGGTTCAGAGCTGCCGACGTCGCCCTGGCTGAACACCAACGGCGCGCCCGTCTGGCGCGCCACCATCCGCTCGAGCTGGCCGACGTAGTCGCCGCTGATGAGGTCGTAACCATCGAGGTCCTCGGGATGGACGCCGAAGTTCATCCACGTGGCCAACGGCTTGGGCGCCGCCGGGTTGCTGATGTCGTCGAACCGCATCACGACCAGACCGGTGTCGTTCTCGAGATGCGGATAGCCCGTTGGGCTGCCGTCGTCGGCAATCGCCGCGCCTGGTGCGTTGCGGAAGACGGTGTCGAGGGTGACCGTCGTTGCGCCCATGCGCACCGGGACGAGGTGACCAGCCGCCTGCTCGATGGCGCGAGTCATCGCCCGGGCCTGGTACTCGAGCATCCTCAGGTCCATGACGTCCTGGAACACCCACACGCCCGCCGCCGGAGTCGTGTAGTAGGGCGAGCTGTGGTTGTGGGTGACGTGATACAGGATGTGGTCGTAGGTGACGCCGGACCGGCCGGCGGCGAGCAGTTGCCCGACGCGACGTAACAGCGTGTCTTGCGCCAGGTAGTTGTCGCTCTTCAGCAGCGCGACGCGCGTGCCGTCGGCGCCCTCGACGACGATCGCCCGCACCGAAAGGCGCGACTGCACGCCGTAACTCGGCGACCGTTTTGTCTGGTGGAGGTTCGTGTCGAACTCGTGGTCGAACAGTTCTTGCGGGCGTACCGCCGCCGGATCTTCGACGTCGAAGCCGTAGCGGTCACTCGCGTATTGCCCAGCCGACGCGCCGACATGCCACGTCGAGTCAACGACCCCGACGCCGGCCCGGACACCTCGCGTCGCCGCCCCAGCGGGCGGCGCCATGACACTGGGCGCGCCACTGATGAGTAGCGCGAGCGCGCCAACGAGCGCGACAAGTCCTCGGCGGAGCCCCATGTCGGCATTCTTTCGCCAATAAGGGCGCCACAACCTGCATAGGACTAGTCGACTAGGGGTGGAACCTGTTCAGCGGTCTTGGCCAACTCGGTCTGGAGTTCCTCTACCTCGGGCTGTAGCGAGGCCGCCTCCTCGGGATGGCCTTGCACGTTGGCCCGCTTCTGTTGCTCGACCAGTTCGACGATCTGCAACTCAAGGCCCACTGCGTGGTCCTCGGCGTCGGCCTCTGGCTCTTGGTGTGGCTCCAGCTGCGCCATGTGGGTCTCGTACCCGGTTCCGGCGCCGATGTACCGTCACGGGGCCGTGGCGGGTACCGATCACAACAGTCACAAGATCAGCCCGGCGATCATCGCCGCGTTCCTTGCCAACCTCGGAATCGCGTTCGCCAAGATCGCCGGCTTCCTTGCGACTGGGGCGTCGTCGCTGCTGGCCGAGGGCGCGCATTCGCTCGCCGATACCGGCAACCAGGCGCTGCTGATCCTCGGCGGACGGCGAGCGCAACGCGAGCCGGACTCGCAACACCAGTTCGGTCACGCCGGCGAGCGCTTCTTCTGGGCCTTCGTCGTGGCGGTCGTCCTGTTCACCGCCGGCGCCCTGTTTGCCCTATTCGAGGGGGTCGAGCGGCTGCGCCATCCGCACGAGCTGGAGTCGGCCGGGTGGGCGATCGGCATCCTGCTCGTCGCCATCGTTCTGGAATCGTTGTCGTTACGAACGGCGCGCCGCGAAGCCATCTCGGCCAAGCTCGAAGACGGCGGCTCGTGGTGGGCGTTCATCCGGCGGTCGAAGTCACCGGAACTGCCGGTCGTCCTGCTCGAAGACACCGGGGCCCTCGCCGGCCTCGTGGTCGCGTTGGTCGGCGTGATCCTGGCCGAGGTCACCGGCAACCCGCGTTGGGACGCGGCCGGCAGCCTTGCGATCGGCGCGCTGCTCTTCGTCATCGCCCTAGTGCTCGGCGCCGAGATGAAGAGCCTGCTGCTCGGCGAAGCGGCCTCGCCCGCGCAGTACGACGCGTTGGCGCAGGCGATCACGACCGCCGATCCGGTGCGTCGGCTGATCCATCTGCGGACCATGCACCTCGGCCCCGACGACCTGCTCGCCGCGGGCAAGGTCGAGTTCGACCCGTCGCTCGATTACGCCGAGCTCAGCCAGGCAATCGACGCGGTCGAGGCGCGGATGCGGGCCGCCGTCCCACAGACCCGGCTCATCTTCCTGGAGCCGGACTCGTATCAGGGACCGCCGCCCACCCCGTCCACGAGCTGACGTCCACCGCGAGGACGTCTCCGTCCAAGGCGTGATCGGCGTACTGCGCGTATTTCTCGCGTAGCGCGGCCACGGCGACGGCGCGTTCGTTGCTTCCGTCCACCCGCCGGCCGGTGCCGTCCGCCCGCACCCACCACAGTCGATCCCAGTCGGTCTCGTACCGATCGGCGAGGATCGCGACGCTCGGGTTGGCGGCGATGTTGCCGAACCGCTGAAGCGCGGGCGACGTCTTCGGCTTGCTGTCGACCGCGGAGTAGATGGTGTCGTCGACCAGGACGAAGCAGATCGGCACGAGGTGCGGGGCGCCGTCGGGCGCCACCGTGGCCAACCGGGCGACCCGCGAGTCGCGCAACCGCTGGCGCGCCTCCACCGGGTCCAACCGCACCGCCGCACACTACGTTGCCGCTATGGCCTTCGATCCCGACGCGGCGCGCAAGACGTGGCGAACGCTCGAGCCGTACCACGGCATGATCTATTTCGTCCCCGAAGCCGTCGAGCGCTACGCCGCGATGGGGGTGACGGGTCGGGCCGGGTACTTCGCGTCGCGGGCCGCGCCCATGGGCGCGGTGCCGGCCGAGGTCGTGATCGCCACCTTCTTCAATTTCTACCCAGGCCTTGTCCGCGGCGTGATTCCAGCGGCGTGGGATGCCGCCAGTCCCGCCGACCTGCTCGCGGCGCGGCTGGACGCCGCCGATGCCGCGATCCGCCGGCTGGTTCCCGACGCGGTCGGCACGCCCGAGGTGAAGGAAGCCGCCGGGTTGGCACGCGAGGCGGCCCTCGTCGCGTGCGAGCACGTCGAGGGGCGCTCCCTGTTCGCGGGGCACGCGGCGTTGGGCTGGCCTTCCGATGACCACCTTGTGCTGTGGCACGCGGCCACGTTGCTGCGCGAGTACCGCGGCGACGGCCACATCGCGGCGATGACCGTCGAAGGAGTGGGCGGCTGCGACGCGCTCATCATCCACAGCGCCACCGGCGACGTCCCGCCCGCGGTCCTCAAGGCGTCACGCGCGTGGCCGGACGACGAGTGGGCCGCCGCCGAGGACCGTGTGCGATCGCGCGGTTGGCTCGCCGCCGACGGCAGCCTGACCGACGCTGGCCGCGCGCACCGCGCGTGGGTCGAGGACCGCACCGACGCGCTGGCCGCGCCGGCCTATGCGACGATCGGCGAGGACGGGTGCGGGCGGCTGCGCGAGCTGGTCCGCCCGTGGAGCCGAGCATTCGTCGCCAGCGGCGAGTTCGGCTTCCGCAACGACTGACGTGGGGATCTGGCTGGCGCTAACGGGCGCGTTCGCGGTCGGCGACTGGTCGGCGGTGGTTCGCCGAACCAAGACCGTCGAGTACGTCTGCAAGCCGGCGACGATGGTCGCGCTCACGGCCGTCGCACTCTCGTTAGACCCCCGCGCCGGCGCAGGTCGCGGGTGGTTCGTCGCTGCCCTCGTGTTCTCCCTCGCCGGCGACGTGTTCCTCATGCTCCCGCAGGATCTGTTCGTCTTCGGCCTGGGCAGCTTTCTCGTCGCCCACCTCGCTTACATCGCCGGCCTCAATGTCGACGGCGGCTCGGCGGCCGCGCTGGCCGCCTCGGCGGTGGCGGTCGCGGTGGTCGCCGCCGTCGTCGCTCGGCCGATCCTGGGCGCGGTGTGGCGCGGTGACGATCCCGCGCTCCGCGTCCCCGTCGTCGTCTACATGGTCGCCATCTCGGTGATGGTCGCCAGCGCGGTGGCCAGCGGGCGGCCGCTCGCGATCGCCGGCGCGGCGCTGTTCTTTGCGTCGGACGCGACCATCGCATGGAACCGCTTCGTCACGCCGCGCCCGTGGATGCCACTGTTCATCATCGTCACCTACCACCTCGGTCAGGCCGGCCTCGTGCTGTCCTTGGCGCGATGACAATCGCCGAGCGGTGGGGGGTGGAGGATTCCGAGTGCGAGCGGCCGTACCCGGGCGACGCGCGGGCGCCGAGCGGCCATGCGTTGTACCGGGGGGTGACGATCGACGCGCCGGCGGCGACCGTGTTCCGCTGGTTGTGCCAGCTGCGCGCCGCGCCGTACAGCTACGACTGGATCGACAACTCCGGACGGCGTAGTCCGCGTCAGCTGACGCCGGGTCTCGAGCATCTGGAGGTCGGCCAGCCGGTACTGTCGATTTTCCGCCTCGTCGCCTTCGAGCCCGATCGTTCAATGACGATGGTCACGCGCCGGGCCAAGTGGCTGTTCGGCGAGATGCTCGTCGACTACGTCGTCGAGCCCATCGGGCCAGCGCGGGTACGACTGCTCATGAAGATCACGTGCACGCGTGGGTGGCTGGCGCTGCCGGACCTCATCATGGCCCGCCGGCAATTGCTCAACTTCAAGGGACTGGCCGAGGCCAGCTAGGGGCTGTCTCATGACCACTTGGTTGCAAGCGCGCTGGGCGGAGTTGGCGCTCCGCGACAAGGTGCTCATCGTCTACGGCGCGTACGTGGCGTCGGTTGCCGCACTGGCGTTGACTGCCCAACTGCACGAGTGGCGCCACCTCGACGGCGCGCCCCGCGCAGTGGTGCCGATCGTGGGTGCGGTCGTACTGGTCGCCATCTCGTGGATCCTGAACCACGAGCTCAACCGACTCCGGCGCAAGGCGGTGGCCCTCTTCATCGTCATATCGCTCGTGGTCACGGCGCTGGGCGCGGTCGTCACGTTTGTTTGGTTCGTCGGCGAGAACAGCGGCGTGTTCGGTTTCGCCGGGCTCGTCGCGTTCTTCTTCGGCCTCGGCCAGCTTGTGGGCACGTTGCGCGCGTGGGAGTCGAGGCCGGCTCGGGTCGGTGCCGGGATGCTCGCGGGGTGCGGCGTCATCTACGTCGTTGGGCTCGTCGTGCTCACTCTCGACGCGCCCACGTGGTCGATCGTTGCGCTCATTGCCGGAGTGCTCGCCACGCCGATCGCGATGTCGCTGCTCACCGACGACGCGTTGCGCCACTCCGGCTGGCTACTTTCCGGCGGCGCGCTGTGGACCAAGGTCGCGGTCGGTGGCGGCGTGCTGAGCGCCGGCGTCACCGGGCTCGTGCTCAACGGCGCCACCGCCCGCTATGTCGTCGTCATCGCGGTGATCCTCGTGTTGCTGATCGGAGCCGTCGCGTCGCAGACCGACACAGACGTCGTGGTGGTGCTGGTCGCCGTCGCCCTGGTGTGGGCGCTGGCGCCACGAGGCGTCGAGCAGCCGGACGTAACGCGCGTTGCCAAGGGTGACTCGGTGTTTGTCGCCCTCGGCGACTCATATATCTCAGGCGAAGGCGCGCGCCGGTTCCAAGACGGCACCAACATCCGCCACCAGAACGAGTGCCGGCGCGCGCCAACGGCGTATCCGGTGCTCCTCGCTCAGAACCCGGCACCAATCCCCAACATGCCCAAGAAGGTGCTGTTCCTCGCCTGCTCGGGCGCCAAGACCGCCGACCTCTACGACAGGTGGCAGTACGACAACGAGCCGCTCGACGGCGACCACAAATCGGTCGAGGTGAACGGCGTCACGCTGAAGGGCCAGTTGGCCCAACTCGTGAAGGCGCAACGCGAGCTGTCGCTCGACATCAAGTTCGTCATGGTCAGCATCGGCGGCAACGACGCGCAGTTCGGCGACGTGGGCAAGGCCTGCCTCGCGCCGGGCGACTGCTCGCAGTTCGGCCAGTTATGGCTCAACAACCTCATTCACGTCGAGCAGCGGCTGTACAAGGCGTACGACATGATCCGGCTCGTCGTTCCCGCGCCCACACCGATCCTCGTGATTCCGTACCCGATCCCCTTGAGGGAGACCACCTGCGCGGCCTCCCTCCTGAGTGCCCACGAGCACCGGTTCTTGTCCGCATACGCGACCGAACTCGACTGGACGGTCTATCGCGCCGCGGCCGCCAAGCGTGTCTCGATGGTTGAAAACATGTCGGCTTCCCTGGAGGATCGCAGCCTTCGAATCTGCGACGCGCCGGCGAACAGGATCGGCGTCAACTTCCTCGCCGCGAACCCGGTGGTCGGTCTGCTCGGCCAGCAGGTCAGCCCGACCAACTGGTTCCACAACAGCCTGCATCCCAACGAGCGCGGCCACGCGGCGCTGTTCGACAGCCTCCGCTTGTGGATCCAGACGTCCTTCCCGACCGGGCCGCACTTGGCGGCCTATAGCGGGCGCTCGGACGTCGCGTCGATCGGTGAGCTGATGGGCATCAAGAACTTCAAGGACTGCACGCGGTTCGGCACCGACCTCGCCGGGTGCCGGTCGACCACCGGCATCTGGACTGTCTCGCAGGTCGCTCACCTCACGTGGTACGTCACGCTGCCCATCGGCCTCGTGGTCGCGGGTGCATGGGTGCTCTGGGTGCAGTTCCTCGCCGTCCGCCGAGTGCGGGCGCTGTTCAGATTCTGGAGCGGGAACTAGGGCGAATCGAGCCCGACCACGCCGACCTCGCGCTCGACACCCGAGGTGTTGAGGAAGAACGCAACGAGGTGGTAGTAGCCGATCACCATCAGGATCTCGATCTGCGTGGCCGGGTCGGGATAGGCGGCCTCGAGCTGGGACCACGTCTCGCCCGTGATGATGCTGGCGGCGTGCAGCTCGTCGGCGGCGCGCAGCAACGCGGCGTCACCCTCGCTCCAGCCGTCGGCGTCGGGCCCGGGCTTGATGCGCGCCAGCTCGACGTCGGTCAGCCCCACGGCCCGGCCGATCGCGACGTGCTGGCCCCACTCGTACTCCGACTGGCAGTTCCACCCCGTCCGCAGGATCAGGAGCTCGCGCTCGCGCGCCGGGAGGCTGCCCTTCATGAGCAGTTCGGTACCCAACGACATGAAGCGGCGCAGCACCACCGGGTGGTGCGACAGCGTGCGGAAGATGTTGAGCGGCTCGCCGTCGGGCGAGCGCAGCGTCTTGGTAATCAGCTCGGCGGTCTCAGGGTCGAGGTCGGCGACGGGCTTCGGCGGGATGCGGGGGGCCATGGCGCGACATGATGGCGCAATGCGCGCTGCCGTTCTCCATTCGATCCCTGGCGATCTCGTCATCGAGGATGTCGCCGTCGACACACCCGCTCGCCGCGAGGTGCGCATCCGCACCGCGGCCGCCGGCCTCTGCCACAGCGACCTGCACTTCCTCGAGGGCAAGTACCCGTACCTGACGCCGGTCGTGATGGGTCACGAGTCGGCTGGTGTCGTCGAGGAGGTCGGTGAGGACGTCACCTACGTGAAGCCGGGCGACCACGTCATCACGTGCCTCTCGGTCTTCTGCGGTCATTGCGAGTACTGCCTGTCCGGCCGGCCCTCACTGTGCCAGGCGCCCGAGCGCAATCGAGCGGACCACGAAGGCTCGCGGCTGTCGCTCAACGGCGCGCCGGTCAGCCAGCTCATCAACTGTGGGTCGTTCGCCGAGGAGATGCTCGTCCATGAGAACGCGCTGGTGAAGATCCGCGACGACATGCCGCTCGACGGGGCCGCGCTCATCGGCTGCGGCGTCACGACCGGGCTGGGCGCGGTGTTCCGCACGGCGCGCATCGAGGCGGGCTCGACCGTCGCCGTGATCGGCTGCGGCGGCATCGGGCTGAACTGCGTACAGGGCGCGGCCATCGCCGGCGCCAGTCGCATCATCGCGGTGGACCTCAACGAGACGAAGCTGAAGATGGCCGAGCAGTTCGGCGCCACCGATCTCGTCGACGCCGGTGCGGGCGATCCGATCGCTCAGGTGCAGGCGCTTACGGGCGGCGGCGTCGAGTACTCGTTCGAAGCGATCGGCCTGAAGCAGACAGCGGAGCAGGCGTTCGCCATGTTGCGGCCGGGTGGCACGGCGACGGTGATCGGCATGATTCCGTTCGGCGTGTCGATCGAGCTCAACGGTTTCGAGTTCCTGATGGAGAAGAAGATCCAAGGATCCAACATGGGCTCCAACCGGTTCCGCGTCGACATGCCCCGCTACGTCGACATGTACCTCGACGGCCGCCTCAAGCTCGATGAACTCGTGTCCGCCCGCATCGGCCTCGACGACGTCAACGACGGCTTCGAAGCCATGAAGCGCGGCGACATCGCCCGCTCCGTCATCGTCTTCTGACAACCAGTAGCTAGAGGCGGGACGTCACGCTGTCGACGGCTTCGTTGAGGACGGGGACGAAGCGGTGGGCGGCGAGGACGCAGGCGGCGTGGTTGGCGTTGCAGAGGTGCGTGGTCGCGCCGGGGATGAGCTCGGCGAGGCGCAGCTGGCGGCTCGTCGGGATGAAGCGATCCTTGGTCGTGACGACGACAGCGGTCGGGACGTCGATGTCGGTGATCCAGCCGTGCGAGCTGTATTGCCCGATCGCGTTGACGCCTTGCAGCATCGTCCACGGGCTCGTGCGGCGGAACTCCTTCAACGCCCAGCTCGGGACGTCGAGGTCCGATAGCTCGGCGTCGGCCGGGAAGTCGATCAGCCGCTTGGCCATGGCATCAGCCGTTTCGGTCCCGGGCTTGCGGAGCGCGAGTCCCATCGCCACCGCGGGCAGCATCATGAAGAACAGTCGCTCCTGCGGCTTGCCGCGGAAGTTGCGCGCCGTCGCGCACAACACGAGCCCGTCGACTCGCTCCGGGTGGTGGCGCCACAGCAACTGCGCCACGGGCCCTCCCATCGAATAGCCGACGGGAATGAACGACTCGATGCCGAACAGGTCGGCGACGGCGACCGCGTCATCGGCGCAGTCCTTCAAACGGAAGAACCGACCGTGGCGGATGCCCCGGCCGTGGCCGCGCATGTCCATCATGATGATGTGGTACTTCGCGCTGAGTGACTCGAGCGCAGGGAACCAATTGAGGTACGCGGTGCACGCCAGCCCGTGCAACAAGAACAACGTGGGCGCTCCGGGCGGGCCTTCGATCTCGGCGACGAACGTGGTGCCGCGACCGGGAAGCTCGACGGTGTAGCCCGAGGGCAGCTCGGGCGCGGGCGGCAGCTGCACGACCCGGCGAATCGCGGTGCGCGTGAGCGTGCGACGATCCATCGGTCTCACCATAAGCCATCACATTCCACGCCTCCGGCATGACGCTGCGATACTTCGAGGCGCATGCGGCGACTCAGCGGTCTCGACGCCGGCTTCCTCTACATGGAGACGCCGACGCTGCACATGCACACGCTGAAGATCTCGATCGTCGATCCGGCGACTGTTCCCGGCGGCTATTCGTTCGAGAAGGTCACGCAAGTGCTCAGCGACCGTTTGCATTTGCTACCGATGTTCCGGCGGCGCATCTGCGAGGTGCCGTTCGGTCTGCATCACCCGCTGTGGGTCGAGGACGGCTCGTTCGACATCGCGAACCACGTTCGCCGGATGACCGCGCCGCCGCCCGGCGGCGTCCGCCAACTGGCCGACGTGTGTTCCGACGTGGCGAGCCGGCCGCTCGATCGCTCGCGTCCGCTGTGGGAGCTGTGGGTCGTCGAGGGCCTCGAGGACGGCCACGTCGGCTTCGTCGCCAAGATCCACCATTGCGTGGCCGACGGGATTGCGGCGGCCGAGATGCTCGCCGGCATCATGCTCACCGATCCCGACGCGGCTGACGAGCCGGTCGCCCCGCCGGCCCGACCGTGGAAGGGCGAGTTCGTCCCGCGCCGCTCGGTCCTTCTCCTCGACGCGCTCCGCGCCCGTCTCTTCGGTTTGCTCAACATTCCCGGGTTGCTGCGGCGCACCGTCCGCGGGCTGCGCGCCGCGGCCCGACGGCGCAAAGCGGCCGCCGTGAGTCCCCCGGCGCCGTTCGACGCGCCCAACACGTTGTTCAACGGCGCACTCAGCGCCAACCGGCTGTTCGTGATGACGACGATGGCGCTCGACGACGTGAAGGCGGTCAAGACCGCGCTCGGTGTCACCGTCAACGACGTCGTCCTTGCGGTGACCGCGGGCGCGCTACGCCGCTACCTGTCGCGCCACGACGCGCTGCCCGACAAGGCCCTCGTCGCCGGCGTGCCGGTGTCCACCCGCCAGGGCGCGAGCGAGGAGGACGAGATCCGGGCGAACAGCGTGTCGAACATGTTCACCGCGCTGCGGACCGACATCGCCGATCCGGTCGAGCGAATCCGTGCGATCAGCGACGTCACCAAGATCGCCAAGGAAGTGCACCAAGCGTTGGGTGCCGACATGCTCGCCGACTGGTCCGAGCTCACGCCGCCCCGGCCGTTCGCAGCGTGGATGCGCACGTACTCCCGGTTCCGTCTCGCCGAGCGCCACCGGCCGCCGATCAACCTCGTCGTCTCCAACGTCCCCGGCCCGAGCGTCCCGCTGCACATTGCCGGCGCCCGCCTCGTGTCGCTGTATTCGATGGGCCCGATCCTCGAGGGCATCGGCCTCAACGTCACGGTGTGGAGCTACCTCGACCAACTCAACTGGGGCGTGGTGTCCACACCCGAGGCCATGCCCGACCTGTGGGACTTCACCACCGACCTTCACGACGCCCTCGACGAGCTCCGCAAGGCCGCCGCGTAGTCGCGCCCCGTGGATGGCGTCCTTGCGTTCGTGATTCCTGTACAAGAGGCGGATTTCATCGTTCGACCGGCGGCGCAGCGATTGGCGCCGGAACGCCACTATCCACCGACCGTTGCTCATGTGACGTTGTGGGGATGCCCTGCGGTGAACGGCGCGGACGATCCCGTTCTCTTGCCAGCATTCGAGCTGTTCGCTCGCGCTGACCCGTTTGATTGTCAGTTGGTGCGGGTCGAACGGTTTCCCTCAGGGACGTTCTATTTCCCGCCGGAACCGCCGAAGCCGTTCTCGACACTGACGAACGCGCTCCGCGACTTTTACCCCGGGTGCGATCCATACGGCGGAGCCCACGACGAGTTGGTCCCGCACGTGGGCATGTACATGGACGGGGACGAGGAGTCAGCGAGCGACGCTGCTGCCCACTTGCCAATTCGGTTTCGGGCTACGCGGGCCAGGCTGACCAGCTACGGACGTGTGAACTGTTACGACATCGCCCAGTTCACGATCGGGTAGATCGCCAGCCGAACCTCTCCAAAACCTCAAAGTCGAGTCTCAGAAGCGGGACAAACCGCTCGCTCGAGCGATTTTGGAGAGGTTTCGACGCTCACCTCATCGCGCGCGCGGGCTAGCGGCGGCCGGTGACGGTGCCGTGGATGATGCGGGCGAGCGTCTCGACCATCTCCTCGCGGCTCAGCCCCCGGTCTTCGATGTTGACGTGGTGGGCGGCCA
>DASRJI010000105.1:0-35119 GCA_035649535.1 Acidimicrobiales bacterium | reverse complement strand
CGCCTGGCGACATCCGGTGGTGGCGCGGAGTCGAAGCCGGCTCGGGCCAAGATCGTCTTCCGGGTCGACTGGGCCGCCTGGCTACGCGGCTACCCGCACGAGGGCGAGGCGATGGAGCTCGTCGGCTTCGGGCCGGTGGCCCCCTCGGCCATCGACGAGGCGATCGAGGCCGGGGGCTTCATCGCCGCGGTGCTGGCCAAGGGCGAGCGGCTCACCGGCGTCGCCCATCTGGGTCGCGCGCCGACGGCCAAGCAACAGAGCGCGCTGGAGTGGCTCTATCCCACGTGTGCGGCGCTGGGCTGTTCGCAGGTCGCCCGCCTGCAGCGGGATCACCGCATCGATTGGGCCGACACCAAGGTCACGATGCTCGACTGGCTCGATCTGCTGTGCAGCCACCACCACGACCTCAAGACCCGCAAGAACTGGGCGTTGGTCGAGGGTCGTGGCAAACGGGCCTTCGTATCACCCGACGACGACCGCCATCCGGGGCTCGGTCGTGCCCGGGCCAACGCCCCGCCGCCGGTGGCCGCGCTGTGAGCGCGCACGCGAGCAGTTGTCAGTTGGAGGTGATGCGCGCTGGGTGGACGAGGACGGCGACGCGGCCTTCGGCGGCCATGACACGGTCGTACTCGTCCCAGTCGTCGTGGGTGCCGCCGGCGGCGGTGAACACGTCGCGCAGCAGTTGCGGGTCGCCGCCGGCGATACGCGCCGGGCCCTCGACCGACACCCACTCCCAGCCGGCCCGGAACACCACTGCGGCCCGCCCGCTCGCCTGGATGAGGGCGAGCTTGCGCGCATCGCCGCGCACGACGAAGCCGACACAGGGATTGCCGCCGTCCGGGTCGTCGAGGACGCCGGCGTTGACTAGTGAGGTGTGCACCGAACCGTGGCCGCGGGCGAGGGCGATGATCGCCAAGCCCTGGTCGGCGGAGCCGATGCGGCGGACGAGATCGAGGTCGGCTGCCATGCGACGGTTCTACCTTGTGTTCGGTGTATATACCGGGTATATATACTCGGTATGAGCATTCGCCATTCGCTGCTCGCGTTGTTGAGCGAGGGGCCGAAGTACGGGTTGCGGTTGCGCGAAGAGTTCGAGGCCCGCACGGGGGACGTGTGGCCGCTGAACGTCGGTCAGGTGTACACGACGCTTCAGCGGCTCGAGCGCGACGGACTCGTCGAGTCGCACGCCGGCGAGGACGCCAGCCCGCAGAAGGCGTACCGCATCACCGACGAGGGACGGGCGGAGCTGAGCCAGTGGCTGCGCACCCCGCCCGACGCGACCGCGCCGCCGCGCGATGAGTTGGTGATCAAGGTTCTCGTGGCGTTGACCGTTCCCGGCATCGACGTCCAGGAGCTGGTGCAGGTCCACCGGCGACACCTGATCGAGGCGATGCAGCAGTACACCCGCGTGAAGGCCGAGGCGGCGGACGACGAGATCGGCTTGGCCCTCGTCGTCGACGCCGAGCTGTTCCGGCTCGACGCGACGGTGCGCTGGCTCGACGCGGTCAGCGCGCGTGTGAAGCGTCGCCCGCCGACCGCCGCGCCGCCGGCGCCGGCCAAGGCGCCGGCCAAGGCGAAGGCGAAGTCGAACGTGGAGGTAAAGGCATGACGGCGGTGATCGAGCTTCGCGACGTGAGCAAGGTCTACGGCACCGGCGCGACCGAGGTTCACGCGCTGGTCAGCGTCGACCTCGTCGTCGAGGAGGGCGAGTTGGTCGCGGTGATGGGGCCAAGCGGCTCGGGCAAGAGCACGCTGCTGACGATCGCCGGAACGCTGGAGGACGCGACGAGCGGTGACGTTCGTATCGCTGGCTCCGACGTCTCGGGCATGTCGCGCAACGACCGAGCGCGGCTCCGGCGTCGTTCGATCGGCTACATCTTCCAGGACTTCAACCTCCTCGCCGGCCTGACTGCGGTCGAGAACGTGGCCCTGCCGCTCGAACTCGACGGCATCAACATGAAGACGGCGCGCCGCGCGGCACGTTCCGCGCTCAAGCAGATGGACATCGAAGAGTTGGCCGACCGTTTCCCGGACGAGCTCTCCGGCGGCGAACGGCAGCGGACGGCGATCGCGCGGTCGATCGTTGGCGACCGTAACGTGCTGCTGGCCGACGAGCCGACCGGCGCGCTCGACTCGGTGAACGGCGAAGCCGTCATGCGCCTGTTGCGCGAGGCATGCAAGCGGGGGATCGCCGGCGTGGTGGTGACGCACGACGCGCAGCTCGCGTCCTGGGCGGATCGCGTGGTGTTCCTCCGCGACGGCCACGTCGTCGACGAGACGGCACCCGTTCCCGGCCCCGAGTCACTTCTCGCATGAGCGGGTCGGCGTGAGCGCGCGGCGGGCGGTCGCCCGATGGTCGCTACGGCTGTTCCGGCGTGAATGGCGCCAGCAGGTGTTGGTGCTCGCGTTGCTCACGTTCGCGGTCGCCGCCGCCATTCTCGGGGCCACCGCCGCGTACAACGCCACGCCGTCGCGCGACGCCGAGTTCGGTTCGGCCGACTTTCGTTTGAGCATCGGGGCACGGGATCCGAAGCTTGTGGACGAGCAAGTGGCGCGCATTCGCCAGCAGTTCGGCACGGTCGAGCTCGTCGGGCGGCGCGTCGTACCGGTACCCGGTTCGGTCGACGGGATCGAGCTGCGAGCGCAGGATCCGAACGGTCCGTACGGCCGGCCGATGCTGGGGCTCCGAGCCGGCCGATACCCGACGGCGGCCGGTGAGGTCGCCGTGACCGACGGCGCCGCCGGACTCTTTGATGTGCGCATCGGTGACACGGTCTCGATCGATCGCAGCCCTCGTCACGTCGTCGGACTGGTCGAGAATCCCGGTGCGTTCGACGATGAATTCATCCTCGTGCCACCGCGCAGCCTCGAGCCGCTCACCGCGGTGACCGCGCTCGTCCGTGGTACCGACGCCGACGCGAGCGCGATATTCGGGCGGCCCGGCGGGACCACCGAACTGCGAACCGGCGCGGTGGTCGGTGTCGAGGCACGGGGAACCACCGAGAAGGGAACGGCGGCCGCGCTCGTCCTCGGTATGGCGACGATCGTGCTGCTGCTCGTCGCCCTGGTGGCCGCGGCCGGTTTCGTCGCGGTGGCCCAGCGGCGGCAGCGTCAGCTGGGCATGCTCGCGTCGATCGGCGCGACCGACCGGCACCTCCGGCTGGTGGTGGTGGCCGACGGGTTTGGCGTGGGCATGGTGGCCGCCGTCGCCGGCACCATTCTCGCCCTCGCCGGCTGGCTCGTCGTCGCGTCTCCGTTGGAACACGCCGCCGGGCACCGCATCGATCGCGGCGATGTCCCGCTACCTGTGGTCGGGCTCGGTGTCGTACTGGCCGTCGCGACGGCCATGGCGTCGGCGTGGTGGCCCGCCCGGGTCGCGGCGCGAATCCCGATCATGGAAGCCCTGTCGGCCCGACCGCCGAGACCGAAGCTGGCGCGACGGTCTGCCATCGCCGCCGCCGCCTTCATCGTCGTCGGTTTCATCGGCCTGTCCACCGGCGTCAACGTGACCGGCGACGGATCGGTGCACCCGGTGCAGTTCATCGGCGGCATGGTCGCCATCGGCTTCGGCGTGCTGTTCATCAGCCCAGTGGCGATACGGGCCGTCGCGGCGTGCGCGTCGCGTCTCCCGGTTGCCGGTCGGCTCGCGCTCCGCGACTTGGGCCGCTACCAGGCCCGGTCGGGCGCGGCCTTGGCGGCGATCAGCCTCGGCCTGGGCATATCAGTGACGATCGCGGTCATCGCCGCGGCCGAGACCAACGGCGCGAGCGAAGGCAACCTGGCGGCCCAGCAGATGCTCGTCCGCACGAACGATCCTCACTTCGACGGCGCCATCGCGGCCCGGACCCCCGAGCAACTCCAAGCCTTGCGGAACGTTGCCGACCGCATGGCCGCGCAGATCCCCGGTGCGCGGACCATCTCGCTGGCGATTGCTGCTTCACCGGCCGTCGAGGAATCAATCCCGGTCACCAAGGGAACGGCGGCCGCCATCGCCGGCGGTCGAGTCGCAAGCCATCCGTCGCAGGCGCCGGCCATCCTCGTGCGTCGCCTTGCCGGTGGTCGCACATACCGGTGGGTCGGCCCGCTCTTCATGGCCACGCCCGAGGCGTTGACGGCCGGAGGCATCGACCCCGCGTCGGTCCGATCCGACGTCGACGTCGTCACCGCCACGAAGGCCGGAGCGCTGCACTTGCAGACGGTCAACGCCAAACCGGAGGCGGTGCGCGCGCAACACGTCGATGCCGCCGCGTACTCGTCGGCGCCCACGTCGTTTGTCACGGCGGCGGGCCTGCAACGGTTCGGCTTGGTTGGCGCGCCGTCTGGCTGGCTCATCGTCGGGCGCCACGGCCTCAGCCACGACCAAATCTCCGCGGCGCGCAAACTGGCGGCCGACGCGGGCATGACGATCGAGGTGCGGGACCACCAAGGTGGCGTGCACGCGCTCCAGACCGGCGCGACGGCGGCCGGCGTTCTCCTCGCGCTCGGCATCTTGGCCATGACCGTCGGGTTGATCCGCGCCGAGTCGGCATCCGACTTGCGCACGCTGACCGCCGCCGGTGCAACGAGCGTCACGCGACGGTGGCTCACCGCGGCGACGGCCGCCGCGTTGGCGACCGCCGGCGCGGTGCTCGGCATCGCCGGGGCCTACATCACGTTGGTCGCCGCGTACTCCGACCGTTTGTCGGACCTCGACAGCGTGCCGATCCGGCACCTGGCTGTCACCGCCATCGGCCTACCGCTGATCGCCGCCGCGGCCGGGTGGCTCCTCGCCGGGCGCGAACCGGCGACGATCACGCGCCAGGTCGTGATGGAGTGAGCGTCAGTCCCAGATAACGGGGAGAGCGGTCGGCGCCCGGAAGGTGAGACCGGTGATGGGGCCGACCTCGGCGTCGGGATCGAGGCGCATCCCGGGCAGCCGCGCGAAGAGCTGCTCGAACAGCACCCGGGTCTCCATGCGCGCGAGGTGCTGGCCGAGGCACATGTGCGGCCCGAACGCGAACGCCATGTGCTGGTGCGGGTCGCGTTGGACGTCGATCTCTTCGGCGTTGTCCCACCGCGTGCCGTCGTGGTTGGCGGCGCCCAGGCTGGTGACGACGAGGGATCCCTTGGCGATCGGCACCCCGCAGACTTCGGTGTCCTTGGTGGCCTGGCGCATGATCATGAGCAACGGGGGCTCCCAGCGCAGCCCTTCTTCCATCGCCTTCGGGATCATCGTCTCCGGGTCGCTGCGCACGACGTCGAGCTGATCGGGATGGGTGAGGAGCCCGTACAGAAGATTGCTCGAGGAGCGGTACGTCGTCTCGGCCCCGGCCGGGAGCAAAAGACAGCAGAACGCGAAGATCTCGTCGTCGGTGAGCTTCTGGCCGTCGAGCTCGGCCCGGCCGAGGATCGAGAGCAGGTCCTGGCCAACGCAACCTTCGGCGCGCCGCTCCTCGAGCAGCACCTTGAGGTGGTCGCGGATCTGCTTGGACGCGTTGATCGCGCCCTCGAAGTCGAGGCCGACGCTGATCAGTTCGACGGTCCACACGTGGAACTGCTTCATCTCGTCCTCGGGGATCCCGAACAACCCGCCGATGACGTCGACCGGGAACGGCAGCGTCAGCTCGGTGACGAGCTCGGCGCGGCCGCCGTCGATGAACTTGTCGATGAGGCGGTCGATGACCGGACGGACCAGTTCGTTCTCCCAGTGGTCGAGCGACTTCTTGGTGAACGCCTGCTGGAGCAGCGTGCGGTACTTGCGGTGCTCGGGCTCGTCCATCTCCAAGATCGTGTGGCCCATGACGACGCCCATTACGTCCTCGTACATCTTCGATGAGAACGTCTCGCCGTCGCCGAGGACCTGGGCCACCGCCTTGTAGCTGTATGCCGTGTAGATCGGCGGCGACCCGGGCGGCGGCTCGCCTGTGTCGAGGCCGAACAGCAGCCGCATATCGGCCGGCTGGACGTCGCCGTTGCCGCGCAGTTCGGCGAAGCCCGGATACGGGTCCTCGACCTTGCCGGCGCCCATGGCCCGGTTGAAGCGTTCGAACGGGTCGATTTCCACGTCGGTCATTGGTGCGAACGCTATCCAGTCTCGGTGGGTGGATGGATGTCGACGCCGAACAACTGGACGAATCGGTCTTCATACTCACCGTCGTCCTCGATGGCGCCGAGGGCGACCCAGTCTTCGTCGGTGATGCGGCGCCGGCTGTCGATGATCTCGGCGCCGCCCCACGCGCAGGCGTACCGCAGCTTGGGGTCGTCCGTCGTCACCGCGTGGCGGATCACCTCGGCCACCGCGAACGGGTCGGTGGAGTTGGCCATGCCCGCCGCGTAGAAGTTGAAGAGGCGCCGGTAGTGCGCGTCGTAGGCGCCCGTGCCGTCCGGAACGTCGACGTTCTTGGCGAAGATCGCCGACTTGGTGACGCCCGGCTCGACGATCGCGACGCGGATGCCGAACGGCGCCAATTCGAAGGCCAGCTCCTCGCTCAACCCCTCGAATGCCCACTTCGACGCGGTGTAGGGCGCTTGGGCGATGGCGCCGAAGCGCCCAGCGACCGACGTGATGTTGACGATGGCGCCGTTGCCGCGCTCGCGCATCCCCGGCACGACTTCGCGCAGGCAGCGGATCGCGCCGTTGACGTTGACGTTCACGACGTCGAGCATCAGCTGGGTCGACACCTCCTCGACGACCGCATTGCCGCCCACACCCGCGTTGTTGACCAAGACGTCGACGCGGCCGGCGCGATCGAGGATCTCGGCGAAACCGTCGTGGACCGACGTGTCCTCGGCCACGTCCAGCTCGACGAGGTTGACGGTGACGCCGGCGTCCCCGGCCATGGCCTCGAGCTTGGTGGCGCGCGCCCGATCCCGGATCGTTCCGTAGACCTCGAAGCCGTGGCCGGCCAAATGGACGGCGGTGGCCCGGCCGATGCCCGAGTTGGCGCCGGTGACGACGGCGACCGGTTTAGACAGGTGAGTCTCCCAGGGCGATGCACACCGTCTTCAGTTCGGTGAACTCCTCGATGCCGGCCCGTCCCCCTTCTCGCCCGAGGCCGGACTGCTGGTAGCCGCCGAACGGCGCGTTGGGCATCACGGTATAGCCGTTGACGCCGAAGCTCCCGCTGCGTACCGCCTTGGCCACGCGCAGGGCGCGCTTCACGTCGCCGGTCTGCACCGACGCGCCGAGGCCGTAGCTCGTCTCGTTGGCCAGGCGGATGGCGTCGGCCTCGTCCTTGAACGGCAGCATGGCGAGGACGGGTCCGAAGATCTCCTCTTGGGCGATGGCCGCGTTGTTGTCGACGTCGGCGAACAGCGTGGGGTTCACGAAGTTGCCGGCGGCCAGGTCGCCACCGGGGCGGTCACCGCCGACGACGAGACGGCCGTCGATCTTGCCCTGGTCGATGTAGCCGAGCACCCGCTCGAGCTGGCGGGCGTTGATTAACGGCGCTGACGTCGTTGCCGGGTCGAATGGGTTGCCGAACGTGGCCATGCTGGCCATGGCCGCGGTCTTGTTTACGAGGTCGTCGTAGATCGACTCGTGCACGAGCACGCGGGTGTGGCACACGCAGCCCTGGCCCGAGAGGCCCATGCTGACCATGCCCATCGACGTCATGGCGACTGCGTCGAGGTCGACGTCGGGGAACACGATGCTCGGGCTCTTGCCGCCAAGCTCGAGCGACGTGCGCCCGATGCGGTCGGCGGTGGCGTGCAGTACTCGGATGCCGACGCCGCGGCTGCCGGTGAACGTGATCTTGTCGATCTTCGGGTGGTCGATGAGGGCCTGACCGGTGGTCGGTCCCGGGCCGGTCACGAAGTTGAAGACGCCCTTGGGCGTGCCCGCTTCCTCGACCAGCTGGGCGAGCCGGATCGCCGCGAACGACGCGTACTCCGACGGCTTGAGGACGACCGTGCAGCCGGCGGCCAGCGCGGGCGCGACCTTGTTGGCGAACAGCATGAGCGGCGCGTTCCACGGGATGATCGCCCCGACGACGCCGACTGGCTGGCGCAGCGTCATGAAGAAGAACTCGGCGCCGGTGTACGTCGGGATCGTTTCGCCGGTGAGCTTGTCGACCCAGCCGGCGTGGTGATCGAAGATGTCGGCCGCCATCTGCGCCCCGAGCTGGTAGATCCCGCTGAACCCGAGGGGCACGCTGTTGTCGAGCGTTTGCAAGCGGTTGAGCTCGTCGGCGTTGTCGAGGATGAGGTCGCCGATGCGGCGCAGCAGCCGCGACCGTTCGCGCGCCCTCATGGTGGCCCAGTCGTCGAAGGCGCGCGCCGCCGCGTTGGCGGCCCGGTCGACATCGGCCGCACTGGCGACCGCGAACGTGCCGACGTCCTCGCCGGTTGCCGGGTGCAGGTGCGTCCAAGTGTCGCCGTCGCTGCCGTCGACCCACTCGCCGTCGATGTACAGCCGGCCGTGGGTAAGGCCGAGCTTGTCCCGCTCGGGAAGGACGGTGAGCGCCATCGCCGGAGCTTACCGACGGGTTTTCGCTACGGTCGGCGGGATGCCGCGTGATCGTTTGGTGCCACTCGAAGGTGCGCTGAACTTCCGCGATGTCGGTGGCTACATCGGACGCGGCGGCCAAACCGTGAAGTGGGGCCACGTGTTCCGGTCCGACGCGCTGCACGAGTTGACGCCCGCCGACCTCGAGATCGTCCGTGGCCTCGGCGTCCGCGCCATCTACGACCTGCGGAACTCGGCCGAGCGGGCCCGCCAGCCGACCGTGATCCCCGGTGACGAGGTGACCGAGATCGTCCACCTGACGGTCGGCGACGACCCCGACGGGAACCAGCGCGAGACGCTCGAGCTGATCATGTCCGGCGAGCTCACCGAAGCCGACGATCAGTTCATGGCCGACCTGTACGCGGCGATGTTGCTCAAGGGCGCGACCACTTTCGGAAGCCTGCTCACCGCGCTTTCCGACGCCGCCCGGCTCCCCGCGTTGTTCCACTGCGCGGCGGGCAAGGACCGCACCGGTGTGGCGGCCGCGCTGCTGCTGTCGGTGCTGGGCGTGGACGAGGGCGTGATCCTCGACGACTACGAGTTGTCGACCGTCTACCGCTCGAACAAGCGCATCGATGTCCTGCGGCCGAGCATCGAGGCCGCCGGTGTCGACGTCGAGAAAGTGCGGCCGTTCCTCTCGGCGCGCCGACCGGTTCTCGAGGCGACGCTCCGCCACCTTCGTTCCGACTACGGCGGGATCGAGGCCTACCTCACCGGTCCCGCCGGCGTCGCGCCCGCCACCCTCGACACGCTGCGAGCGCTACTCCTCGATTAGCGGGGGAGGCCGAGGAGTCGTTCGCCGACGATGTTCTTCTGGATCTCCGACGTGCCGCCGGCGATGGAGGCCGCCTTGCTCCAGAGCCACTGCCGCGACCATTTGCCGTCGAGCACCGATTCGCCGCCCTCGACGAGGAGCGCGGCGTCGGACAGGTGTTGGGTCATGTCGGTCCACGCCAGCTTGACGATGCTCGACTCCGGTCCGGGCTCCTCGCCTCGCGACAACCGCGAGAGCGTGCGCCAGTTGTGCAGGCGGAGCACGCGCAGCTCGATGAACGCGCCGACCAGCGCGTCGGCCACCTCGAGATCATCGAGGTTGGCTGCCGCGAACAGCTCGTCGAGGTACACCTCGTGGACAACCTGCTCTTTGAACGGGAACGTCGTTCCCCGCTCGTGGGCCAGTGTGGTGGTCGCCACGCGCCAGCCGTCGTCGACGCCGCCGATCACGCAGTCGTCAGGGACGAACACGTCGTCGAGGAACACCTCGTTGAACTCGGCGCTGCCGGTTATCTGCACGAGGGGCCGAATGTCGATGCCGGCGCCGGTCATGTCGACGCCGAAGCAGGTGATGCGGCCCGCCTCGGTGCGGGCCAGACACAGGCCCCAGCGGGCGAACTGCGCGTACGACGTCCACACCTTTTGCCCGCTGAGCTGCCACCCGCCGTCGACCTTGACCGCTTTCGTTCGCAGCGAGCCGAGGTCCGAGCCCGCCGCGGGCTCGCTGTAGAGCTGGCACCAGATCTCCTCGGCGGTGAGGATCGCCGGTAGCCAACGCGACCGCTGGTTCTCGGTCCCATGGGCGAGCACGGTCGGTCCGACCAGGTTGATGCCCACGCGATTCACCGGCTGCGGCGCGCCGGCCCGGGCGTACTCCATGTTGAAGATGGCGACCTCGACGGGCGTTGCGCTGCGGCCGCCGTACTCGGCCGGCCAGTGGATGCCGACCCACCGGTCCGCCGCGAGCGCGGCTTGCCACGTGCGCCCCCATGCGATCTCGTCGTCGAGCGAAGCGAACGCCGGCGGGGCGACGACGTGCGATCGCAACCAGGCGCGAGCGTCGGCCGCGAACGCGGTTTCGCTATCGCTGAACGAGAGGTTCACAGATGCGACAGGGCTGCATGCGGGCCGCGTCGCTCTCGCTGATCGAACGCAGGCCACGGCGGCCCTTGACGACCGAACAGTCGGGGCGGTGGAAGTTGGTGCCGGTGGCGGTGGCGACGAGCCGCTGGCCGGCAACCGGCGACGCGGCCGCCTGCCCGTTCGCCGAACCGCCGGCCAATTGCGAGATCGCCTCGAGCAGCTGCTGATGGTGGAGGTCGTTCTGGTCGTAGATGCGGTAGAGCCAGTGGGCCCAGAACATCAGGCCGCCGGCGATCATCAACCCGAGGCCGATGAACGAGCCGCTCACGAGGTACGGGATCTGCTGCTGCACGACGCGCGCGTGGGACGCGCCCTGCCATCCGAGGAGGATGACGCCCAGCCCCAACGGCATGAGGATGGCGCCGATCGCGATCTGCCATGTGTTGCGCAGGTCGAAGTCTTCGCTGAGCCGCGCGAACGACGGCACCCTCAGTCGCCGACGTTCCGCTGCGCCCTCACCTAGCGCCTCGACGCTCATCTGTGTCTCCCTTCGAGGAGTTGCCACCGCGCGTACCCAAGCAGCGAACCCGAGGCCACCAGCGCGCCGAAAATGCAAAGGATCACGAACCCGAACGGCACCGCCTGGGCGATGCGCTCGGCCGACGGCGCGAAGCCCAACTCACCCTGGCCGCGCTGGGCTGGTGGGTTGAGCGCGCTTTGGACCGACGAACCGGCGCCGGTGATGCCAGAGAAGGAGTCGCCGCTCACGACAGTGTCGCCGCCGATCAACGGGGCGCCGAGGTCGACGTCGAACGGGAGCAACGACGTGGCGTTGGCACCGACCCGCGCCTCGGCGATCAGTATCTCGATGTGCGTCGGCACGTCGGGCGTTCCCAACACGACCGGCGCCGCTCCCGGTATCTCGAGCGCGGGGACGCCGGGAACCGCGATCGCGGGGACGGTTCGCTCGAGGGTGATCGCCAGCGCTCCCGATGTCGCCGTCGCCAGGCCCTTGTCTGACGTAACGACCGGAGCGATCGTGCGGATCTTGACGCCGTCGGTCGCCAGCGTGGCGTTGACCAGGCCCTGTAGCCCAGTGATCACGCCCTGCCCAGCGCCGCCACCGACGACGTGCACGCCATCGGCGTCGATGAAGGCGGCTTGCCCGGCGACGGTGACCTTGCCGACGTTCAGTCGACCCGTCGGCGTTGCTTTGTTGCCGTCGGATACCGCTTCGGCCACGCCGGTGACGCCCTCGATCGTGATGAGGTCCGAGATCGTGATCCGACTGACTTCGGCCGTCGCGGTGCTGTGCACCTTGTCGCCGGCAATCGTCACGACATTGCGCGCCGTCGCCGACACGAGCGTCACGACGCCGCCGATCGACTGGGCGACGCTGTGGGCGATCACGTCGGTGCCTTCGGGGCCGGCCTTGGCCGAGCCCTCACCCACGCCGTTACTACTGAAGCTGGTCGACTGGCCGTGCAGCGGCGTCGGCGGGTAGTTCGACTCGGCCAGCACCGGATCGTTCGGGATCGCTGGCAGCTGCGGCGCGAGCAGGCTCAGGGCGGTGCCGAGGTGGGCGGCGGTATCGCCGGGGTAGGCGGGCGAGGCGAGCGCATTGATCAGCGGACCCTGGCTCACGAGGCTGCGGGCGATAGGGACGTCCAGTTCGATGATGTTGCCCTCGGCCGTGTCGCCGACCGGGAGCAGGCCCGGGCTGTTCAGCTGGTAGCGGACCCCGGCGGCGAGGGCGGTGAGGCTGTAGCCGGCGATGCCGTCGGCCGCCGCGCCGGGCGCGCCGATGACCGCGGTCGCAAGGACGACGAGGAGGGCGGCCGCGGTTGCGAGAGCGCGTCTCATGTCACCCTCCAAGGTACGAGGTTGCCAGCCCCGCCTCACGCACATCGCTCGGTTCGCCGACGTGGGCGACCCGGCCCTTGTCCAGCACGTACACGTAGTCGGCCAGTTCGAGGGCGGCCTCCACGTACTGCTCGACGAGGAGCACGGTGGCGCCGGTGTCCTTCATGGCGCGCACCGCGTCGAACAGTTGGCGCACGATGATCGGCGCCAAACCCATCGAGATCTCGTCGAGCATGAGGAGGCGGGGCCGGGCGACCAAGGCCCGCGCCATGGCGAGCATCTGCTGTTCGCCGCCCGACATCGTGCCCGCCACCTGCTCCAGGCGGCTGCCGAGCGCGGGGAACAGCTCGACGGCGCGGGCGGTGAGGTCGACGCCGACCTCGGCGGTCGCCCGGGCCATGTCGAGGTTCTGTTGCACGGAGAGGCTCGGGAAGATGCCGCGGCCTTCGGGCACGTGCAGCGCCCCGCGCCGGGCGATCGCGTGGGCTGGCCGCCCGTCGATGCGGCGCCCGGCGAACGTCACCGTGCCGCTCTCCGGCCGGATGAGTCCCGAGATCGTCCGCAGGATCGTGGTCTTGCCCGCGCCGTTCGCACCAATCAGGGCGACGACGCAACCTTCCGGTACGACCAGCGACACATCGGAGACGGCGCGCAAGCCGTTGTACGACACCGTGACCCGTTCGAGTTCCAGGAGCCCGGTCACGCGGTCTGTCCCAGGTAGGCGGCGATCACCGCGGGGTCGTCGCGGATCGCCGCTGGCGTGCCGTGCGCGATGCGCTCGCCGAAGTCGAGCACCGTGATGTGGTCGCACACGTCCATCACCAGACCGACGTCGTGTTCGACGAGCAAGACCGCGGGCCGGTCGCCGTCGCCGCCCGCGACCTGGCGCAGGATCGCGCTGAACTGGGCGGTCTCGTCCGGGTCGAGGCCGGCGCTGGGTTCGTCGAGCAGGAGGATGCGCGGGTTGGCGCACAGGGCGCGACCCAACTCGACCATGCGGCCGAGACCGGTCGACAACTGGCCGGCCAGCCGTCCGGCGATCGACCCGAGTGCGAGTTGGTCGATCACCTCGTTGACGCGAGCGCGTCCCTGCTGCCGGTTGCGCCCGAGCACGCCGCCCGGCGTGACCGCCTCCCACGTCGCGAGGAGGTTGTCGTGCACCGTGAGTCCGGTGTAGAGCGCAAGCCGCTGGAACGTGCGCGCGATGCCCGCCCGACCGCGTCGGTGCGGCGACCACGCCGTGATGTCCTCGCCGTCGAGAAGCACCCGGCCCGAGTCCGAGTCCTGCACGCCGGTGACCACGTTGAACAGCGTGGTCTTGCCAGCGCCGTTGGGCCCGATGAGCCCGGCGATCTCGCCCACGCCGACGGCGAGATCGACGCCGGCGAGGGCGCGCAGGCCGCCGAACTGCACCTCGATCCCTCGAGCTTCGAGGCGCGGGTCAGGCATCGGCGGTCTCGGGTGGTTTCGTGGCGAGTTGGCGGAACGACCGCATGAGGTCGCCGTAGCGGCGCGTGCGCTCGGCGGCCACGGTGAGCGGGCCGTCGGGATACTGGGCGACGTACACCACGCCGACGGCGACGCCGAGCTGGATGTAGCGGAGGTACGGGCTGAGCCCCGGGAGGATCTGCAGCGTGTAGACGAACCCGGCCATCACCGCGCCGCCGACCAGCGCCCGCCCGCCCAGGACGACGAGCAACAACAGCGTCAGCGACGCGCTGAACGCGAAGTCGCTCGGGCTGACGCTGCGTCTCATGGCGCCGAACATCGCCCCGGCGAAGGCGGCGCCGCCGCCGGACAGCGCGAACACCGCGAGCTTGGTCAGCGTGAGGTTCACGCCGAACGTCGATGCCGCGAGCGGCGCGTCGCGGATCATCTGCAACCGGCGACCAATCGGGCCGCGTTGGAACAGCGCGGCGCCGACGGCGAAGATCGCGAACACCGCGACAGCGAGGTAATAGAAGCGGGTGGTCGATGCGAACGAGAAGCCGCCGAGCCGCGGACGGGGGATCGTCATGCCGGTGGTACCGCCGCTGATGCGGCGTTGGCTGAACACCATGGTGTCGAGCGTGAGGGCGAACGCCATCGTCGCCAGCGCGAGGTAGAGCCCCGACAGGCGGAGCGAGGGCAACCCGACTATTAACCCGAGCGGGATGGCGATGAGGAAGCCGACGATCGCGGCCCAGAAGAAGCCGGCGCCGTTGGCCTGGGCGATGTGGCCGACCGAGAAGGCGCCGACACCGACGAAGCTGAACTGAGCGAGCGATATCTGGCCGGTCCAGCCGGTCAGCACGACCAGGCTCAGCGCGATGGTGGCGTACACGATGCCCGAGGTGACGTTGCCGAGGCGGGCCTCGTTGAGGAGCGCCGGGAGCAGTAGGGCAACCACGCCGAATGTGCCGCTGACACGGATGAGTTTGCGGGTCGACGCGGGGCGCGCGGCTGGTGCGCTGGTGACCGGTTGGAACGCGGCGCGCAGTTCCTTGAGCTGGCGGCCGTAGAGGAGGAGCAACGCGAACAGCGCGAGGTACGGCGCCGAGGCGTAGAAGTTGGCGATCGTCCCCGAGCTGCCCCAATACGTAATGAGGCTCTGGCCGACACCGAGCGCCACCGCGCCGGCGAAGGCCATCGGCAAGCTCACCAATTTGCCGAGCACCGCGGGCGCGAAGGCGAAGATGACGACGAGGACGAGCGTGTAAACGTCGAGCTTCGATTGCGCGCTGAGGAGGACGCCCACGATCGCCGCGAACATCGTCGAGATGATCCACGCCGTGCGCGAAACGGTGTCGCTGCTGACGCCGTTGAGCTCGGCCAGGTCGCGGTTGTCGACGACCGCCTGGGTGGCCGTTCCCAGACGCGTATGGCGGAGCAGTGCCCACAAACCGGCGCCGAGCGCGCAGGCAACGATGAGCGTGAACACCTGCGTGTAGTCGATCCGGAGTTTCGACGTGAAGTTGAACGCGTCGGTCGAGAAGACGCTCGTGAGGATGCGCGGGCTACCGCCCCATATGAGGAGCGCGAGCGCTTGGAGAAACGCGAGCACGCCCAGCGCGATGACGATCTGTATTTCGGCGGTGAGCGCGGTCACCGGTCGGAAGAGCCGTTCGAGGACGAGGCCGATCAGTGGAGCGACAACGAGGAC
Source organism: Acidimicrobiales bacterium (assembly GCA_035649535.1). Lineage (GTDB taxonomy): Bacteria > Actinomycetota > Acidimicrobiia > Acidimicrobiales > JACDEA01 > JACDEA01. The sequence continues at coordinate 19,772 of DASRJI010000105.1, read as the reverse complement.
GAGCACGGGCAGCGCGATCCACTGGCTCAGTCCCCATCCGTCGCGTAATTGCCAGAACGTGAATGCCGAGAACATCGCCACCCCGCCGTAGGCGAAGTTGAAGATGCCCGACGTCTTGTACGTGAGGACGACACCCATCGCCGCCAGGCCATAGATGGCCCCATTGAAGAGACCAATGACCGCGAGGGGCCACAGGTTCCCCAAGAGGCGCAAGGCCTACGGCTCCGACGGGACGAGCTTGGAGGTGCAGTAGAAGCCGCTCGACGGCCACTTGCGGACGAACTCGCCGCCCTTGGCCTCGACCTGGACGATGCAGGGGCCGACCGGTCGTCGCGTCCGGGGTGTCACCGGCGTGAGGATCCCGCCGGTGTCGTAGTTCTCGAGCGACTCGAAGAACTTGACCAGCGTTGCCCGCGTCGGGTTGCGGCCGGCGGCGATAAGACCTTGCACGAACATCTGGCCCGCCGCCCATGCGAGCACACCGAACGAACTCGGTCGCTTGCCGGGCTGATATGTCTTCAACTGGTCGAGGTAGATCTGCATGATTGGATTCGGCTCGTTGAACGGGATCCAGTTGATGGTGATTTGGAGGCCCTGGGCCGCCGCCTCACCGGCGACGGCGATCTGGTCCGGCGTGTAGCTGGCGAACGTCACCATCGTCAGCGGGTGGAAGTTCTGACGCTGCTCGGCTTGCAGCAGCTTGGTGTTGCCCGACACGTCCATCGTCGTGAACACGCCGTCGCAGTTGTTGCGCTTCATCTGGAGCACCTGCGAGTCCAGCGAGTAGCTGGCGCCCGGTTGGATGCCGTAGTCCGTGTAACAGATCTCGGCGCCGGCTTGCTGGTAGCGGTACGCGAACTGTTTGGCCGCGTCCGAGCTGATCGGGATGGAGTAGGCCAGGGCGGCGATCCGCTTGGGGAAAGCGTTGTTGGCCTTGAGCCCGTTCTCGACGGTGTTGTACGCCGTGTACTTCCCGTTCTGCTTGTAGAGCGTGCTGCCCGCCGCCGACCAGAACACCTTCGACTGTCCGCGGTTCTCGTTGATCGCGAAGCCGATGTCGGGGACGTTCCGTTCGACCATCGCCTGCACGCCGGCGTTGTCGGCGTTGGACGTGGAGCCGACGAACGTGAAGACCTTGGTGGCCAGGTCACGGTGGTTCGCCTCGTTGCGCGCCGCGTCCTCGCCGTCGTCCTGAACAACGAGCTTGAGCTTGCGGCCGCAGATACCGCCGTGCGCGTTGACGTCGTCGAACAGCGCCTGCACCGCCTCGGGGCCCTGGTTGAAGCTGTTGGTGATGACGCCGGTGAGCCCGCTCACGTTGCCGACGCGGATCTCGGTGGGTGTGATCCCGACGTCGGAGGCCGTGTTGCCGTTGGTGCCGGTGCACGCCGCCGCTTCGCCCGCCGCGGTGTAGTTGAACGACTTGGGCGCGGCTTGCCCGGGGACCGTGTTCGTACTTTGGTTGCCGCTCGGCGTCGTCGTGGCGGTGCCGCCATCGGTGCCCGTGTCGCCCGCCAGCGTCGTGGTGGTCTCGGCGGTTCCCGACTGCTGGCTAGCGGCGCCCGCGCTGAGGCCACCACTTTCGGGGAGCGGATCGACTCTCGCGCCGCACGCGGTGGCCAGCACCAAGCACGTCACGGCTACGACAACCCAGCGTTTCGCGGCCACGGACTCAACCTACCGTGCGGCTTCGGCCGCGCGCTGTCGTGACTCTTTACAGCGCGCCGGGTGCGAGCAGGTCGACGATCAACGACACGTCGGTCTTGGCGAGGGTGGCGATGCCGAGCTGTCGCGCTCGTTCTGCCAGCTCGCCTTGCGCCATTGCGCTGAAGAGGATGATGCGCTGGTCGGGGTTTTCGCTGAGCACGCGCTCGGCGACTTCCATGCCGGTCATTCCGGGCATGGAGTGGTCGAGGACGATCACGTCGGGCTCGAGCGACCTCGTGAGTTCGAGGGTCTCGAGTCCGTCGGTGGCTTCGCCGACGATCTCGGCGTGCTCGTGCGAGTCGAGAAGACGGTGCAACAGCCGCAGGATCATTGGCTCGTCATCGGCCAGGAGCACCGTCGTCTTGCGCTTGGTCACGCGCGTCGCCCTTTGTGTCGTGCGGCCCAGCGCCGACGTTAACCCTCGTACACGTTCCTACCCGCTGGGGGTGGATCGAATCAAGGGGCGTGCGTAAATCTCAGTTGAACTCGCCGGGGTTGCGTCAGAACAGGCCCACCGCGTGGCCGAGGCCCCATGTGCCCCACGCGTGGGTGCCGAGGATTACGACTTCGATGAGGGCCATCATCGAGTTCTGGCCTTGCTCGGCCCAGTCCTTGATCATGAGGACGAAGTACAAGAGGTTCAGCACGAGGCCGGCGGCGGCCGCGATCGGCGTCAGGAAGCCAGCAACCAGGCCGAGCCCGATCGCCAGCTCACCGAACACCACGAGGTAGGCCATCGTCTTTGGCCGCGGCGCGACGACCTTGTCGAACGCGGTCTTCACGAACGGCCACGGATGTTTCTGGGCGACCGACGCCGCCCAGCTGATGCCGGACCCGCGCTCGAACCATGCGTCCTTGTTCTTGTGCCGCCAGCTCTCGAGCCACCACAGGCCGATGCCGATGCGCAGAAGCGCGAGCCACTCGTTCGTCCCCATTCTGGAGGCAATGACTAGCCCAATGAGCTAGTCATTGCCTCCAGATGACGGCGCAAATGAATCTGGCGGACTTGTTCGAGACGGTCGTCGACACCGTGGGCGAGCGCGACGCATTGGTCGCGACCAACCGCCGGCTGACCTACGCCGAGCTGGATGCCCGGGCGAACCGCCTGGCCAACCATCTCGCCGCGCAGGGCGTCGGGCCCCGCGACCACGTCGGCCTCCAACTGGTCAACGGCACCGAGTATGTCGAGGGGATGCTGGCCGCGTACAAGATCCGCGCCGTCCCGATCAACGTCAACTACCGGTACGTCGAGGCCGAGTTGAAGTACCTGTTCGACGACGCCGACCTCGTGTCGCTGATCGTCAACGACCAATTCGCCGACGCCGCCGCGGCGGCCGGCGGCCCCAAGCTTCGTCACACGCTCGTCGTCGGCGAGGGCGGCGACTACGAGGCCGCGCTGGCCGCTGCGTCGCCCGACCGACCCGACGGCACCGAGCGCAGCGCCGACGATCTCTACTGCGTGTACACCGGCGGCACCACGGGAATGCCGAAGGGCGTCCTGTGGCGACAGGAGGACATCTTCTTCGGCGCCATGGGCGGCGGCGACCCCATCCAGATGGGCAACAAGATCGCGACCGTCGACGAGTTGCCGTCGCGCATCCCGCCGATGGGGCTGACGGGACTCGTTACCCCGCCGCTCATGCATGCCAGCGCGCAGTGGACGGCGTTCTCGTTGTTCTTCGGCGGCGGCAAGATCCTCTTCACGAGCGGCGGCTTCGACCCGGTCGAGATCCTCACCCTGATCGGCGAGGAGAGGGCCAACATGCTCGTGATCGTCGGCGACGCCATGGCTCGACCGCTGCTCGATACGCTCGCCGCCGCGCCGGACACGTACGACACCTCGTCGTTGATCTTGATCGGGTCGGGCGGCGCCATCCTGTCGTCGTCGATGAAGGACGAACTCGGCCGCCTGCTGCCGACGACCATGATCGTGGACGGTTTCGGGTCGTCGGAGACCGGCGTGCAGGGCACCCGCGCCGGCGCAACCGACAAGCCCATGTTCTCGGTGAACGACCAGACCGCTGTGCTCGACGACGACTACAAGCCGATCGCACCCGGTTCCGAGGAGATCGGCCGGCTCGCCCGTCGCGGTCACATCCCGCTCGGCTACTACAACGACCCCGAGAAGACGGCCAAGACCTTCGCCGAAGTCGACGGCGTGCGGTGGGTCCTTCCCGGTGACATGGCGCGCGTCGACGCCGACGGCACCGTCGTGTTGTTGGGCCGCGGGTCGGTCAGCATCAACAGCGGCGGCGAGAAGATTTTCCCTGAAGAGGTCGAGGCCGCGCTCAAGGCCCACCCGGCCGTGTTCGACGCCGTCGTCGTCGGCGTCCCCGACGAACGGTGGGGCGAGCGGGTCACCGCGGTCGTGCAGGCGCGCGCCGGCATGGCATTGACGCTCGAGGACGTGCAGGAGTTCTGCCGCCGGCACATCGCCGGCTACAAGGTCCCGCGGGCGCTGGCCCTGGTCGACCAGATGGTGCGCTCGCCCACCGGCAAGGCGGACTACCGCTGGGCCAAGGAGTACGCGCTAGCGCACTAGGTCGGGCGCCGCTGTTCCTTGGCGAGGAGTCGCTCGAGGGCGCGGCGGTCGATCTTGTCCATCGCGGTGAGCGGGAGGTCGTCGATGACCTTGACCGCGTCGGGCAGCTTGTACGACGCGACGCGGGCGACGGCAAAGTCGCGCAACTCCTGCAGCGCGGGGGCGGCGGCGCCATCGCGGACGACGACCACCGCGGTTCCCTTCTCGCCCATGACGTCGTCGAGCGTCGCAACCACGGCGACAGCGGCGACGCTCGGGTGATCGAGCAACACGGCCTCGACCTCGGCCGGGTAGACGTTGTACCCGCCGCGCACGTACATCTCCTTGCTGCGACCCGCGAGGTGCAGGCGGCCGTGGTCGTCGAGCCAGCCCAGGTCGCCCGTGCGCACCGCACCGTCTTCGGTGAACGCGGCGGCCGTCGCGTCGGCGTCGCGGTAGTACCCGGCCATCACCGATGGCGAGCGCACGCAGATCTCACCGACCTCACCCACCGGGAGGGCGCGTCCGTCCTCGTCGCGCACGGCGACGGTGATGGGACCGCGAGGTAAGCCGACGCCGTACTCGTCGCCGATCGGATCGTCGAGCGCGGTCCCTGTCCCGCACCCGCCCGTCTCCGTCGACGAAAACCGTATTGACACGGGTGCGTTGAACCGCGCCGCCGCCTCGCGTTGCAACGGCACCGGGGCCGGTCCACCGCCGAGGACGACGGACTGCACGCAGGCGAGGTCGTAGTCGGCGAACGTCGGCGCACGCAGCATCAGCGCGACCTGGGTCGGCACGCCGCCCACGTTGGTCATGCGGTGCTCGGCGACGAGCCGCAAGTTCGTGTCGGCGTCCCAGCGGTCGAGGAGGTAGCGGGCCCCACCGGACATCAGATACCAGGGCAGCTTGGTCATGAACCCGACGTGGGCGAGTGACGTGCTGGCGACCGACTTGCTGCCGCCGCCCCACGTCCCGCCCGTGTCGATGTCGACGATCGCTTGCAACTGGCGGTTGGTGAACACCGCGCCTTTGGGCATGCCCGTCGTGCCCGACGTGAACACGATCGCCACCGATCGTTGCTCGTCGTCGGGCAGCGTGGGCGGCGTGCCGTCCGCGCCGTCCTTCTCCAGCTCGACGACATCCTCGACCGTGGTGGCGACGACAGCCGGTTCGGCAATCTCGAGCATCCGCGCCCGTTCCGCGTCGGCCAGCCGGGGGTTGACGCCCGCCGTGATGGCCCCGACCTTGGCCGCTGCGAGATAGGTGACGACGTATTCGGGCACGGTGGGCAGCGTGAGGGCGACGACGTCGCCGAGGCCGACGCCGCAGCCGGCGAGCGCGACGGCGACCGCGTCCGACCGGCGATCGAGGTCGGCGAAGGTGACGACCGCGCCGTCGGGCGCGACCAGCGCCGGCGTGTCGCCGAAACGGCGTGCCGCCTCGTTGATGACCGCGGGGAGCATCGGGGCAGTCTGCCGTATCGAACGGACGCCGCTGCTAGGCCGACGCCCGCACGATTGTGTGGTGTGACGGGACCGGAAGGGCTTCGCCGCCCGCCGACCCGCGCAAGATGCTGTCGACGATCCGGGCTAGCGCGGCGGCGAATTCGCCGAAGTCGCCGGCGATCGTGGTCAGCGCGGGGGAAACCACGCGCCCCAGTGGCAGGTCGTCGATGCCCATGACTGCCACGTCGTCGGGAACCCGCAATCCGCGCTGCGTGAGCGCGGTCATGATCGCGATCGCATAGTCGTCGTTGTGGGCGGCGACGGCGTCGGGGGCTGTGGTCCATCCGCTGACCAGCTGATGCACATCCTCCAACTCGGCCCGCTCGATGTTGAGCATCGCCCCTGATCGGCGGGCGATCCGGCGGACGTCGGCCAGGAGACGCCTTTCCGCTCGGGGGTCGACGGGCAGTACACGCGGCGCCACGGCGGTGATGCGGCGGTGACCTTTCCCAAGGAGGTATCGGATCTGGGTCAGCCGCGCCTGGCGAGCGAACACGTCGCCGCTGCTCTCCCAACCGCTGTCGGTCGCCAGGGCGGCGGACAAAACAGGAATGCCGGTGGCGCGCAGGCCGGGGAGGACGGGATCGTCGTGGTGCAGCAAGACGTCGATGACCGCGGCCGGTGCGAGTCGCGTCCACGAGTCGAGTTGGTCGGCGGGGTCGTCATAGCGACCGAAGTCCCGGACGAGGGACAGGCCCAGCGGCGCCAAGGCGGCGGTGCATGCGTCGACGAGGCATGTCAGCGGATGCACGAGTTGAAGCCCGGGCAATGGGAACAACACGCTGTCGCTGCGACCGCGCTTCAACGAGCGGGCCAGGACACTCGGCCGGTAGCCCAGCTCGTCGGCGGCGCGCCGCACGGCGGCGCGGGTGGCGGGCGAGACGGTCTGGCCCGGGGTGTCGTTGAGGACGTAGCTGACCGTCGCTCGCGACACGCCGGCCGCCCGGGCCACGTCTGTGCTGGTGACGGTCATTGGACTCCCTGGCCATTTACAAGTTGCGCTGAGCAGTTTACCCTCTGGAACTTACTCGTGTAAGTACCCTGCAAATACCGACCTTCGGAGGACCGTGGCGCAGCTGCTGCCATCGATACAGAGGCTCCTTGACGCCATGGGCGACGGACCGGCGCTCGATCCGTCGTTGCCGATCGACGAGTTCCGCCGGCAGTGCGACGCCGGCGTGTTCGCGCTGCACCACCTGGTCCGCGACGTCGCGCCACCGCACGCGGTTGTCGACGTCGACATCCCCGTGACCGGCGGCACCGTCCCCGCCCGCCTCTACGTCCCACGCGCGGCCTACGCGCTGCCTGTCCACATCCACCTGCACGGCGGCGGCTGGTGGATGGGCAGCATCGACACCGTCGACCCGATGGCGCGTGAACTGGCGGTCGGTTCCGGACTGGCGGTGCTGTCGGTGGGCTACCGGCTGGCACCTGAACACCGCTGGCCGACGGCGCCCGAGGACGTGTACGCCGCGCTGGAGTGGGTGGCGAGCCACCCGCCCGAACTCGGCTTCGTCCCGACGTCCGTGTCGGTCGGTGGCGAGTCGGCCGGCGCCAACCTGGCGGCGGTCGTGAGCCTCATGGCGCGCGACCGCGGCGGGCCGCACCTCGTCGCACAATGGCTCGACGTCCCCGCGGTCGACGTCGCCATGCCGCGCACGCCGTCCGTCGACTTGTACGGCAGTGGCTACGGCCTCGAAGTCGCCCACATGCCGCTGCTCCTCGGTTGGTACGTGGACGAGGAGCACCACGCCCACCCGTACGTGTCTCCCGCGCTGGCCGACGACCTCAGCGGACTTCCGCCCGCACTGGTCACGACCGCGGAGTGCGATCCGTTGCGCGACCAGGGCGAGGCCTACGCCGCAGCGTTGCAGGCGGCCGGCGTGGTTGCCACGCTCCGGCCGGCCCCGGGTCACATCCACGCGAGCAGCTGGCTCACCGCCCTCGACGACACGACATCGGCGTGGCACGACGCAACCGTGCGCGAGCTGGTCGAGCACCACCGGATTGTCGACGGCGTCCGGTGAGGCGTCGTCGGGCGTGGCTCGCGCTTGCTCTCACCATGGCGCTGACCGCGGGATGCGGCAGCACGGTGCGACAGCGCGGCGCGCTTTCCACCGATGAGGGGCTGTCGCCAACCACCGCCCCTGCTGTTGACGGTGGCCTCGGCGAAACCCCGGACGGTCCCGCCGCGTCGGCGGCGGGATCACCCGGCGCTCGCGCATCGGCGACGCGTACAGGCGGTACGACGCGGGCCGCCAGTGCGGCGGTCAAGGGATCGATCGAGTTGGGGTTCATTACGACCGCGGTGAGCAACGCCGGCGCGCTTGGGTTCGCCACCGGCCAGAGTTTCACCGACCGTCAAGTGTTCGACGCGGTCGTCGCCGAGTACAACGCGCGAGGCGGGATGGCCGGCCGCAAGATCGTTCCCATCTTCGCCAACACTGATACCGCGGCGACCAGTTGGGACAGCCAATTCCAGGCCGCCTGCGCGCAATTCACTCAGGACAACAAAGTCCAAGCCGTCCTTGGCTATGTCTTCGTGTTCCTCGACAACTTCGAGCAGTGTCTGGCGCGTGCGAGCGTCGCCCACTTCTACGGGGGCTACCAGCCCGGTGACGGTCGCGCTCAGAAGGACTTCCCCACGCTCGTGTCGACCGCGCACCCGACGGTCGACATCGCCGACCTCACTGTCTTCAAGGGCGCGGTGCAAAGCCGACTACTCACGCCGGCAACCAAGCTCGGCGTGCTGATCGACAACTGCGCTCATGGCCGACGCGCGTTTGACGCCAGCGCCGCGTATCTCAAGGCGCAGCACATCGACTACGAGTTGGTCGAGATGTCGTGCGCGTCGGGCTCGGGCGACGTCACGTCCGCCTCGGCGACGATCAGCAACGCCGAGCTGCGGTTCGCGACACGGGGCGTCGATGTCGTAGCCGCCGGCGGAGTTGCACTCCTGGTCTTCATGGCCGCGGCCGAGTCGCAGGGCTATCACCCGACCTATCTCACGTCGGCGGGTGGGGCGGCGCTGGAACCGAACGCTCCGAGCGCCCAGCTGGCGAAACTGCACGGTTTCGGCTGGCTGCCGGCTGTCGATGTCAACCAAGGACACCAGCCGGGACCGCGGTCCGCTGCGCAGCAGGCGTGTCTCGGGATGCTCCAGAAGCACGGCCTGACGCCGACGGGTTACAACGACTTCATGATCGCGTACACAACCTGCGACTCGATGGCGCTGTACGAGCAGGCCCTCATCCGCACCGGTGGCCGCAGCGCAGCGACCGATGTGGTCCCGGCCGCGTTGGCGTCGATGCCGACGTTCTTGGGCGCGGCCCCCTACGGCGGTCGCCTGACGAGCACCGTGTCGCAGCGCGGCGGCGCCGCGCAATGGCGCGAATGGGGATGGGCCGGCGACTGCTCGTGCTTCACGTACCGCGGGTCCGCGTATCCGATTCCGAGTCTGTAGGAGATTGCGCGCGTGGCGATGAACTGGCGAGCGCGATCGGCGTTCCGGCTGATGCACATGATGCGGCGGCGCGGCTGGCGCCGAGCCCGATGAAGATCGCCGCTTCGCCGATCGGCAAACGGCTCACGCCGGGACCGCCGAAGATGCTCGTGGGCAAGGTGCCCGCGGCCCGCACCGAGGATCGGTCGATACCGACGCGAGACGGCGCCGCGATCAATGTGCGCGTGTATCGGCCGGTCGCCGGCGCCACACGGGTTCCCATCCTTTACGCGCACGGCGGCGGCTTTGTCGTCGGCGGGCTGGCGAGTTGCGACCACATCTGCCGCCGCCTGGCCGCCGACACGCGCGCCGTCGTGATCTCGGTGGAATACCGCCTCGCGCCCGAGCATCGGTTTCCCGGTCCGCTCCATGACGTCGAGGACGCGCGGGCATGGCTCATCGATCACGCCGACGAGTTGGGCGTCGCGCCGTCGTCGCTCGTCGTCGCCGGTGACAGCGCCGGCGGCAACCTGGCTGCCGCGCTGTCGCTCGCGTCACGGGACAAGGGCTCGCCGCCGGCCGCGCAGCTGCTGATCTATCCGGCGCTCGACTTGTCGATGTCGACACCCGGGTTCGACTCGTACCGTGGCGTCGGGCTGACAGTCGACGACTGCCGACTGGCGGCCTCGCTCTATCTCGGCGACCACGACCCCCGCGATCCGCTGGCGTCGCCGTTGCTCGCCGCTGATTTCCGCGGCCTTCCGCCGACGCTCGTCTACACGGTGCGCCACGATCCGCTGCGCCCGGACGGTTGCCTCTACGTGGAGCGCTGCCGCGACGCCGGCGTGGCTGTCCGCCACATCGATATCGATGAACACGCGCACGGTTCGCTGTCCGTGCCCCGGCTGTATCGCAGCGTCGACGAGGTGTACGCCGCGCTTCGCGACTTCGTGGCCGAGCACGTCCCGCCTACCCTGTAGGCATGACGAAGCTTCTGGGGGTGCTTCTTGCCGCGCTCGCGCTGGTGAGCCTGGCGACGCCGAGCCGGGCCGCGGATCCGGTCACACGCACGGTCAAGTCCGTGACCGATGGCGTGTCGGCCGAGTGCCGACGGCTGCAATGGCCGCCGCACGATGCGTGCACCGCGATCGGCGGGATCGACGTTTCCGAAGCGCGCATGCGCGCCTACGAGCAGTCCTGGGTGCACAAGGCGTTGACGCTCCAGCGCAAGCTCGACGACACCGCCCCGTTCCTGCGCGAGCTCATCCCCCATACCCACAACTCGTTCAACTCCTCGGCGTATCCGCCAACCGTCACCCAACTCGATCCGAATCAGTTGCACTCAATGCGCGACCAGCTCCGCATGGACATGCGCGGGATCGAGATGGACATCCACAAGTGGCCACACCTCGACAATCCGCGTGGCGACATCAGCGACGTCGTGCTGTGTCATGGCGAGCCGACGCCCGTCGGTCCCATCGTCGTGCACGTCGGGTGTTCGGTGGACCGCCCGTTCACGGACGGTCTCGCCGAGCTGCGCGGGTGGCTGGACGAACCGGCCAACGCGGGCGAGATCGTGTTGCTGTACCTCGAGAACAACCTCGACGGTGATCCCGCCGCCCACGACAAGGCGGTCGCCGACCTCCAGTCGATCCTCGGCAACCTCGTGTACCGGCCGCCGGCCAACAAGCCGTGCGCGCCGATGCCCATGGGTCTGAGTCGCGCCGCGATACGCGCCGCCGGCAAGCGGGTCCTCATCGTCGGCAACTGCGGCCCCGGCGCGTGGGGCAGCTGGGTTCACGAGCGCGGGCCGCAGTGGGACGAGTCGAGCAGTGCCGATGGCGACGACTACCCCGACTATCCCGCCTGTCTCGCCGAGCGGGCCGCGGTTGGCTACGCGAGCCACTGGATCCGCCGCTACGAGGACAGCACGTGGCTCAGCGCGATCACTGGCGGCGGCGGCGCGGTGACCGCCACCGAGACGCGGCGGATGGTGCGCTGCGGCGTGAACATGCCGGGCTTCGACCAGCTGTATCCCGACGACCCGCGCCTGGCACAACTCGTGTGGAGCTGGGCGCCGAACGAGCCGGCTGCCGGCGCCGGATCCTGTGCGGTGCAAGGACCCGACGCCCGCTTCCACGCCGCGTCCTGTGTCACGCCGATTCCGTGGGCGTGCGTCGACGACACTCGTTTGTTCACCGTGGCTGCGACGTGCCCGGCAGGGACACGCCCTGGCGTGCCGGCCAACGGCTACGAGAACGAGCGATTGCGCGAGGCCAAGGCGGCCGCCGGCGCGACGACCGTGAGGCTCGCGCTCTAGGGCGGTGCTGTTCCCGCAACGCCTCCACGCCGGTTTGCGCGACGGTTCGATCACGCTGACGTTCCGCAACTGGACGACGACGCGGTTGTGTACCGCATCGCGTTCCACCGTGAGGACCCGACCGCGCCGCCGCCGGCGCCCGACCTCGACGACGCGACGATGTCCGCGGCCGGGCCTACCTCGAGCGCAACCAAACGAACTGACACCAGAATCGCGCGCTATACCGCGAGTTTCTGGTGTCAGTTCGCTTGCGACCGACTAGCGGTCGTCGTCCTCGACGTTGATGCCAAGGGCGGCGAACAGGCTGAGCGCCATGGGGATCATCTGCGCGCTGTCGATCGTGACGCCGAGGAGGTCGACGCCGCCGCGTAGGGCATCGATGCGCGACCCGCGGAAGTCGGAGCCGGCCAGCTTGCTCTTGGAGAACTCGACGGCAGTGAGGTCGCACCGGCGGAAGGCGGTCTCGGGCATCGACGCCGCGTAGAGATCGGCGTTGGTCAGCACGCAGTCTTCGAATACGACGGTCTCGCCGACCGCCATGCGGAAGTTGGCGTCGTCCAGCTTGCAGTCGGCAAACGTCACGTCCCGGAACCGCGCGCCGGAGAACGCCGCGCCGGTGAGCCGGCACCGCGTGAATTGCACGCGCTCAAGACGGGCGTCGCGGAGTTGGACGGCGTTGAGATCGCAATCGGTGAAGGCGCAGTCGAGGATCGTGGCCCCGTCGAGGTCGGCTGCGGCTTGTCGCAGCCCTTCGAAGGTCGCGTCGACCAGGCCGTCGGGGTCAGTCGCGTCGAGTGACAACGATCTTGCCGACTGTTTTGCGCGAGGCCAGCGCCTCGAGCGCGCCCGGCACATCGCCGTCGAACGGCACGTCGTCGCCGAGCAGCGGCTTGATGTGCCCGGCGTCGGCCAGAGCGGTGAGCGCGTCATGGATCTCGTGCAGGAGGTGGGGCTCCTTGCGCCGTGACAGTCCCCAGTGCACGCCGATCACTGCGTAGTTCTTGATCAGGACGTGATTGGCCGGCGCCTCGGGAAAGCGCCCGCTCGTGAAACCGATGACGAGCAGGCGGCCGTTGTAGGCGATGCACTTGCGCGACTTGTCGAACACGTCGCCGCCGACCGGGTCGTAGATGACGTCGGCCCCCCCGCCGTTGGTCTCGGCCTTGACGACCTCGACGAAGTCCTCGGCGTTGTAGTCGATGCCGACGTCGGCGCCGAGGTCGAGGCAGGTCTTGACCTTGGCCGGCCCGCCGGCGGTGGCGATGACGCGCGCTCCCGCGGCCTTACCGAGTTGGATGGCGGCCGAACCGACACCGCCGGCACCGGCGTGCACGAGCAAGGTCTCGCCGGCATCGAGGTGGGTACGGTGGTGCAGCGCGAACCACCCCGTGTGGTAGGTGATCGGCAAGGCGGCGGCCTCACCGGCCGTCAACGAGGGAGGCGCCGGTAACACCGACGACTCGTGCACGCTGACCCGCTCGGCCAGGCCGCCGTCGGGCAGGCCGGCCAGCGCGATCACCGCGTCGCCGTTGTCCACGCGACGGCCGGCGACTTCGAGACCCGGTGTGAACGGGAGCGGCGGCTTCTCCTGGTACTGGCCCCGGAGGAGCAGCACGTCAGGGAAGTTGAGCGCGGCGGCGTCGACGTCGATGAGGACGTGGCCGTCGCGCGCCGCCGGTTCGTCGACGTCCTCGAGCTTGAGAACGTCCCTCGGCTCTCCCAACGAATGAGTCCGCCACGCCCGCATATCTCGACGTTATGCGGGCGTGGCGGCGCGAGGTTTACTGCTGGCGGATCGCTTCGACGGCGAACTCGAGGCGGACCTTCTTGCCGACCACCACACCGCCGGTTTCGAGGGCGGCGTTCCAGGTGAGGCCCCAGTCCTCGCGGTCGACCTCGGCCGAGGCCGAGAAGCCGATGCGCTCGTCGCCGAACGGCGTGGCGGTAGCGCCTTCGAACTCGACGGACAGCACCACGGGGCGGGTGACGTCGCGGACGGTGAGGTCACCAGTGACGTTCCACTTCTCGCCGCCGGCGTGCGCGACATCGGTGCTAACGAAGCTGATCGTCGGGTAGGTCTCGACGTCGAAGAAGTCCGCGCTGGCCAGGTGGCCGTCGCGGGTCTTGTCGCCGCTGTTGATGCTGGCGGTGGCGATGCTCACCGATACGGAGGAATCTTCGGGACGATCGGCGATGTTGACGGTGCCGCTGACATCGGTGAATGCGCCCCTGACCTTGGAGATCATGAGGTGACGGGCGACGAATTCGACGGCGGTGTGACTCGGATCGAGGGCGTAGGTTCCCGGTTCGGGGATCACGGCGCCTTCGTAGTCGCGGACAAGCTGTGCGGTGGTGCTCATGCGGGCCTCCAAGAGGGGTTCGTGGAACTTTCTACACATGTCAAACGTTGTACAAACAAGGATATTCCATGGCTCGAATGAACGATCGTGAAGAGGCAGCGTGGGTGGGGTTCCTACGTGCCCAGCGCCACGTGCTGGAGAAGCTCGAGGCCGAGCTGCGCGCCGAGCACAGCTTGTCGCTGAGCGAGTTCGAGGTCCTGCTCCACCTCAACAACGCCCCGCGCAATGCGCTACGGATGAAGGAGCTGGCCGCCAACGTGCTGGTCACGCCGAGCGGGCTCACCCGGCTCGCTGACCGCATGGTGAAGCAGGGCCTCATCGCCCGCGAGACGTGCCCGTCTGACCGACGGGGCTACTTCCTCGTGCTCACCGCGTCGGGGCGCGAGCGGTACGAGGCGGCGTCTCCCACGCACTTCCGGGGCGTTTCCGACCACTTTGTGCGGTTCCTGGGCGACGACGCCTCGGTGGTTGCCGAGGCCCTGGGGCGTATCGCCGCCTCCTGAGGTCCGTTCGCGACCGCTTCGCATGTGCTAACATTTGCAAGCACTCAGAGGAGGCGCCGTGATCGGCCACCACCGACGGAACCGGCTTCAGGCAGTCGAGCTGTTCGACGGCCTCGGGCCCACCCAACTCGCCGCGATCGACCAGCTCTTCACCGAGCTGGCCCTTCCTGCCGGCACCCATCTCATTGCCGAAGGCGGCGTTGGCCGCGAGTTCTTCGTCATCACCGGCGGCGACGTCGAAGTCCGCAAGGGCGGGCGCCGGATCGCTCGCCTCGGCCCCGGCGACTTCGTCGGCGAGGTCGCGCTCATCGATGCCGCGCCGCGCAACGCGAGCGTTCGCGCCGTCACCGACGTCCGCGTGCTCGTGCAGAACCGTCGTGAGTTCGCCAGCCTGCTCGACACGGCGCCCGACGTGCGCGAGCGAGTTCGCGCCGCCGCCCAGCGGCGCGCGGCCTAAGACGTGCAGTTCCTCGCCGCGTACTTCGCGGTCAACGCGTCGCACGTCGCTGAAGCTGTGCGCACGGTCGGCCGGTGGATCCGGCGCCTGTTAGCCGTGCCAGAGATGGCGGACGGCGCTGAGGGCGCGCCGCTTGGCGCGTTCGGGCGCGCCGCGAGCCGCAACCGCTTCTAGCTCCGCCTCAGCCGCGGCGCGTGCCGCGCGCTGGAGCCCGGCGATCGAGTTCGGCGCGACCGGCGGCAAGTCGCCGAGGCGCGTCCGGGCCGGCCGAGCGGGCCGGGTCAGCTGGGAATCAGGAATCGACGCGTACGCACGAGCGCGCAGCGGATGAACGCGCTTGTTGCATCCCAGGCAGCGCTCGTCGTCGTTACCGACTGGCTCGCCGCATCGGGCGCAGTTCGTGGTGGTCGGGGCATGGATTTCCTGGGTCATGGTCATTTCCTTGCCTTCTATCGGTTGCCACGTGCTCCGACTTGACCGCTGTCGCTACCCTTCGCCCATGCATGAGCTCGTGATCCGGGGGGCGTCCGTCGTCGACGGCACCGGAGCCCCCGCCCGCATCGCCGACGTCGCCATCGACGGTGAACTCATTACCGAGGTCGGCGTGGTCGCCGACGCCGGCCGGCGCGAAATCGACGGCGAGGGCTTGGCCCTCATGCCTGGTTGGGTCGACATCCACACGCACTACGACGGCCAGGCCACCTGGGACCCCGACATGACGCCGTCGAGCTGGCACGGCGTGACCACCGTCGTCATGGGCAACTGCGGCGTCGGCTTCGCGCCGGTTCGGCCCAACGGTCAGGACTTCCTCATCGAGCTGATGGAGAGCGTCGAGGACATTCCGGGCACCGCGCTCCACGAAGGCATCGACTGGCAGTGGGAAAGCTTCGGCGAATACCTCGACGCCCTCGACACGACGCCGCGCACCGTCGACATCGCCGCCCAGGTCCCGCACGCCGCGCTCCGCGCCTATGTGATGGGCGAGCGGGCCCACGACGACGCCACCGCCGACGATGTCCTGCAAATGGCCAAGCTCACCGAAGAGGCGATGGCGGCCGGCGCGTGCGGCTTCTCGACATCGCGCACGGTGCTGCACAGCTCGCGTCACGGGCTGATCCCCGGCACCACCGCGCCGGGCGACGAGCTGCTCGCCATCGGCGACGCGCTCGGTCGCGCCGGTCATGGTGTGTTCCAAGTCGTCACCGACCAGGCCACCGGAGCGGCCGAGCAGGAGCTGATGGTCGAGCTGGCCCGGCGCACAGGCGGCACGGTTACCTACGCCCTCGCGCAAGCGCCGTACGCGCCCACCGCGTACCGCGACTCGTTGGACCACGCCGACCGCATGGCGGCCGAGGGCATCGACCTCGTCCCGCAAGTGTCCGTGCGGCCCACCGGCATGTTGTTCGGCTTGCAGTCGTCGTTGCATCCGTTCATCACCCATCCGACATACCGCGCCATCGCCGACCTCCCATTGGCCGAGCGCGTCGCCGAGTTGCGCAAGCCCGAGGTGCGCGCCGCGCTCCTCGCCGACGAGCCCGGCACGACGAACGCCATCGCCGTCACGCTCATGTCGCGCTTCGGCCAGATGTTCCCGCTGGGCGACCCGCCCGACTACGAGCCGGCGCCGGAGACGAGCGTCGCCGCCGTCGCTGAGCGCGACGGCCGCACGCCGCAGGACGTCGTCCTCGACTGGTTGCTCGAGCGCGACGGCAAGGCGTTGCTGTTCGCACCGCTCGCGTCCTACGTCGACAACAACCACGACGCGCTGCGCGAGATGATGACGCACCCGCGCACTGTCGTCGGCTTGAGCGACGGTGGCGCGCACTGCGGGCTCATCTGCGACGTGTCGTTCCCGACGTCGTTGCTGACGCACTGGGTGCGCGACCGCAACCGCGGCGACAAGCTCTCGCTCGAGCAGGCGGTCCACTTGCAGACCGAGAAGACCGCCAAGACATACGGCTTCACTGACCGGGGCACGATCGAAGTGGGCAAGCGGGCCGACCTCAACCTCGTCGACCTCCAAGGGATGCGCCTCTACGAGCCCGAGATGGTGTTCGACCTGCCGGCCGGTGGCCGCCGACTGGTGCAGAAGGTCGACGGCTACAAGGCCACCGTCGTCGCGGGCCAGGTCACGTACGAGGACGGCGAGCCCACGGGCGCCCGTCCTGGTCGCCTCGTGAGGTTCCCCAACTAGTCCCTCACCAGCGGTTTTGGTGTAGCGCGGCCACCGGTGGGAGGGTGGTCGACATGACGGAACCGGCTATCTCCGTCGCGGGCCTGCGCAAGAACTTCGGCAGCATCGTGGCCCTCGACGGCATCGACTTCGAGGTTCCGCCCGGGACGGTGTTCGGCCTGCTGGGGCCTAACGGCGCCGGCAAGACAACCGCGGTGCGGATCCTCACAACCATCCTCAATCCCGACGGCGGCACGGCCAAGGTGCTCGGCCGCGACGTCACCAAGGATCAGAACTTCGTGCGGTGTTCGATCGGCCTCGCCGGCCAGTTCGCCGCCGTGGACGAGAACCTGACCGGGAGCGAGAACCTGCGGTTGATCGGCAGGCTCACGCACATGCCGCGCGATCTCATCAAGGCGCGCGTCGATGAACTGCTCGAGCGGTTCGACCTGACCGAGGCGGCGTCGCGACCGTCGAAGACGTATTCAGGCGGCATGAAGCGGCGACTCGACGTGGCCGCCGCGCTCGTGCACCGCCCGCCGGTGCTGTTCCTCGACGAGCCGACCACCGGACTCGACCCTGCGGGCCGGGCCGATGTGTGGGAGATGGTCGAGGAGTTGGTGACCGACGGTACGACGGTGCTGCTCACCACGCAGTACCTCGAGGAGGCTGACCGTCTGGCTGAACAGCTCGCGGTGGTCGACCACGGCAAAGTCATCGCCAGCGGGTCACCGGCCAAGCTCAAGGCGAGCATCGGCAACACCGTCATCGACCTCGGGTTCTCGAGCAAGGCGGCGGCCAAGCGGGCGGCGACGGCCTTGGCCAAGGTCGCCAAGCCGCAGCTCGATACGACCGTCGTCGAGATCACGACCAAGGACGGGGCCAGGCTCCTGCCCGATGCGCTGCGCGTGCTGAACACGGCCCGCATCAAGCCGACCACAATCAACCTGCGCGAGCCCAGCCTCGACGATGTGTTCCTCGCGCTCACCGGCCACAAGGCCGAGGAGGAGGTCAGCGCCACATGAGTGCCACAACCACGCTCGACAAGCCGACGGCGACCTCGACGTCGCTCGTCCGCCAGGAGCGCAGCAAGTTGTCGTGGGCGGTGGCCGACGGGTTGGCCGTCACGTGGCGCAACCTGATCGCGATCACACGTATCCCCGACGCCATGTTCTTCTCGAGCATCCAGCCGGTGATGTTCATCCTGCTGTTTCGCTACGTGTTCGGTGGCGCCATCCAGACGCCCGGCTTCCGCTACGTCGACTACTTGATGCCCGGGATCTTCGTGCAGACGATCGCGTTCGGCGCGATCGGCACCGCCGTCGGTCTCGCCGACGACATGGGCAAGGGCCTGATCGAACGGTTCCGCTCGTTGCCGATGGCTCGGTCCGCAGTGCTGGTCGGTCGCACGACGGCCGACCTCGTCCGCAACGTCTGGGTGATCATTCTGATGACAGGCGTCGGGCTGCTCGTTGGCTTCCGGATCCACAATGGGCTGCTCGGCTTCCTCGCCGGCGTCGGCATCCTTCTGCTGTTCTCCTACGCAGTGGCGTGGGGCTTCGCAACGATCGGCCTGATGGCGTCGAGCGGGGAGACGGCGCAGCTGATGGTGTTCCCCGTGCTCATGCCGCTGACGTTTGCCAGCGGCGCGTTCGTGCCGGTGGCGACGATGCCGGGGTGGCTGCAGACGTTCGCCCGGAACCAGCCGGTCACCGCGGTCGTCGACGCGACGCGCGCGCTGATGAATGGTGGCGTGCCGACCGCCGAGCCGGTGTTCCGGGCGTTGGCCTGGTCGATCGGGCTGCTCGCGGTGCTGGCACCGCTCGCGGTCGCCCGCTACCGCAAAGCGGTCTAGCTATCGGGCTCTAAGCCCATCATCTGGCGGAACTCGGCGGTGGTGTTGGTCACCGGGAAGTCGTTCTCGGGGATGGCCACGCCGAGGCCCTCGCACAGTGGGCCCCACCCGTCGGTGGGTTGCCACTGGATGAGCTTGTCGGCCGGGACCGTCGCCCGTACGTGCGCGTTGTGCGCGTCGTACGCGGCCTTGGCCGCGCCCTCCTGCTGCCAGTCGGGCGTGAAGCGGTCCATCATCGCCATCGCCATCTCGTGCCACGCGCCTTCCCGCGGCAGGTTGCCGCCGTCGCCGCCCATGCCGAGGAAGATCGTGCGGCTCGCGCTCTTCCACCACGTGTCGGCGCTGTCGCGCGTCGACAGCAGCACCATGGCATCGGGATTGGCCGCATAGATCTGCTCCCAGACGCCGCCGCCTGGCCAGTCGACCGACGCGACGAAACCCTCGAACACCGACGGCCAGTCGACGGCCTCGTCCTTCATCGCCGCGGTCCACGCCGGAACGTGCTCGGGGTGCCCGAACACCTCGACCATGTGGTAGCAGGGCCCACCGAGGAGTTGCTCGAGGGCGACCTTCAACGAATGCGTTCCTGTGCGCCCGACGCCGGCACCGACAACCTTCAAGCTCATGACGCGCACGCTAACGGCATGCGAACCGTTGGTGACCCTCGCCAGGAGTCGACCGGCGCACGGCGAAGATAGGCACATGGATCGTCGAACGTTCTTGAAGGGCGCCGCGGGCGGTGTCGGCCTAGCGGCGACCGCCGGCCGCGCCTCGGCTGCGTCGCTGGTCGAGCTGCTCGCCCCGACCGGCCTCGGGTCGCGCCACGCGCGCACGCCGGTTGACCACTTGGTTGTCCTGATGCAGGAGAACCGTTCGGTCGACCACTTCCTCGGGTGGTACGCAGCCGAGAACCCGGCGTTCAACGG
>DASRJI010000104.1:0-8034 GCA_035649535.1 Acidimicrobiales bacterium | reverse complement strand
GTTCTTCTCGGCTTCGAGGTCGTGCGCGGTGGTCACGTCACGGACGACGCCGTGGAACCCGAACAGCATGCCGTCGCGGTAGCGGGGCATCGACATCACGTCGAGGACGCGCCGGACGCCGTCGGGCCGCAGGATCGTGATCTCCTGGGTGGCGACCGCGTCAGCGGCTACGCCAGGGAGAACGTCGCCCAGCGGGATGTTGTCGAGCTCCTCGGCCGGCCGGCCGAGAATGATCGCGAGCGACGGGTTGGCGTACTGGATGCCGCCGTCGAGGTCGACTTCGTAGATGCCGTCCGACGAGTGCTCGACGACGTCGCGGTAGCGCGCCTTGCTCTCTTCCTCGCGCGCCAACGTGGCGTGCCAGTAGCCCTGCGCAAGCGAGTCCGTAAGTCGGTCCATCGCCGGCAAGACCCGCGTCAGCAACAGCGACAGCGCCAGGCCCCAGTGCCGGCCCCGCTCCTCGGCCAGCTCGACCGCGGTCTGCACGACGAGGTCGCGTGAGATCCGCAGAACGACGAGCAACTCCGGCAGGGACGAGTCGGCCCACGCCGCCGTCGCCCCGACCTCCTCGAGGTCGCCGACGAGCGCCTCGTCGACTTCGGCGCCCTGGCCGGTCACGGCCAGGATCGCCTCGAACCGCGCCTTGGCCTGCTCGATGAACCGCGCCTGCTGGCTGATGGACCACGTCGACGCCTCCGGGAACACGCTCGAGAAGATGTCGAAGGCCCGGCGGGCCATCTCCTCGGACTTGCCGTCGAGCGCGTCGAGGAGCGCCCGCGGGTCGGCAGTCTCGGCGTCGAATGTGTCGAGCAGGTTCCCGGAGCCGTAGTCGGCGTTGCGGGCGAGGAAGGCCTTGAGTTCGACGAGCGGGAACAGCAGATCGTCGGGCGCGATGTCGGCGTCCGCGGTCGCGAGGTAGCCGGCGCCGACGAGGGCCAGCACCGCCTCTTCACTCACGCGCAGGAATTCGGCCGCCTCAGCGAGCGTGAGGTTGCGCCGGTTCCCGGTCTCCCGTTCGGACATCAGGACTTACTTCGCCGCCAACGGGGCCATGACCTACCCGGAGGCCGTCCAGGTGGCGTCGAGAGCGTCGACATCGCCCGTGACTGGGCGAACCTGGCCGGTAATGGCAAGCCGCCGCAGGTGGGCCCACACGCTGAACTGCGCGATCGGGTGCAGTTCGGCCTTCACGTCGGCATAGATCGCCGCCACCAGCTGCTCGACGCTCATCGGGCTCGACGCCGCCGTCAGCGCGCCGTGAACCTGGGCCTCGCGGGCCAGCCGGTGCTCGGTGTATTCCTCGACCTTGGCCCTGGCGTCGTCGATGACGTCGCCGTGGCCCGGGAACACGGCGCTGAAGTCCATCCCGCCGACCGAGGCCAGCGACGCCAGGTACGTCGTCATGTCGCCGTCGGGCGGGGCGATCACGACGGTCGAGCCGCTCATGATGTGGTCGCCGGAGAACAGGACGCCCTCGTCGTCGAGGACGTAACACAGGTGATTCGACGCGTGGCCCGGCGTGTAGAGGGCGCGCAGCCGGAACGATGCGGTCGCGTCGTGCAGGACGTCGCCATCGGCGATCGCCCGATCGGGTACGAACCCATCGCGCTCGTCGAACCCGAGGACCTCGGCGTTGGTGCGTGCCTTGAGCCCGACCGCGCCGGGCGAGTGATCGGAGTGGGTATGGGTGACGAGGATCCAGCGGATCCGCCCGTCGCCGGCGGCGGCGACCGCGTCGAGGTGCTCCTCCGAGTCGTCGGGCCCAGGATCGATGACGGCTATCTCGTCGCCGCCGATCAGATAGGTGTTCGTTCCCGGGCCCGTCATGATGTTCGGGTTCGGCGCCAGCACTCGGCGGACCAGCGGACTGAGGCGGATGACTTTGCCGGGCGTCAGCTCAGGCATTCGTCATAACCGTCGTCACCCGGCAACAGGATGCGGACGCCGGTCACGCTGTCGTCGGCGAGCCGCGGCAGGATCGTCGGCACCTCGGCGATCGCCGCGGCGGCGGCAAGAAGGTCGGCGGTTCGGTCGAAGCGGGCAATGCCTTTCAGGTTCTCGACCGTCGGCGGGATCATCTCCAGCTCGCCCGCCGCGTGACGGCTCAGCGCGTCGCCCGGACGAACCCAGAGCTGGGCGATCGCCTCGCGATCGTCGTGCAAGGGAACCTGCTCGGGCGGCGCGGCGGCGACGAAGAACCGCGTGTCGTACCGGCGCGGCGCGCCCACCGGCGTAATCCAGTGGCTGAAGTAGTGCATGGCGCCGGCGTTGATGGTCAGGCCTTCGGCGCGGCACACATCGAGCAGGCGCCGCTCGCCGGTGTCGACCGCAGCGCGGTGCTTTTCGAATCGGGCCGAGGTTGCGTCGTCGGCGAAGGAGATGACGTGACCTTCCGCGTCGCACGCCAGCAACACACCGGCTTCCTCGAAACACTCACGGACCGCCGCGACCCAAAACGCGAGGCCGCCACTGTCCACGCCGAGGATCGCGCTGGCCTGTTCCTCCGAGCGACCGCGACACACGTGCTCGAGGTCGGCGTGACGGTCTTCCTCGTCGACCGCGCCACCCGGGAAGAGGTGCAGGCCGCTCCACCCCACCGAAGCCAGGTTCCGGCGCAGCATGAAGACCTCCATGCCGGCGGCGGCGTCCCGCACGAGCATCACGGTTGCCGCATCCTTGGGCTCCACTGAGATCTGAAACTACGGCAACTACGGTGTCCACCGTGCCGGGACCGAGCGTCAAGGAGTGGCGGGACCGTCTCATGCCGCAGACCGCGCTGGGCATGGCGATGCTGATCCTCGCGTTCAGCGTCGGCGCCGCCTTCAGCGGCGTCGTCTTCTTCTCCTACTACCAGTTCCGCAAGGACCGGACTGAGGAGAAGGTCAACGCGCTGACCAAGGACTTCAACAGCAACTTCAAGAACGCGATCAAGACGATCCAGAAATCGGGCGCCGACGCACGCGAGCAGATTCAGAAGGAACTGGAACCGCTACAGCGAATTCGGGCCGAGGGCGACACCCTCGAAGCGCTCGTCAAGAAGGTGCGGCCTTCGCTCTTCTTCGTCTCGAGTCTCGACGAAGGCGGCGCGGCGACCGTCGGCACCGGTTTCGTCGTGGCGTCGGACTCGAACCAGTCGCTGCTGTTGACCTCGTACTCGACGGTGCGCGCCGCGACCCACGCGCCCGGGCCCCCGATAACCGTGCGGCAAGGCGATCAACAGGTGAAGGCCACCTTGTGGACCTGGCAGGAGGACAAGGACCTCGCCCTCCTCATCCTCCAAAAAGGCAACGTGCCGCGGCTCCCGTTCGCACCGCGCACCCCCGTAGTGAAGACCGGTGACCGCATCTTCGCCCTGTCGGGTCTCGGCGCGTCGGGCGGTTCGATCAGCCAAGGGTTTGTCGCCGACGTGTCCTCCGCCGGCATCCAGCACGACGCCGCCATTGGCCCGTCATTCCAGGGCGGTCCGCTGCTCAATTCCAAGGGCGAAGTGCTCGCCGTCGCGTCGCGCACGTACACCGGCAATCTCGGCTTCGTCACCGACGACGTGTTCTTCGCCATCCCCATCCGCGCCGCGTGCGACAAGGTCTTGAAGTGCCCCTCCGACGACGAAGTCAGCGGCGCCGGCGCTAAGCGCTAAGCGCTAAGCGCTACCGACTTTGTTGCAGTTGTGGTTCTCCCAGAACGACAAGTGCAACAAAGTCGAGTGAGAACGCTCTATGGGAACAAGAGTCCGGTGCTTGGGGGGCTGCGGGGGTCGGTCGTTGAGGTAGTTGGTGGCGGGACGGCGACGGGGGACGGGACGTCAACTTCGTAGGGTCCGCCGCTGTCGGGGCCGCCGATGTCGCGGCGGGCGCCGGGGTCGAAGCCGCCGCGGGCCTTGCGCTCGAGGGCGTCGGCGACCGAACGGATCGGCGCCGGCTGGCTGAAGTCCGTCACCGGCACGTCCTTGAGCGCGACCGTCATGAACGCGCGCCACGTCGCCGCTGGGATCGTCCCGCCGTACACCCGGGACAGGCCGCGCACACCGCGAAGCGAGTACTCAGGCTTGCTCGGGTCCTCACCGGTCGACTTGCCCATCCACACCGCCGTCGACAGCGTCGGCGTGAACCCGACGAACCACGCGTTGGTGAAGTTCTCGCCGGTGCCGGTCTTGCCCGCCGCCGGCCGGTTGATATTGGCGCCGGTCCCGGTGCCGCCGCTGATCACGCCGCGCAAGATGTCGGTCTCGTTGTCGGCGACGACTTGCTCGATCACTTGGTCGCCTTGGCGCTTCCGGTTGTCCTCGAGCACTTTGCCGTTCGGGTCCTGCACCTTCACTACGGGCGTCGGCGCGAACCGCTGGCCGCGCGCCGCGAACACGCCGTACGCCGACGCCATGTCGAGCGGCGACGTGTCGAGCACGCCGAGCGTGTAGCTGAGCCCGTGGTACGTCGGGCTGTACCACGCGCCGGTGATCCCGAGCTTCTTGGCCATCTCGGCTGTCGGCTTGATGCCGACGTCGCGCAGCAACTGGACGAACACGGTGTTGATCGAGTGGGCGGTCGCGTTGCGGATCGTCTGGCTGCCGCCACCTTCGCTCTCGTTGTTGGCGAAGGTGTCCTTGCCGATCGTGATCTTCGACGGCGCCGGATAGACCTTGGCCGGCGACACGCCCTCCTCGAGCGCGGCGGCCAGCGTGAACGCCTTGAACGACGACCCGGTCTGGCGGCCGGGCCCGCCGCCGCCGGTCGCGATCTTCGGATCGTCCCAGCACGCGGCGGTCACTTCGACCTTGGCCATCGACTTGGGCTTGACCGGGCAGTCCGCCAACGCAAGGTTCACCTGACCCGACGCCCCGTTGTAGAAGTCACGCCCGCCCACCAGCGCCTTCACGAATCCCGTCGGCGGCTCGACCGACGCCAGCGCCATCTCCACCGGCGCCGCCGTGCCCTTGAGGCTGTCCGCCACCGCCTTCTCGGCGGCGATCTGCAACGCGGGATCCAGCGTGGTCTGGATGCGCAGCCCGCCTCTGAACACGCGTTCTTCTCCGTAGCGCGCGGTCAGGTACCGCTGGACGTAGTCGACGAAGTACGGGTACTTCGTCTGCTGCCGTTGCGGCGGGTACACGAGGGTGCCGGGCCCCGGCGGCTTGCCCGCCGCCATCAACCACACGTGCTGGGCCGCCGCTTCGTCGTACTGCGCCTGGGTGATGACGTGCTGGCGGAGCATCGTGGTGAGGACGGCGAGGCGGCGCGCATCGGCACCCGCGGGATTCCCACGCGGCTGGTAGGCGCTCGGCGCGGGGATGATGCCGACAAGGAGCGCCGACTCCGACAGGCTCAGCTTCGACACCGGTTTGCGGAAGTAGGTCTCGGCCGCGGCACCGACGCCGTACGCGCCCTCGCCCAGGTAGATCGTCGACAGATACCGGAAGAGGATCTCTTCCTTGCTGTACTGCCGGCTGCGTTCGAGTTGGCTGGCGAGGATCGCCTCGTGGATCTTGCGGGTGACGGTCCGCTCGTTGCCGACACCCTGCACGCGGTTCTTGACGAACTGCTGCGTGATGGTGGACCCGCCCTGGCTGATCTCCTTGCCCCGCAGGTCGGCGACGAGGGCGCGCAGGGTGCCGCGGATGTCGACGCCCTTGTGGCTGTAGAAGTTGCGATCCTCCGACGCGACGACGGCGCGCTTGAGGACGGCGGGGATGTCAGCCCGCTTGACCGGGATGCTCTGGTCGAACTTGCGGAACACGCCGATCTCGTCGCCGTTGATGTCGTACACGTGGCTGATCTGGCTCTCGACGCCGGCGGTCAGCGTCGGCGCGGTCGCGGGCAACGGCAGGATCAGGAACGAGCCCAGCACCGTGCCCGCGACCGCGACCGGCACGGTCACCGCCGAGATAACGAGTGCGATCGCCGCACGCGAGAGCCGACGCATTGAGGCGCCAGCATCGCGCGGCGCCGGCTCCTCACATTGCGCGCCTCCGGCGCGACCTACGGCTTCGCTGAGTCGCCGCTGGGCGCCTTGGCACGGAGCGACGGGAGGAGGCGGGGCAACGCGGCGAGGCGCCGCCGGCGGCGCGTGGACGCCAGCGACGCGTTGGCCGCCTCCATCGAGCGCGCCATCTGGGCGACCTCGATGTCGTTGGTGATCACCTCGACGAACGCCTCGGGATCGGCGAGCAGCCACGAGTGACTGCCTTCGATCACCGAGCCCTCCTTGCCGATCGCGGTGCAAAGCGCGTCGAACGCGCTCTTCGGGATGATCTTGTCCTTGTCGCCCCAAAGCACGACGACGGGCAGCTGGTTCTCTTTGATCTGTTCGAGTTCGGGCGTGAGGTCGGCGGTGCGGGCCAGGTTGGCGACTTTCCACATGGCTCGCGGGTTGCGGATGACGTTGGGCAGCGCGTCCTCTAGGACGACGGGAAGAACCTGGCGGATCGAGAACGGGAAGACGTCACCCGGGAAGTGGATGCCCCAGTCCCACAGGGGGCGGCCGGCCATCGAGCCGCCCAGCGAGTTCACGAGTACGAGATACCGCACGCGATCGGCGTGGTCGTGGGCGAACTTGATCGACACGCCACCGCCGAAGCTGTGGCCGACGAGGAACACCTGCTCGGTGACGCCGACGGCGTCGAGGAAGGCGGCGACCCAGTCGGCGTAGCCGGCGAACGAGAGCTGGTCGCCCGGCAGCTCGGCCGTGCCGCCGAAACCCGGGAGCGCGGGGGCGTAGACCTGGCAGCCGATCTGGACGAGCCGCTTCAGCGCCCGTTTGTAGGCGTGCTGGCCCAGGCCCCAACCGTGCAGAAACAGGACCGGCAGGCCCTCGCCGGCGACGCCATAAAGCGCGGGCCGACCGTCGACGCTCGTGCGGCTCCAGACCAGGTGGTCAGAGGGGGGAACGACCGCGCTTGCCATTGCAAGCAGAGGGTATCCGGTCGTGAGGGGCTGTTAACCCAGGCGGCGGGTGAGAACTTGCTTGCGCTCGATCTCGTTGAGCCCGCCCCAGATGCCATGGGGCTCGCGGATCCGGATGGCGAACTCGAGGCACGGTTCGCGGACGGAACAGATGTCGCAGATGGCCTTGGCACGCGTCTCGCGTGCCTCCTTCTCGTCCTTGCGTTCGAAGTGCGACGGCGGGAAGAAATGGCTGGACTGCGGGCCTCGACACGCGGCCTTGTCCTGCCACAGTTCTTCTTCCCGATCGGGGCCGATCCGCTGAACACTCATTCCTTGGCGCCTCCCGCTTCCGGGCGGTCACAGTACGCCCTGTGGATGGCGTGTACAAGGGGTGAATTTCCCTGTGGAAAGACGCCTGACCTGCAGTTTCGTGCATCTTTCGACCACGCTCAGTGGCGATAGTCCTTTGCGCCACCACTCTCCGGCTCGACTTCGAGGACGAGTCCGTCGATTCCCACAACCCTGAGGCGGTCCCCAACCGCCAGCGGCGTGGCCCGATTGGTCCGTGCGCGCCACGGCGCGCCGCGCACCTCGACGGTGCCGTCGGGGTCGATGGCCGACCGGGCGACCCCGAGTTCGCCGAGCATCGACTCGCGCCCGATCGTCGGCGTGGAGAAGCGGGCCCGCATCACCGCCGGCATCGCCGCGCCGACGAAGAGAGCAGTGCCGGCCAGCACGACGACCACGGCGACGAGCGGCACCGAGAGCCCGGCGTACAGCGTGAGGCTGCCGCCGATCAGCGACGCGGCGCCGATCACGGTCCAGGCACGAGGCGCGCCCGCTTGCAGGTCGACGCTGAGGCCGAACATGCCCAGCACGAGCAGGCCCAGGCCAAGCGGACGGGTCGGCAGCACGCCGAACCCGTACGCCGAGAGCGCGATGGCGAGGACGCCGGCGGCGGCGGCCAGGCCGACGCCGATGCTGAAGAACTCGAAGAGGATGAGGAGCATCCCGGCGAGGAGCAGGAAGTAGGGCACGGTCGGGTTGGCGGTCGCGTGCAACATGCGGGCGACGAGCGGCGGCTTGGCGAACAGGACGGGCACGGACGGCTGGCGCTGCGGCGGGCGGCCGGCGCGCCGGATGATCTTGGACGGCT
>DASRJI010000103.1:0-34572 GCA_035649535.1 Acidimicrobiales bacterium | reverse complement strand
GACGGCGAACCAGTCGGCCAGCGCGCCGACCATCGACGCTTCGGCCGTGGCCTGCACGTACCCGAGCCAGCCATGGGCGCCGGTGATCGTGACGACCGCGAACGCCACCGTGACCGCGGCGAGCATGCCCGTCGCCCGTCGCCGCATCAGCGCGAGCCGTTGCATGCGCTCGGCCTCGGTGCGGAGGGTCGGGAGCGGCGCGTGCGTCGTTGCGGCCATGAGGCAGGCTACGGCGCGACCCACACGAGGTCGTGCTCTTCATGACGACCGCGCACGCCGGGCAGGCCTTGCGCGTTCACCGCGGCCAGCAAGGCGTCACCGTCGTGGCTGACCGTCGACGTGGTCCACGTGGGGCCCTTGAGTGCGAGCCGTTCGAGCGCGGCGCGGCGCTCGTCGGCGGGTAACTGGGTGAGCGAGTGGCCGTCGTACCAAAGGAGGTCGCATACGGCGACGGTGGCCGGATGCCGTTTGGCGTGGGTGAGGACGCGCGCCCGCGAGAGGCCGGGCTTGCGCCGCGCCGCGAGCAGGTCGGCATCGGGACGACCGTCGTCGCCCAGGATCACGACTTCGACGTCGAGCACCATCGGCGTCACGTCCTGCCATTCGGCCATGCGCGCCAGTTCGACGAGCGGCCCACTGATCTCCGCGCTGTCTTCGTCGACGGCCCACGCGACCCGGCCACCTTCGATGCCGACGTTGGCGCGGAAGCCGCCCCACGCCGGCTCGAACACCCAGCCGTCGCCGCCCGGCAGCTTCGCCTCGACCGTTGCCGTTGTCGGCGCGAACGCGTCCGGGAGCAGGTCGCGCGTCGGATCCTCGGGTGGATCCATGCGGTGGATCATCCATTGATTGCCGCGCGTCTGGAACAGCGCGTAGCGACCCCGCGCCCGCTCACCGTGGAAGTCGACGGTGAGCTTCTTGTCGGTCAGCTCGTGCAAGTCGTACGTACCGCGGTCCCAGATCTTCATGGTGCCGCCGCCGTACTCGCCCTCGGGGATCTCGCCGTCGAAGTCGAGGTACTCGATCGGATGGTCCTCGGTGTGAACGGCGAGGTGGTTCACGCGCGGATCGGGCGGCGTGCCCTTCGGCACCGCGAACGACAGCAACACGCCCTCGTGTTCGAACCGGTGATCCCAATGCAGGGCGCGGGCATGATGCTCCTGGATCACGAACCGCCGCTCCTCCCCAGGAACCACATCTCCGCGCGGCTCGCGAGTCTTCTCGAAGTCCCGCATCTCCTGGTAGCGCTCGAGCTTGCCGGGCATGCCGACAATTCTTCCCGGGTACAGACGGTGCATGCCCCGTGCAATCTGGACTGGGTCGATCAGCTTCGGCCTCGTCAACGTGCCCGTGAAGCTCTACACCGCTGCTCACCAGGAGGATCTGTCCTTCCATCAGCTGGAAGAAGGCACCGGCGCCCGCGTGAAGTACAAGCGGGTGTCGGAGAAGACCGGCCGCGAAGTGCCGTGGGAGAAGATCGTCAAGGGCTACGAATTGGGCAAGGGCCGTTATGTGGTGATCACGCCCGAGGAACTGGCCGGCTACAAGCCCTCCGCCACCAAAGCGATCGAGATCGAAGACTTCGTCGACCTCATCGACATCGACCCGATCTACTACGGGAGCACTTACTACGTGGCGCCGGCCGGCGACGGCGAAGGCGCGCGGAAGGCGTACAAGCTCCTCCTGGAGGCCATGGAGAAGCAGCAGAAGGTCGGCATCGCTCGCTTCGTCCTGCGCACCAAGCAGTACCTCGCCGCGGTGCGCCCGTACGACGGTGTCCTCGCGCTGTCGACGATGTTGTTCGAAGACGAGATCGTGCCGCGGTCGGATATCAGTGAGATGAAGAACATGCGGGCGACGGTCACCGACCGCGAGGTGAAGATGGCGAGCCAGATCATCGACTCGCTCTCGACCGACTGGAAGCCGTCGCGGTACAAGGACACCTACCGGACGAGCGTCCTCGAGTTGATCAAGAAGAAGGCCAAGGGCGAGGAACTCGTCGTCGACGAGGCCGAGGCGCCGGCCGAGAAGGTCGTCGACCTGATGGCCGCCCTCGAAGCGAGCCTCGATGCGGCCAAGAAGGGCACGAAGAAGAAGGCGCCGGCCAAGAAGCCGGCCCGAGCCAAGACGGCGAAGAAGAAGGCGGCCTAGGCCCCGGCGGCTTGCCGGAACACCAAGTCCCAGCCGTGCGCATCGATGCCGATCTTGCCCAACCGCGTCGCTGCGTCCTCGAGAACAGTGGGGGCGCCGGCATCGCCGAGCGCCGCGAGGCCGATGCCGTGTGCGAGCCGCACGATCGCTTGGTCGAGCACGTCATCGGTTGCATCGACGATTGCGGTTGCGTCCTTCAACGCCGCTTCGGCCTCCGCGGAGCGGCCGAGCTGCAGGAGCGCGAAGGCTTGGCCCAGCGTGGCCGTGATGCGGTCGAGGTAGGTGCCGGCCGATAACGCAGCGAGGGCGTCGGCGGTGCTGAGCGCGCGCTCGGGGTCGCGGCCCGCCGCGTAAGCCAGCACCAGCACCGCCTTGGCGTAGGCCCGCTCGCCTTCGGTATGCGCGTCGCGGTCGGCCTCCTCGAGGTTGGCGATGCCGTCGGCCACGCGCCCAAGTTGCAGGGCGGTGAGCCCGACGACGACGCCGCGTTCGCCGTAGCCGATGCTGTCGCCGGTGAGCGGATCGGAGACGATCTTGCCTCGCAGCGCCTCTTCGGCCATCTCTGGATCGCCGAGTTGCACGGCGGTCGAGGCTGGGATCAGGCCGACGAAGTTGGCGGAGCCGGCTACGTGCGAGCGCATAACGTCGAGGCCTTCGCTGACGCGGCCCGACATCACCAGCGCCCGCGCCAATGTGCCCACGAGTTGGCCGGCTTGCGCGCCGTCGCCTATGGCGTGGAAGAGATCGAGCGACTGGCCCGCGTACTCGGCCGCTTCATTGACGCGGCCGGCAAACAGTCGGACGTTGGCGAGGAGCATGTAAGTCATGCCGAGGCCCCAGCGGTCGCCGCTCTCGCGGGTCTCGGCGAGGATCGACTGGGCGAGATGGCCTGCCTCCTCGAAACGCCCCTGGAAATAGCGGACGAACCCGAGCAGGCCCAGCGCCCAGCCCAGCCCGCCCTGGTCACCGATGGCGCGGAACGTCGCCGCCGATTCGTCGAGCCGCTCCTCGGCGTCGGTCATCTCGCCGCGGGTGAACGCGATCCACGCCAAGTTCTGGAGGGCCCACGCTTCGCCCCGCCGGTCCCCGATGGCGCGGAACGCTTCGAGCGACTCGGCGATGGGCTGTTCGGCCGCGTCGGCGTCACCGCTGCGGAGCTTTGTCATGCCTAGTTGGCGCAGCGCGTCGGCGGCGCCGGCGTCGTCGCCATCAGCGTGGAACAAGTCGACTGCCTCGGTGAGCGACGCGACCGACTCGGCAAAGCGGCCTTCGAGCTGCTCGATGTGTCCGCGCGTTGCGAGCGCCCTTGCGCGTGTCGACGCGTCGGCAGCCTTGACCTCAGCCAGTACGGCATCGACATCGAGGCGCGCCGCCGGAAGATCGTGCATGCCCGCCGCCGCCTTGGCGCGATACAGGCGCACGCGGTTGCGGTTGTAGTCGTCATGCGGGTCGAGCAGCTTGGCCGCCCGGTCGAGCAATGCGCGCGCCGGCAGGTGCTGCTCGCGCTCCATGACGCGCATCGCTGCTCGCTCGATCGCCTTCAGCGCGCGGTAGCGAACGTCGGCGGGGACGCCATCGATCGCGCCCAGCTCCAACACGATCTCGGCGGTCGCCGCGAAGTGGTAGGCGATCTGCTCGAGGTCCTCGTCTTCGCGGCCTACTTTCCGGCGTTGTTCGGTCAGCCACTCGCCAACCCGCGCGTGTCGCCGGGCCCGCTCGGCCTTGGTGAGGGTGTCGTACGCGACCTCGCGGACGAGATCGGAGCGGAACTCCCACTCGTCACCTTCCAGCATCAGAAGGTCGCGGGCGGCGAGATCGCTGACGACCGGCGCAGCATCCGGCTCGCCGCGCGCGTGGCCGAGCGCTTCCAACGTGTTCACCGTGCCCGTGCGGCCGACCACGGCCGCGTCCTCGAGCGTGGATCGCGCCGCCGGCGTGAGGCCGTCGATGCGGGCCGCGACGAGCCCGCGCAGCGTGGCGGGTAAGTCGCCGCCTAAGCCGCCGTCGGCTTCGGCGAGCAAGGCCACCATCTCTTCGAGGAAGAACGGGTTGCCGCCCGATCGCTCGAGCAGCAGGTCGCGCAACTCAGAGGACAAAGGTGTCTCGAGCATGCTTTCGAGTAGTCGCGAGGCGGCGCCGGCGTCGAGCGGATCGAGATGCAAGGTGACGACGTTGTACCGGCCGGGCTTGGGGACCCACCGATCCTCGAGCTCCGGGCGGGCGGTGACGACGATGACGACAGGCAGCCCGATGGCCCGCTCCAACAGGTCGTCGATCAACGTCAACAGCAGGTCGTCGGCCCAGTGCAGTTCCGACAGCACGATGACAAGTGGCCGTCGCCTCGCCAATCCCTGGATGATGGCTTGGATGGATCTGCGTGCTTCGTGCGGCGCGCGCGCCGGGTCGAGGTCCTGCAACGCGCTCTCATGGCCCATCAGGTGCAGCAGCCCGTCGGCGAGCCGCTCGACCTCGCCGTCGTCTCGGGCGAGACCGGTGACGTCCATGATCGCGTTCCGGCACTTGTCGAGCGCCGTATCGGCGTCGTCGACGTCCTCGATCTGGCACACCTGTCGCAGCGCCTCGGCGATCGGCCACCACACGTTGGCCTCGCCGTACGGGACGCACCGACCCTCGAGCAAGGTGGCGTAGTGCTCGTCGACCGCGATGCTGGCGATCTCCGCGGCCAGGCGGCTCTTGCCGATGCCGGCCTCGCCGAGGAGCACCACGACGTGGGCGCGGCCGCGCGTGACCGCGGTTGTCAACGTGTGGCGCAACAGACCCAGTTCGGAGTCGCGCCCGATCAGCGGGCCCTTGGCCCGCCGCGGCCGCCGGCCGGGCGGCGCCAGGGCCGCCAGCGCGACCCATGCTTCGACCGGTTCCTCGCGGCCGCGCGCTTGCACTGCCCCGAGCGTGTCGAACGACACCACGTCGCGTGTTGCCGCGTGGGTCTCGGGGCCAACGACGACTTGGCCGGCGTCGGCCACTGTTTGCAGGCGGCTGGCAACGTTGACGACGTCGCCCATCGCCGTGTAGTCGCCACCGGCTCGCAGCGCGCCGACCAGTACCTCGCCGGTGTTGATGCCGACCCGCACGCGAATTTCCATGCCGGCCTCGGTGGCGTACTCGGCCATGCTGCGCTGCATCTGGAGGGCGGCTCGCACCGCGCGCTCGGCGTCGTCCTCATGGGCGATGGGGGCGCCGAACAGTGCCATGAGCGCGTCGCCGACGACCTTGTCGACACGGCCGCCGAACGCGGTGACGTCACCCGCGAGCCGTTCGAAGCAGCGGTCGACGAGGTTCTTCACGTGCTCCGGATCCCGGCTCTCGCTCAGCGTCGTGAAGCCCACCACGTCGGCGAAGAGCACGGTGACGATGCGGCGCTCGTCGCCTCGTGCCCGCAGCGCATGCCCGCAGGACGAGCAGAAGCGAGCGCTGTCCAGTACTGCGGCCCCGCATGACGGGCACGTCATGCCGCCACATTAGAGGCGACCTGGTTGCTAACCCTCTTCGAAGTCGACCGTCGGCACGCCGGCGCGCACATGCAAGCGCGCCGGCAAACCGATGAGGTCGATGGGATCGCGATCGAGTTGCGTCGCGCGCAGTGTGATCACGTCGCCTTTGTGCGCGCCGCTCGTCACCGTAAGTTCGAGACGAACAGCATGCGCGCGCTCGTCATCAATCGCGTCGATAATGAACACGTCGTAGATGTCGTCGGGAAGCATTGACATGGTGTGCGTCATGTTGACGCGTCACGCGTTGTTGTGGAAATGCTTGACCTTCACGCGACAACCCATTTGTATATAACGGACTTCACATCAACACGGAGGTGTTGTGTACAGGAGTGAGTTGGTCGGGAACGTCGCGGCGGCGACAGATTTCGCACTCACTTCGCGCGCGACACCGAAGCGTGAAGTGGAAGGTGGCCAAGTCGGCCAAACAGGCAGTCAAGAAGCGTTAGCGAAAGGCGGCACGGAATGACACCGGCCAAGAAGCGCGCGCCGGCCAAGAAGGCCACCAAAAAGCGCGTAGCGAAGAAGAGCACTGCCAAGAAGGCCACGGCCAAGCGGTCGACGGCTAAGAAGGCAGCGAAGAAGCGGGCACCGGCGAAGAAGGCCACCAAGAAGCGGGCAACCGCCAAGAAGGCCACGAAGAAGCGGGCACCTGCAAAGAAGGCCGCAAAGAAGTCCGCGGCGCGCAAGTCACCTGCGAAGAAGCGTCCCGCCAAGCGGGCCGCGAAGCGTCGCTAGTCACTTCTTCGTACAACAGCTGTGTGAAGACGGGGCCCTTCGGGGCCCCGTCTTCGCGCGTTAGCGCGTCGCGTTGACGATCGCGAGGTGGCGGGGATGGGGACCCCGCCACATTGCGGCGGGTCGTCCCCGGAGCGAAGCGTAGGGGCGGGGGCCCGCCGCCATGTCAGAGCCGATCGATCTTCTTGAAGGCTTCGCCGAGAGGGACGTTGCCGAGCGCGCCGAGCTCGGCCAGTCGCTCGAGCATGCGAGTGCGAAACGCGTCGACCTGTTCGTTGGCCTTGGGATCGCCGATGTGCATGGTCGACTCGAACTGGCTCTCGTGGGCGAGCAGCGCCGTGAGCTTGGCGTCCTCGTAGCCGGCGACGTTCTCGACGTGGTCGGGCTCATCGGCTTCCCATAACAGCAGCGTGGTGGGGCGGTGGGGCGCCACGTCCTGCTCAGGGAAGAAGTGCGGGTCGCGCGCGGCGACGATGCCGTCGGTGACGAGAAAGCCGGCGTGGCGATGATCGGGATGCAGCCGATAGCGCTTCCACGGATCGTGCCCGAACATCACATCGGGCTTGAGCCGCCGGATCCAGTACGCGACCTGGGCGCGCTGTTCGAGGCCCGACGCCAACTCGCCGTCGGTGTAGCCGAGGAACACGACCTCGCCGTCGCCGCCCAGCGCACGCGACGCGGCGCGCTGTTCCTCCTGTCGCGTGGCGATCAATGCGGTCGTGTCGGCCGACGGGTCCCACGAGCCCTTGCTGCCGTCGGTGCACACAAGGTGCATCACGTGACACCCGGCCGCCGCCCACTTTGCGAGCGTCCCGCCGCAGCCGAACTCGATGTCGTCGGGATGGGCGCCGACCGCAAGCGCCCGTTTCGGCACCTCGAGGTCGCCGGTCACGCGTGCGACGGGAGCAACAGGTCATCGGGCTGATCGACGTCCCACGCCAGATCGGCCCGTCGGACGATGTGCAATCCCAGCTCGCACCGGCGGGCTTCGCGACAGTGCAGGCCGAACGAACCGGGACCGTACGCGAAGCGGAAGCCGCGACCGGTGGGGATGCAGGCGACATTGGTGCCGTCGTCGCGACGGTCGGGGACGAGCGTCACGCCGCCGAAGCGCGACAACTGCGTCATGTCGTTGGCCATCGGCAGATCGGCGTGGGCGACGATCACTTGCGCGGCGCCGAGACCGGCCAGGTGGTCGACGCCGAACTCCACGGCCCGGTTCAACCCGCGCCCGGGGGCGGTCACGACGATGACGTCGTGGCCCGCCGCCCACTCGACTACCTCGGGGTCGTCGCACACCACGGCGACGGGCAGGTCACCGCACGCGGCGATGACACGCTCGGCCATGGTGCGGGCCAGGGCGCGCCGTTCGTCGGCCGACAGCGCAGGCGCGAGCCGCCGCTTGGCGTCGGTGAATCCCTTGACCGGGATCAGGACGGCGACATCCATCGTTTAGGCCATGACCTCGAAGACTCGCGTGACGGGCTGCTGGCGGAGCAACGCTGTCACTCGCACCAGCGCTTCGCGCACCGGGCGCGACGACATGGCCTCGTCCATCGCCTCGGCGCTCGACCACCGCGACAACGCCGCGCCCTCGACGAGACCACCGGCGCTCGGCTCGCGGCTGATCAACAGCTCGACTCCGAGGCACCCCGTCATGCCCGTGAACGCGGGCGTGACGTCGTCGGCGAAGAACTGACGCACCGCCTCGATGTCGTCGGGATCGACGGCGCTCTGGAACACGCGCAGGAACTCGGTCATCACGGCCTCCACGACGTCTTGTTGAACATGCCGGCCAGCTCCGGGCTGCTGAGGAGACGAGCGGCGGGCCGGTCGAACTCCGCCGCCAGCCGCTCGCCGCGACCGGGATACTTCATCGTCACTCGAATTCGGTCGGCGGTGATCTCGAGCACGTTGTACGACGGCGGTGTGTAGCCCCGTACCCGGTAGGACGACACCGTTCCGGAGTTGACGATCAGCACCCCGTTCACCGACCACACGTGCGGCACATGTTTGTGGCCGGAGAGCACGAGGTCGACGTCGACGTCGGCGAGCAGGGCGAGCACGTCACCCGCGTCCCACACCGTGTTGCGCTCGCGGCCCGTTCCGGGGACCGGCACGAGGTGGTGATGGAGCGCGAACACTTTGATGTCGGCCGGACCGGCGAACTGTTGGGTGATCCAGTCGTAGCGCTCGCGACCGACCTCGCCCTCGGCCAGGTCCGGCTTGGACGAGTCGATGGCGACCATGCGCGCGGTCAGGCTCGGATCGCCGCCGGCGACGCGGACGACGCGATCGCCTTTGGCGGGGACGTCGCCGGGCCCGAATGTGTCGCGGAAGTGGAGGTAGCCGACGTTCTTCGAGTCGTGATTGCCTGGGATCACGACGACGCTGAGGCCCGCCTCCGACAACGGCTCGAGGAATTGCTGGGCCATGCGAAACTCGTTGGCGTAGCCATCGGTCGTGAGGTCGCCGCCCACCAGGACGAGGTCGGGCCGTATCGCGATCGTCTCGGCCACGGCCGCCTCGAGCAGCGACGCGTCGAAATGCACTGACCCGCAGTGAATATCGGATAGCTGGGCTATGACGAAGGCCTCGCGTTGCATCGCCGTGAAAGTCTACGGAGGATGGCGACGATCAGATCCCGGTCCCGCATACCCCCGCTCGTGTGGCGCCTCGGTTGGGTGAGCCTGTGCACGGACGCGGCCACCGAGCTGCTGTATCCGTTAATTCCGATCTTCCTGACCGTGACACTCGGTGCGCCGGTCATCGCCCTCGGCCTGATCGAGGGCATGGCCGACGGCGTGGCGACCGGATTGAAGGCGTGGGCCGGGATCGTCGCCGACCGTGTCGGTGAGCATCGCAAGATGGTGCGGGCCGGGTACGCGCTCTCGGCCGCGTCCAAGCCGCTCCTCGGCCTGGCTCCCAACTGGCCCGTGTTCGCCGTGTTCCGCGTGTCGGATCGTGCTGGCAAAGCGGTGCGCGGCGTCCCGCGCGATCTGATGGTGG
Source organism: Acidimicrobiales bacterium (assembly GCA_035649535.1). Taxonomy (GTDB): domain Bacteria; phylum Actinomycetota; class Acidimicrobiia; order Acidimicrobiales; family JACDEA01; genus JACDEA01. The sequence continues at coordinate 25,165 of DASRJI010000103.1, read as the reverse complement.
CCGAGGCGGTGCCGCCCGAGGATCGGGGCCGGGCATTCGGCTTCCACCGCGCCATGGACACGTCGGGCGCGGTGATCGGCCCACTCGTCGGGCTGGTGGCGCTGGCCATCCTGGGTGAGGACCACTTGCGGCCGGTGTTCCTCATCGCGCTCGTGCCCGGCTTGGCCAGCCTCGCTCTGCTCCGGTCGCTCCCGAAGACCGTCCGGCCCAGCGGGAAGCAATGGGAACCCGGGACGTTGCCGTGGCGCGGCGCCTTCGGCGGCTTCATGGCCGTCACGATCCTGTTTTCGATCGGCAACTCGTCGGACGCGTTCTTGCTGCTGCGCGCCCACGACCTCGGCCTGTCGACGTTCTCGGTCGTACTCGCCTACGCGCTGTACAACGTCGTGTACGCGGCGCTGAGCTTGCCGGCCGGCATCCATTCGGATCGCGTCGGTCCGGTGCGCGTGTTCACCGGTGGCCTCATCGTCTTCGCCGGCGTCTACGCCGGGTTTGCCTTCATCACCTCGTCGGCCGGCGTGTGGCCGCTGCTCGCGGTCTACGGGGCGTACATGGCGCTCACCGATGGGATCGTGCGCGCGCTGGTCGTCAACCTGGTTCCCGACAACGTGCGGGGTAAGGCGCTCGGCGTGCACCAAGCCGCCACCGGCGCCAGCGTGTTGATCGCCGGCGTGACGGCGGGCGTGCTCTGGGACAAGGTGTCGCACCGCGCTCCGTTCCTGGTCGGCGCAGGCCTGGCGCTGTTCGCCGCGCTGCTGCTGCCCCTTGTGACTCGTGGCGATACCGTGGCCTCGACATGACTGAACGCATCGCCGTAATCGGGGCCGGCTCGTGGGGGACTGCGGTCGCCGCGCTGGCCGCGCAGAACCGACCGACAGTGCTGTGGGCTCGCCGCAAGGAACTGGCCGACGAGATCCACACCGCGCACACGAACCAGACGTACCTCGCTGAACGCGCCCTGCCCGATCAGCTTGAGTCGACCGCGTCGCTGGAAGAAGCGCTGGACGGCGCCGACCTCGTCGTGATGGGCGTGCCCTCGCACGGCTTCCGCGCCGTGCTGCGGGATTTGGCGCCGTTCATGCGCGAGGGCGTGCCCGTCCTGAGTCTGACGAAGGGCGTCGAGCAGGACACGCTCAAGCGCATGACCGAAGTCATCGGCGACGAGCTGCCCGGCCATCCCGCGGGCGTGCTGACGGGGCCGAACCTGGCCAAGGAAGTGCTCGACGGGTTCCCGGCGGCGACGGTCGTCGCGCTGGCCGACGAGAAGATCTGCACCGACCTGCGGCCCCTATTCGCCACGCCGTCGTTCCGCGTCTACACGAACTACGACGTCGTGGGCTGCGAGGTCGCCGGCGCGCTCAAGAATGTCATGGCCATCGCCGCCGGCATCGCCGACGGGCTCGGGTTCGGCGACAACACCAAGGCCACGCTGATGACCCGCGGCCTCAATGAGCTCACGCGGCTCGGGATCGCGCTCGGCGGCCAGCCGCTCACGTTCTCGGGGCTGGCAGGGATGGGCGACTTGGTGGCGACGTGCATGAGCCGTCAGAGCCGGAACCGCCACGTCGGCGAGCAGCTCGGCAAAGGCCGAACGATCGACGAGATCATCAGCGAGATGAATATGGTCGCTGAAGGCGTCAAGACGTCCCGCGCGGTTGTCGGCCTCGCCCGTTCGGTGAACGTCGACATGCCGATCGCCGAAGAGATCACCGCGGTGATTGACGGCAAGCAGACGGTGGCCGAGGCGCTGCAACGGCTCATGGAACGCGACGCGGGTCACGAGTTGGAAGGGATCGCGTAGCGCGGTCGCATGAGCATTCGGGCTTGGCTGTTGCGCAAGGCAATGGGGCGCATGCGCATCACGCCCGACATCGTTCGCTACCTCTCGACCTTCCAGCGGTTGGGCGAGAACGTCGAAGTCCAACTCCCTGGCGAGCTGCTGCCCGTTGGTGCGCGCACCGCGTTCCGCGCCGTTCGCACGCGCGCCGCCGCGCAACTGGGCGTCGACTGGGTGTGGCCGTACTGGCTCGAGCGCCAGCTCGACCCGCGTGCGCGTTCGTTCGTGCCGCGCGGCCACTTGCCGGTGCTGACCAACGTGACGCATCGCAACTGGACCGCGGTCGGCAACATCGGATCGCCGTGGGAGGGGATCGTCGATCCCCGAGGCCTCGTGACGCCGTGGTTCGACGGGTGGTCGCTCGACTGGTGGATCGGCGCCGACGATCGGTGGCACGTGCCGTCACGCGAGGCGTCGGTGCGCCAACGGCTGGTTGACGCCACGCCGGTGGTCGAGTCGGCGATGCGCGTCCCGGGTGGCGATGCGATTCACCGGGCGTACGGCGTGGCCGACGGCGACCTGCTCGTCGTCGAGATCGAGAACGCATCGCCGGCCCCGTTCGTCGCCGCCTTGGCGGTTCGCCCGTACAACCCCGAGGGCCTCGCCGTCGTCGAGCGCATCGAGTTGCACGACCGCACGGTCACCGTCGACGGCCGTCCCGCGTTGTTGCTGCCGCGAGCCCCGGCCCGCACGGCCGGCTCGACGTTCTACGACGGCGACTCGGCCAACGTCGTCATGCAGGGCCAGGCGGGCGAGGCGTTGCCTCGTCCCCTGCGGTGCGACGCCGGGCTCGCCCAGGCCGCATTCCTGTTCCCGGTCCCGCATCGCACCGCGATCCAGGTGGCGATACCGCTCGCGCCCGGGAAGCGCACCCGCCGCCGCGGTCTGGCCCGTCGTCGGGCGGCGCGAACGCCCGACATCCCGTCGCCGCTCCCGACCGCGGCCGCGGTGGCGCGTGGCTGGGAGGCGCTGAGCCGCCGCGGCATGCAACTCGACCTACCGGCGGGACGGCTGGCCGAGGCGGTCGACGCCAACCGACGGTTCCTGTTGCTGTTCCACGACGGCGCCGACATCACCCCGGGACCGTTCACCTATCACCGGTTCTGGTTCCGTGACGCCGCGTACATGGTGAGCGCCCTCGACCGGTATGGGTTTCATCAAGAGGCGGGAGAGGTCATCGAGCATTTCGTCGACCGCCAACACGCCGACGGCTTCTTCTTCAGTCAGCGTCAGGAGTGGGACGCCAATGGCGCCGCCCTGTACGCCATGGCCGAGCACTGGCGGCTCACCGGCGACCTCGACATCATCGACCCCGCGGCCGTGGACCACGCCGTGCGCTGGATCGAGCGCATGCGCACGCGGAAGCGCCGGCGCAATGCCCCAGGGTTGCGCGGCCTCATGCCACCGAGCGTCTCGGCTGAACACCTCGGTCCGCTCGACACCTACTACTGGGATGCGTTCTGGTCATTGAAGGGACTTGTCGACGGCGCGGCGATGTTGCGAGCGACGGGGATGTCCGAGGCGGCGCAGCGCGCCGAGACGTGGACCGCCGCGCTGCGTCGCGACCTCGACGCGTCGCTCGCCGTCGTCGCTGATCGGCTCGGCAACGCGGTGATCCCGGCTGGCCCCCGCCGCCGAATCGATCCGGCGATCATCGGCTCACTCGTTGCGTGCTGGCCCCTCGAGTTGCTGCCCGCCGATCATCCCGGCATTGCGGCCACGGCCGAGGCCATCCGCGAGCGCTTCTGCATCGATCGCGCCTTCTTCCAGGGCATCAGCCACACCGGGCTGGGTACCTACCTCACGATGCAGCTGGCCTTTGTCGAATTGGAAGCTGGTGACCGGCGCGCCGTCGATCGCCTCGAGTGGCTCGTCGAGGCGGCGACGCCGACCCTCACCTGGCCGGAGGCCATCCACCCGCAACTCGGCGGCGGCTGCATGGGCGACGGCCACCACGGCTGGGCGGCGGCCGACTTCCTCACCTTCGTCCGTCGCCTCCTCATCCGCGAGGTCGACGGCGGGCTCGCGCTCTGCACGATGTTGCCGACCGAGTGGCGCGGCCAGCCGCTCGACGTGCGGGACGCGCCGACCCACCACGGGCGGCTGTCGTTCTCCGTGCGGTGGCACGGTGATCGCCCGGCGCTGATGTGGGAGCTCGCGGGGCGCAATGATCTTCCGGTGCGACTCACTGTCCCCGGCCTCGACCCGTCCTGGTCGAGCCAAGCGCGGACGGGCGAGGCGCTGTTGGGTCCGGTCGCGGTGGGGTCGCCGTGAAGGAAGCCCGGGCGTTCCTCCAGGCGCACGGCATCAGCGACGCCGACATCGACAAGGCCGTCGCCGCCGGCACGGTGCACCTGCTCGTCATCGAGCACCTGGCGTCGCCCGGTGAGGCCAAGTACACCGAACGCGACATCGCTGAACTCAGCGGCATCACGCCGGAGGATCTGCACCGCTTCTGGCGGGCGCTCGGTTTCCCCGATGTCGAGCCCGACGACCGGCTGTTCACCGATCGCGACTTGGACGCGCTGGTGTCGGTGGCCGGCGCGATCAGCATGGGAGTCACCAGCCTCGACGTTGCCATTCAGCTGACGCGCGTCATCGGCTCGTCGATGGCCCGCATCGCCGAAGCCGAGGTGCAGTCGTCGGCCCATCGTGAGCCGGGCGAGAGCGAACGGATGGCCGAGCTGTACGCGCTCACGGGTGGCGGTCCGCTGGGCGGGCTGGCCAACAACTTCGAGCTGGTGTGGCGCCGCCATCTCCAAGCCGCGCTCCGCCGTCACACGATGGAGCACGGCGAGGGCGAGAACAACCTTGCTGTCGGGTTCTGCGATCTCGTCGGCTTCACCGCAATGAGCCAGCAATTGAGCGACGAGGAGCTGGCCCACGTCGTGACGCTCTTCGAGGAGCTGGCCTACGACACCGTCGCCGCTGGCGGGGGCCGCGTCGTCAAGATGATCGGCGACGAGGTGATGTACGTGGTCGAGAACCCGGCGATCGCCGCCCACATCGGGCTGGCGCTGGCCGACGCCTACTCGGACGAGGAGACCTTGTCCGACGTGCGGGTTGGTGTGGCGTACGGGTCGGTGTTGGGGCGCGAGGGCGATTACTTCGGGCCGGTAGTCAACCTCGCGCACCGGATCGTCAACATCGCCTACCCCGGCACCGTCGTGGTGTCGACCGAGGTCGCCGACGCGATTCGTGAGGACGCCGATCTGGAACTCCTTGCCCTACGGCCGCGGTTGCTGAAAGACATCGGCCGCGTGCCGTTGTTCGCAGTCAGCCGCCCCGGTGAGGCCCGCGTGTCGTGGCGCGGGCGGTCGCGGCGACCGGCGCCGGCGCGCGCATTAGCCAAGGCGGTCCTGGCCGAAGCGGCCCGGCGCCAAGTCGAACGCCATGAGGCCGAGCGGGAAGGCGCCGCCGGAGCTGCCGACGCATCTGGAGGACATAGCCCGGACTGAGTCCGGGCTATGTCCTCCAGAACGCCGATTCGCGCGCCGAACCTCTCCAAAATTGTTCGGACGCGCCTTTTGGGCGGGTTTGGTCGGCCCGGTTCCGGATTTTGGAGAGGTTCCGGGGCTGCGCGGCTGCTGGCGCGACGCGAACGGGACTCAGTCGCGGATGCGGGCGGTGGCGATGGCCCAGGGCCCGAGCGGGAACCCGCCGTCGAACGGCGCAAGCGGTCCGCCCCGTAGGTCGACGAGCCAGCCGGTGCGACCGGGCAGGTTCACGTCGGTCGCGGTATCGGTCGGATTGAACACCCGGACCTCGAAGCCGCCGGCGACCCGCCGCAGGGCCGACACCTCAGCGCCGTCGACCTCGAACGCGGATCCGCTCGTCGGCCGGTCGCCGCCGCCGTCGGCCACCACGACTTCGAGCGGGAGGAACACGTCGTCGACGATCGCGAACGGGTCGCGGTCGCCGACGTGCACGGCGTAGCGCGCTTCAACCGGGCCGATCATCTGCGGCCCTTCGAGGCGGATGGGCGGCCCGGCGGGCAGTGGGCGGTACGCCATCTCGACGCGCGACAGCCAGCCCGTCGACCGCAACAGCGTGAGGGCGAGGGCGCGCCCCTCGTCGACCAGCTCGTACTCGAGCAGGCCCTCGTGGGCGATCGTGAGCCCGCCGGCCGACACGAAACGGCGCGACGGGTAGGTCGGCAGCCCGCGCTCGGTGGGGCCGCCTTCGGCTTCCAGCCCGCGCTCGACGACCGCAAACGCGCACTCGGCGCGCGACGTCGCCGCCGGCGTCGGCAGCGGGAACCAGGCGCGCAGGCGGTGGTCGCGGCTCGGATTGGCGAAGGTGGTGTGCACCCGGACGAAGTCGTCGCCGGCGTGGACCTCGAGCACCGTGCGGACCTTGACGCGGCGCTCGCCGACGCGCGCCCGTTCCTTGTCGTCGATGCACTCGGCCCATGCGTACTCGCGAGTCACCGCTAAGCGGGCCCGTAGCGGGCCGGCTTCGAGAACCTCGACGTCCACGGATTCGGGCGCGTCGACGACGGAGTCGTTGGCGGGCGGGGAGTAGTTGTAGGTATCGCCCTGGTCGCCGTCGTCGACGAGGCGGTCGAACCCGGGCGTGCCGTTGAGCGCGAACGAGCCGTCGGTCCCGTCGACCTCGATGCGCACGACGCCGTTGTCCATCTGCGCGCCGCTCGCGGTGACGGGCGCGACCGTGAGTGTGGCCGGCTCCCACCGCTGCCACCCGTAGCCGGCGACGGCGTCGACGCGGGCGAGAATCTGGCGGCTGGGCGGCTGCTGGATCCGCACGTGCACCGTCATGTCGGGATTGGCGCCGACGCGGGCGTAGAGATCGCGCTTGATCTCCTCGATCATCAATTCGGTGCGCAGCCGGGCGTCGGCGTGCATCACGATGCTGATGCCGTCGTCGGTCTCCTCGACCTCGATGGCGTTGATGTAGGTGTCGTCGCCCATCTGCTGGCTGCGGATCTCACCGAGGATCGCCTTGAGGTCGTTGCCGCTGATTGAGACCTCGCCGCGGGACGCGGCGCGTGTGCTGAGGATCTGCGCGCCGTCGACGTCGCCCTCACCGGGTAGCCGCAGCTCGACCAGTCCGCCGCGGCGCCGGGCCGAGCCGTTGACGACGACGGCGCCCTGGGCGGCCATCGAGCGGCCGAGCGCGTCGAGGGCGCGGCGCGACAAGCCGACGGCGATCTCGTTGGCTTCGGCGAATCGATGGAGCACCGCGGCGCCGACCTCGTCGATCGAGCAGGCGCAGATGCTGTCGTGGGCCGAATTGCGGATGACCTCCATCCACGCGATGTCGAGCAATGACCCCGGCCACCGCTCGGGCGCCATGAACAGCGCGCACAGCGGCTCGGCGCGTCGCTCGAGATTGCGCTCGACGCGGGCCGCCGCCTGCTTCACGTCAACGCGGTTCGACGCCACGCCCATGAGCAGGTTGGCGCGCGCACTCGACCGCAGCTCGCCCTGCACCGACGGCAGGCCGGTTGTCGGCGCCACGGCCATGTACTCGGCCAGCGACTGGATGACGAGGTGGTAGTCATCCTGGATCTCGTTGGCCTCGGCGATCACCCGGCCGAGCCACGACTGCGGCACTTGGTGGTCGGTGCCGTTCATCCAAAGGATCGGGCCGTCGTCGTCGAGCGCGTCGCCCAGCTCGACCTCGTGGTCGCGGATGCGACGGATGAGGGCCTTGGCATCGTCGGGGATCGCCGCCCCGTTGCCGTAGCCGTGACGCAGGTACTCGGCGCGGACCGATGAGCCGTCGGGCGCGGTCCACCAGAACGCGGTGTTGTCGATGCCGCCGGGCACGCCGCGCCACACGACGGTGTGCTCGAAGCCGGCCAGCCGCAGGATCTGCGGCATCTGGGCGACGTGGCCGAACATGTCGGGCAGGTAGCCCACTTCCATGGCGCCGCCAAATGCGGCCGCTCGCTCGATGCCGCGCTGCAAGTCGCGCACGATCGTCTCGCCCGACACAAGGAACTCGTCCATGAGGATGTACCAGGGCCCCATCGCCAGCCGACCGCTTGCCGTCAGCCGCCGCAGGCGCTCTTCGGCCTCGGGCCGGACGGCGAGGTAGTCGTCGACCACCGCCATCTGCCCGTCCAGCAGGAAACGGGCGTAGGACGGGTCGGCCTCCAGCGCGGGCAGGAACTCGTCGAGCAGGTCGACCAGCCGCAGCCGGAAGGACTGGAACGACGAGTACCACTCGCGGTCCCAATGGGTGTGGGGGACGATCGCCACCGTGCGGGCCATGCGTTGAGGGTAACTTCCGCCGGACCATGTGCGACTGCCTGCTGGCATTGGGGCCGGCGACGGAGTCAGGGCGGGCCACCTTTGCCAAGAACTCGGACCGGCCGCCGTCCGAGGCGCAGGTGATCGAGTGGCTGCCGCCGCGCCGTGACGCCGAGCCGCGGCGGGCGACGTACATCGATGTCGCGCCGTGCGACCGCGACACGATCGGCGCCCTCGTGTCGCGTCCGCGCTGGATGTGGGGCGTCGAGCACGGCGTGAATGCGGCCGGCGTGGCGGTGGGCAACGCGACGATCTACACGACGCTGGATCCGCGTGATGCGCCGCCGGCTTTGACCGGCATGGACCTGGTGCGGCTCGCACTCGAGCGGGCGGCGACCGCGGCCGACGCCGTCGCTGTCGTCATCGAGCTACTCGAGCGCTATGGGCAGGGCGGGTCAGGCTACGAAACCGCCGACCATCCGTATTGGTCGTCGTTTCTCATCGGCGACCCAACCGACGGCTGGGTCGTCGAGACGTCAGGTCGCGCGTGGGCGAGCGAGCAGGTCGGCCGCACCCGCGCCACGTCCAACCGCACGACGATCTTCGAGTTCGACGCCGCCAACCGACACCCCCGACAGCCGGTGCAGCGGTTGGTCGATCCGCGATTGCATGCGAGCCAGCGCGCCCTCGCCGGCGAGCCGGTCGGCGTGCACGACCTGGCCGTCCACTTGCGCACCCACGCCGGCATCGACGGCTACAGCGTGTGCATGCACGCGGCGGACCAGGCGACGACGGCGTCGATGATCGCCGAACTGCCCGGTGCGGTCCATGTCCTGCTCGGGTCACCATGCAGTTCGATCTACGTCCCGCTCTTCGTCGGCCGCGACATCGGCACGCCGCCCGTGTGGGAGCGCTTCGCCGCCTTACGTCCCGCGCACCGTGCCGCTCTCGACGACCTCGAACGCCGGCTCGCGGCCGACGCGACCGACGAAGACGCGTGGGCGACCGAAGCTTGGCGCCGCGTCGACGAAACCCTCACCGCCCTCGGCGTCTAGCCCGAAGCGGGAGAGGGGTAGGTTGCACCCATGCCCACCTTCATCATGCTCTCGACGCTGGGGCCCGAGGGTTCGCGCACGATCTACGAAAACCCCGAACGGATCAAGGGGGTGAACGACGAGGTCGAGGCGCTCGGTGTCAAGGTGCTGCACCAGTACGCGGTGCTGGGCAACTACGACTTCGTCAACATCCTCGAGGCGCCCGACGAGAAGACGATGGCGAAGGTGGCCATGATGCTGGCCTCGCGGGGGACGCTGAAGACCACCACGCTCGTCGCCCTTCCGGTCGACGAGTTCATCGAGGGGATCAGCTAGCCGAGGTCAGGCCCACCACAGGCCCTGCTTCTTCCGTTCCTCTCGCACGTCGTCCTCGGCGAAGTCCGCGGGCAGGACGCTGCCGTCAGACAGGCGGCGGAGCCGGTAGCCGTCGTCCTTGATCGCCTCGGCCACTTCGAACCCGCGCGCCCAGCGCTGGTCGAACTTCCGACGCACCTCGACTCTCGTCCCCGGCTCGAGAAACGACACTGCGCCAGAGCTTACGCAGGAGGCCTCGCGTCGGGTGGCCCGGTGTCGATGCCCGGAGGGTCACGAGCGTCTCCCAGCGCTCCTTGGCGAGCTGTTCGGCGGCGAAGGGATGCATGTGGCAAGGATGCGCCGTCCGCAGGTTTCCTGCCATTGGCAGATAGGACAACTTCCGCTAAGATCCTGCCATGGGCAAACGCCACCTGGTCGCCACGCTGGTTGGTGAAGGGGTGGCCGAGTTCGAGATGGCGGTGGCCTGCGAGATCTTCGGCTACGACCGCTCTGAGCAGGCCGGCGGACGGCCCTGGTATCGCCACGTGCTCGCGGCGGCCGGACCCGACGTACGCACGATGCACGGCATGCGCGTCGATCCGGAGCCGGGCCTGGCGGCGCTGCGCAAGGCCGACACGATCGTCGTGTGCCCGTGGAAGGACACCCGCGTCACCGTGCCCGACGCCGTCCTCGACGCACTGCGCGCCGCCCATCGCCGCGGGGCCCGCATCCTCTCGTTCTGCTCGGGCGCCTTCGTCCTGGCGGCGACCGGGCTGCTCGACGGCCGCCGGGCCACCACGCACTGGGCCTACGTCGACGAGTTCGCCCAGCGGTTCCCCGAGGTCAAGCTCGATCCCGGTGTCCTGTACGTCGACGAAGGCGACATCCTCACGGCGGCAGGCACCGCGGCCGGCATCGACCTATGCCTCCACGTCGTTCGCCTCGACTACGGCGCCGAGACCGCCAACGCCGTCGCCCGGCGGCTCGTCATGCCGCCCCATCGCGATGGCGGCCAAGCGCAGTACATCCACCAACCCGTGCCGGCCTGCACCGACGACCCCATCGGCCGGGTGCTCGATTGGGCCCTCGAGCGGCTGGACGAGCCGCTCTCCGTCGACGTGCTGGCCGCGCGAGCGGCCATGAGCCCGCGGACCTTCGCCCGACGTTTTGGCCAGGCCACTGGCACGACGCCGCACCAGTGGCTGCTCACCAACCGGGTGCTGCTGGCTCAGCGCCTGCTCGAAACCACCGACGATCCCGTGGAGTTGATCGCCCGCGCGTGCGGCTTCGGGACGGCCGCCGCCCTCCGCGTGCACTTTCAGCGGGTCACCGACACCGCGCCTCTCGCGTACAGACGTTGCTTCCGATCCGAGGCGGGCTGACGTAACGTCGCCAGTCGTGCCGAAGAAGGTGGTCCCGTCGCTCAAGTACGAGCAGGCGCTGTGGGACGAAGGCCACGAGATCGTGGTCGGCATGGACGAAGTCGGGCGGGGAGCTTGGGCCGGACCGCTCAGCGTCGGCGCCGCCGTGTTGCCGCGGGACAGGCGCGTCTACCGGGTGCGCGATTCGAAGATGCTCACGGAGAAGGAGCGCGAGCGGTTGTTCGACCGCATCGCCGCCTGGTGTCAGGCGTGGGCGGTCGGCCACGCGAGCCAGGAGGAGTGCGACGGCTTGGGAATGTCAGCCGCCCAGCGACTGGCGGCGCAGCGCGCGATCGAGGGCCTCGGTGTGCAGCCCGACAAGGTGCTGCTCGACGGTCGGTGGGACTTCGTGGGGGGCGCGACCCGCATCGTCAAGGGCGACGCCAAGTGTCTGTCGATTGCAGCGGCGTCGATCCTGGCCAAGGTGACGCGCGACCGGATCATGCGCGAGGAGTCGGTTCACTTCCCGGGCTATGACTTCGAGTTGAACAAGGGCTACCCGTGTCCTCGGCACAAGATGGCGTTGAAAGCATGGGGGCCGACGTCGATCCATCGGCGCAGCTGGGTCTTCATGGATCACCTGCCCTGGTTCGTCACCCGTGAAGTAGAGACCCAGCCCCACCTCTTCGCCGACTGATGACTCGCGGCGAAGCGCTGATCGTGCGTGCATTCGCGGTGTGGACCGTGTGGATTTGGGCCACGCGAATCGGCAACGTCATGGGTGACGACACCCGTTCGACGGCCTTCAAGGTCATTCATGTACTGCTGGCGGTCGTTTCGGTCGCCTTTGCTGTAGCGGCGTGGCTGGTTGTGCGCCGCGTACGCCGTCGCGACGCGCATCGCTAACATGGCCGCCATGCCCGCACGACGACTCGTCGTCGCGGCCGCGTCCGGCGTCGCGATCCTCAGCATGATGATCAGCGCGCCCGCCAATGCGGCCAAGAATCCTGACGACAACGGCGACACCAAGAAGACCGATCGCACGACGACGACCGAGAAACACCGGACGTCCACCACCGAGAAGGATCGCGACAAGCCGAAGGACGACGACAAGCCGCGCACGACGACGACTGAACGTCGTCACTCGTCGACCACGACCACCGAACGCAAGCAGGCGGCGGCCACGACGACAACGGCCGACGACGAACCGGCGGACGAGACCACCACGTCGACCACCGCGAAACCCGTCCACACGGAGCGCTACATCGTCGTGCTGAAGAAGGGCAACCGGTCGTCGGTCGTGGCCGAAGAACACGCCCGCACGCGCCACGTCAAGGTCCAGAACGTGTTCGGCCACGCCGTGCGCGGCTATGCCGCGGATATCGCCGACAACGAGCTCGACGCGATCAAGAAGGACAAGCGCGTCGCCTACGTCGAGCGCAACAAGTCGGTGCAGAAGTTCGCCCAGACCTTGCCATGGGGCGTCGAGCGCGTCTCACGCAAGGGTGACGACTGGAGTTCGACGCGACCGGGCGACGGCGCCGGCTCGGTGAGCGGTGACGTCTACGTGATCGACACCGGCGTGCAGTTCCATCCCGACCTGTTCGGCGGCATGGAAGTGAACCTGCGCGGTGGCCCCGACACCGACTGCGACGGTCACGGCACGCACATGGCCGGCATCGTCGGCGCCATCGACAACACCAGCGGCGTCGTGGGCGTCGCCCCCGGCGTCAAGGTGCACGGGATCAAGGTCCTCGATTGCAGCGGGCATGGCACCGATGTCAATGCCATTGCCGGCGTCGATTGGGTTGTCGCCAACGGCGGTCGACCGTCGGTCATCACGATGAGCTTCGGCGGACCGATCAGCCGCGCGTTCGACGACGCGGTCAAGCGGGCCGTGGCCGCCGGGTTCACCGTCATCACCGCCGCCGGCAACGACCACAAGAACGCCTGCTCGATCTCGCCTGCGCATCTCGGAGAGATGGACGGCGTCATCACCGTTGGCGCCTCGACCAAGAGGGACAGGCCGGCGAGCTTCAGCAACTTCGGTCCGTGCGTCGACATGTACGCGCCCGGCGTTCAGATCCCGTCATACTTCTTGAACGGCCAGCTCGCCATCGCAACCGGCACGTCGGCGTCGGCCCCGCATGTTGCGGGCGTCGCCGCGCTCTACCTGGCCGGCACCGGCAGCGACACGCCCGCCGCGGTCGAAGCGGCGGTCAAGTCCCACGCGGTGCGCGTCGGCAACATCCGCAAGCCGATCCTCCTCGCCAACTCGGTTGAGTTCTAGCGCCGCTTGGCCGGCGCCTTCTTCGCCTTCTTCACCGTGCGCCCCTTTGCGGCCGGCTTGACGACGCGTCCGGTTCGGCGGGCTGGCTCCGGCTTGACGATCCGCGTTGGATCGCGCTCCAGCAGGCGGACGTCGGTGATGGTGATGCCCGGCGCCTTCACAACAATGAAGAACACGGTCTGGCCGGTGACGATCTCGAGCTTGGCCGGATCAGCCCGCCGGCCGTCGATCATCACCAGCGCGCCCTCGGCCAGTTGGTCCATCCAGCGCCGCCGACCGGCCTCGGTGTCGGTGCCCTCCGGCGGACGCACGATGACGGTGCCACCGAGTCCGCTTCCGTTGGCGTCGCGCCACTCGTACTCGCCGGGGAGACCGAACGCGTGGGTGAAGCCCGACTCGTTCTGCAGCGCGGCGCTCGAGAAGAATTCCTTCTCACCAGCAATCGCGTACGGCGGCGTATCGCCTTCCGGGGCGTTCCAAAGCACCATGTCGCCCTCGACGATTCGCAGCTCGGCTGGTTGGGCGACCAAGCGCCGATCGACCACGTTGACCGTCACCTCGTGCTGGTCCATCGGCCGCCCGTCCGCGCCCTTGTCGACAATGACGGCGAACGGCGCGTCAGTTAGCCCTTGCTGGCCGGTGCGAACGACCGCGTAGGGAAACCGTCCGGCGCGCATGAAGCGCTGGCCGAAGCAGTCGGTATACCGCAATGCGCGGCTGTCCAGCGTGTCCACAGCAGGCTCCTCTCAGGGCGAAATATCGATCGAAAGGACGAGTTCGTCCTCGGTGCCGTTGTGCGCGACCTCGGCGGCGACTGCATCGAGCGTCACGCGGACGGCGGGATCAATCGCGCCGCTGGCGGGAACCACCTCGAAGTTCTGCGGCTGCCGGTAGACGCTGAACCGGAGACCGGACACGAACGGGGTCAGGATCGGGCCGAGGAGCCCCGTAACGCCCGCGATTGCGATCGCGGCGGTGACGCCGGCAACCACGAGGGCGAGCAGTGGCCCGATAAACGGCACGGCCAACAGGACAGCCGCTGCCGACAGCCCGATCAGGATCAGGATCGCCGCGGCCGCCGCGGAAATCTGCAGGTTGGGTATGCCAACCACCACCACGCCGACGTCCCAGAATCCGCCACTGAGCACGATGTCGAGTTTGAAGTCGCCGGTGAACAGCACGAAGTCCGAGTACGACACCGGGATTGTGACCGTCGGCCAGTTGATACAGATGCGCGGTGTGCATACGCGTCCGACACACGGGACGTTCACACAGACCCGGGGCAGACAGAAGTCGGGGATGATGTCGCTGATGTCGAACGAGAACGTGAAGTTGAGCGAGTAGTTCATGTGCAGGTCCTGCACGCGGATGACGTCCGGCGGTCGTAGGTCGATGACGCCACCCGAGAAGAAGACACTCGCTCCGTAGCTGGCGTTGAACGGCCCGAGCGAACTCGAACCTGAGTCGCCTTGCGTTCCGAGCTGCGACTCGGCGTCGTGCATGACGTCGGTTGCGCCCGCCTCGTCGACTGCGGCAATGATCTCAGCCATTGATTCTCCTACGTCGTTCCATAGACCTTGGCCTGGTCATCCTCGATTTCCGGCCCACGCTGGAGCGTCAACGAGAACGCCCCGGCCCGCAGTGACCTGAACGGCAGCGCGACGTCGACCAACGCCGCCTGCAAGAGCGTTTGGATCAAGCACTCGAGCAACGATTCGAGCGGGTCGGGCGTGATGTCCACGAGTTCGACGGCATCGATGGCGAAGCCCAGCGAGCCTGACCCGCCGCCGGTGAATCGGGTCACCGGGTGACCGATCGCCCACACGTCGAACACGGCTCGTTCGACATGAGCGCTGCCGAAGGCCTGCCGGTCGGGTGGTTTGTCATCCGGTTTGTCGTCGTGTCCGCGGTCATCGCCGTGATCGCGCACCCGGACCAACCCGCAGACGAGGGAGATGACGCAACGGGTGTGGAGGCTCAAGTGGTTGATGTCGAGAACGAGCTGTGACGGCATCCCGCCACCGGAGCTGTCCTTGAAGAAGTCGACCGTCGGTATCGCGAACTCGACAGCCCACTGGATGCCGCCGGGGACGTTCGGAAAGGGGATCGCGTCCATTCGCGTTTCGCTCGCGTTCGTCGCCGGCACAAAGAAGCTGCTGCCGTAACGCAGGTGGTGCCGGCGGACGCGGAAGAACGCGGTGAGAAAGTCGTTGATCCCGTCCTCATGCAACCCGGCAAAGACGTGTTCGGCCTCGGTCAGACTCATCGGGCCCTCCCCTCACCCTGAACGTAACGGTGCCGTCAACGGCATTCGCGTTGTCAGTCGCGCGCTTGATCACCGGCCTGCGTGCTGGCTTCGAGCTGCCGTGCGAGGGCGCGCCACCGCGTGGCTCGCTCGCGAGCGATGTCGGCGAACTCGTAGGCGCGGCCTACCGGAATCACGTCGAGGAAGTCCCGCCAATCGGTTTCGCTGATCTCCGTGCGTGCCAGCCAGCTCGTAAATTCGCCGATTCGGTCGGCCCGCTCCACGACGGCGTCGGACGGGCGCGATCGCTGGAGTACAACCGGCTCCCGGCGAGCCATGCGGCGGCGCACGTCGCGAACGGTCGCTGGCGAGGCACCAACCGCGTGCGCCACGTTGCGATCGGCGCGTTCGGGATTCGAAGCGAGCGTCGCCGCAATCCGGC
Source organism: Acidimicrobiales bacterium (assembly GCA_035649535.1). GTDB lineage: Bacteria > Actinomycetota > Acidimicrobiia > Acidimicrobiales > JACDEA01 > JACDEA01. The sequence continues at coordinate 9,423 of DASRJI010000103.1, read as the reverse complement.
GCCTCAGGTCGGCAGTATCGCTGCGTCGTCGCCGGCCATCGCGGCCAAGCCGCGGAACGTCAGCCGGGACCTCGTTGCCGATCGCGCGGCGGACGGCGGCGACGCGCGCCGCCGAGACGCCGCACGCACTCGCCAGCCGTCGATCCGACCACTCGGGTTGTGAGGTAATGAGCTCGCGCAGGGCATGCTCGCGCTCCGGACTCGTCATCGACGCGGAGTTGACCACAAACGAGGTGCCGTTCAACTGTCCGGAGACGCGCGGTTGAATTTCGTGTCACTCGCCCGGCTGGAACTGCGCCTTTTGCAGGCGCGAGCTGAAGTCGATCGACGCTGACTTCCACTCGCTGAACTCGTCGAGCGCGTGCGGGCCTGCCTCACGGAAGCCGTTGCCCGTTTGTTTCATGCCGCCGAACGGGAGCTGGACCTCGGCTCCGATCGTCGGCGCGTTCACGTAGACGATGCCGAACTCCAACTCGGTCACCGCCCGCATCGCCGCGTTCACGTCGTTGGTGTAGATCGACGCCGACAATCCGAACCGCGTCGAGTTGGCGGCGGCGATGGCCGCGTCGAGATCGGCGGCGCCGATCACCGCGGTGACCGGGCCGAAGATCTCCTCCTGGGCAATTCGCATGCCGGGCGTGGCGTCGGCGAACACGGTCGGCGCGATGTAGTTGCCCTTGGCCCGGTCGCCGTCGTCGACGACGTGGCCACCGGTGACGAGCTGGGCGCGGTCGTCCTCGACGCCGACCCGGATGTACTCCATCACCCGATCGCGCTGCGTCCGGTTGATCAACGGCGCCAGGTCCACCGACTCGTCGTGACCGGGGCCGAGCTTGTACGCCGTCACCCGGTCGACGAGCGCGGCGGTGAAGTCCGGATGCAGCGACACCACCCGCGAGGTCGCCGTGCAGCGCTGCCCGCTGGTGGCGAAGGCGCCCCAGGCGATGCCCTCGACGGCCAGGTCGATGTCGGCGTCGGGCATGACGATGCTCACGTTCTTGGACCCCAGCTCCATCGAGTACCGCTTCATCTGCCGGCCGCACTCGGCGGCGATGACGCGTCCGGTGTCGAGCGATCCGGTGAAGGAGATGGCGCCGATGTCGGGGTGGGCGACCAGCGCGGCGCCCGCCTCCTCGCCGACGCCCTGGACGACGTTGACGACACCGGGAGGGAGCCCGGCCTCCATCAACAGTTCGAGCAGACGCTGGGCGCAGAGCGGTGTGTCCTCGGCTGGCTTGATGACGACGGCGTTGCCGGCGAGGAGGGCGGGCCACAGCTTCCATGTAGGGATCGCAATGGGGAAGTTCCATGGCGTGATCAGCCCAACAACGCCTATCGGATGGCGGAGCGTCATCGACAACTTGCGGGGCAACTCGCTGGGAACGGTGTCGCCGACCGGCGCCCGGGCCTGACCGGCCATGAAGTAGGCGAAGTCGATGCCCTCCTGGACGTCGCCGCGCGCCTCCTTGAGCGTCTTGCCCATCTCGCGCGTCGTGAGGGCCGCCAGCGCGTCCTTCTCGTTTTCGATGAGGGCGCCAACCCGTCGGAGAAGGTCGCCGCGCGCCGGCATGGGCGTGGCCATCCAGTCGGCGTAGGCCGCCTTGGCCGCGTCGACCGCGTCGCCGACGTCGGCCGCGTCCCCCCGGGCCACCTCGCCGAGGAGGTCGTCGCCGTCGGCCGGGTTGCGGTCTTCCATGGTGCGGCCCGAGCGGGCCGGCACCCACCGTCCACCGATCAAGTTCATCGCTCGTAGGCTACGAGCCATGAGTTCCGTCGAGCTCGAGTTCGACCCGTTCGCACCCGAGATCCGCGCCGATCCGTACCCGACGTACCACCGCATGCGCGAGGAAGCGCCGATCTACTGGAGCCCTGACGGCTCGCCGATGCTGACGCGCTACGCCGACATCAGCGAGATCCTTCGCGATCACGAGCGGTGGAGCAACGACGGGTCCAAGTCGAAGTACGCCGAAGGCGCCGATCCCGATCTCGGCGGCGGCATGCTCGGCGCGATCAACGCCCGCCCGATGCTGTTCACCGACCCGCCGGACCACACCCGCCTCCGCGGACTCGTGAACAAGGCATTCACGCCGCGCGTGGTGGATCGGCTGCGGCCGCGCATGGAGGCGATCGTCGACGAGCTGCTCGACGAAGTCGCCGGCGCGGGGACCATGGACATCATCGAGCAGGTCGCTTTCCCGCTCCCCGTCATCATGATCGCCGAGCTCCTCGGCGTCCCCGCGAGCGACCGCGATCTTCTGAAGGGATGGTCGGTGCCGCTGGCCCGCACGATCGACCCGATGGACAACATCTCGCCCGAGTTCGTGAACGAGATCGCCGGCGCGGGCCTTGCCTTCATCTCGTACTTCGCCCAGCTCATCAACGAGCGGCGGACGTCGCCGTCCGACGACCTGTTGAGCGGGTTGATCGCCGCTGAGGAGCAGGGCGACAAGCTGACGCAGGAAGAGGTGATCGTCAACCTCATCCTCTTGCTCATCGCCGGCCACGAGACGACGACGAACCTCATCGGCAACGGGATGCTCGCCCTCCTGCGTCACCCGGCCGAGATGGCCGAGCTGCGCGACGACCCGTCGATGATCAAGACCGCAGTGGAAGAGCTGCTCCGCTACGACAGCCCGGTCCAGCTCGACGCCCGCACCGCGCTGGAGGACGTCGAGGTTGCCGGCGTCATGATCCCGAAGAAGGAACAGCCGATCCTGCTGCTCGCGGCGGCCAATCGCGATCCGGCCGAGTTCGCGGACCCCGACCGGCTCGACCTGCGGCGCGCCCCCAACGCTCATCTCGCGTTCAGCAGCGGCATCCACTTTTGCGTCGGTGCCTCGCTGGCTCGGGCCGAGGGCCAGGTCGCGATCAACGCCATCCTCCGGCGCATGCCGAACATCGCGCTGGCCGACGACTCGCCGCCGTACAAGGAGAACGTCACCTTGCGAGGCCTGGCCACGCTGCCCGTCACGTTCTGAGCCGGCCCTGATCACGGTCGCCTACGGGCCGCACCGCAGCCAGGTCGGCGACTTGCACCTGCCCGACGGTGCCGGACCCCACCCCGTGATCGTCGTGCTGCACGGCGGCTTCTGGCGCGCCCGCTACGGGCGTTGGATCATGCGCGCGCTCGCCGAGGATCTCGCCCGTCGTGGGTACGCGGCATGGAACCTCGAATACCGGCGGGTCGGCCCGCTGGCCGGCGGCGGTGTTCCGCACACCCTCGACGACGTGGCCGCCGGCCTCGATCATCTCGCCCGGCTGGCCGAGCCCAACAACCTCGACCTCGACCGGGTCGCGGTGGTCGGCCACTCGGCAGGTGGCCACCTGGCGTTGTGGCTCGCCGGGTACCACGGCGCGATCGAGCCGTTGATCTACATCGCCCAAGCCGGCGTCGCCGATCTGCGCATGGCCTATGACATGGGATTGGGTGACGGCATCGTCGAGTCATTTCTCGGCGGCCGTCCCGATGCGGTGCCCGACCACTACGCGGCGGCCTCGCCGATCGAGCGGCTGCCGACCGGACGCCGCGTCGCGCTTATCCACGGCACCGCCGACACCAACGTGCCGATCGACGTGGCCCGCTCGTACCACCGCGCCGCCCGCGCGGCAGGCGACGACGCCGAGATGATCGAGCGCGACTGCGACCACATGGTGCTCATCGACCACCACAGCGCCGAGTGGCAGCTCGTGGTCGATCGCCTCCCGTGATCTACGCCGCCGCCCACTCGTTGGGCCCGTCGTCCGTCGAGGTCGTCGACGCCATCGCGGCCGCCGTCGACTACTGGCGCGACCGGCTCGTGGACGGATGGGACGAGTGGCTCGATCTCGCGTGCCGGGTCGGCGACCGGCTGGGGGGCGCCTTGCTCGGCGCCGGCGCCGGTCAGGTCGTGGTCGGTGACTCGACGTCGGTGAACATCTACAAGCTGGCATCGGCCGCGCTCGACGCCCGGCCCGGCCGGCGGGCCATCGTGATCGGCGACGACGAGTTCCCGACCGACCGCTACGTGCTCCAGGGCATTGCCGCCGCGCGCGGCCTCGACATCCGGACGCAAATCGACGGTGACACCGCGCTCGTGTGCCGGTCGCTGGTCGACTTCCGCACCAGCGCGCTGGCCGATCTCAACGCGGTGACGGCGGTGGCCCATGACGCCGGCGCGCTCATGCTGTGGGACGTGAGCCACGCAGCGGGGATCGTCCCCGTTGCGCTCGACGCGGCCGACGTCGATCTGGCCGTCGGGTGCACGTACAAATGGCTCGGCGCCGGACCGGGCGCACCCGCGTTCCTCTACGTCCGGTCCGATCTGCAGTCGACGATGCGCCAACCGATCTGGGGATGGTTCGGCCAGCGCGACCAGTTCGCCATGGGGCCGGCGTACGACCCGGAGCCCGACATCCGCCGATACCAGGCGGGGACGCCGCCGATCCTGGGGCTGGCCGCCGTCGAAGCGGCCGTCGGGCGCGTCGCCGCGGTCGGGATCGACACCGTCCGGGCGACGAGCCTCGAGCTGACGCAGGCATTCATCGACCGCGTTCCGGCCGACCACGTGGTCACGCCGCCGACTCGTGGCGGCCACGTCGCTGTGCGGTCAGACGACGCGGCCGGCGCGCGCGACCAACTCGCCGAGGCCGGCGTCGTCGTCGACATCCGCGGCGACCTCGTCCGCTTCGGATTCGCGCCGCTCGACACCACGGCCGCCGATGTCGCGGCGGTTACAGAACTGCTTGCGTCTGGGTGACGCGGGCGACTCGCTTGCCGGCGTCGTCGAGCACGTCGGTCTCCACGACGATGACCTTGCGGCCCGCGTGCAACGGCGTGGCCACCGCTTCGACGACACCGTCGCGCACGGCGCGGAGGAAGTTGGTCTTGGACTCGATCGTCGTCGTCCCGCCGGCGCCCTCGGGAAGATTGAGGAACGCGCACATGGCGCCTGCGGTGTCGGCCAGGCTCATGATCGCCCCGCCGTGCATGATGCCGAGGGTGGTGCACAGCTCCTCGCGCCACGGCATCCGCAGCCGGACCTCGGCGGCGGTGTTGGTCACCGTTTCGATGTCGAGCAACTTCATGAACGGCATGGCGTCGTGCATCGGATCACTCATGCTGGTGTTGTAGCGCTACGTCGAGGGCAAGCGTTAGGCAGCGGCAGCCACCGCCGGCTTTGAGGAACTCGTAGACCGGGGCGACGGCGACGTCGAAGCCCCATGCCTCGAGTTGCCGGCCGACTCGCGGCGGGCAGCTCGGCATGACGATCCGGCTGTCGACCACGACGGAATTGGCGACGAAGGCGAGGGTCTCGTCGTCATCGAGCACGAGAGGCTCGGCGACGATCGCCTCCATCACCCGACGGCCGTACGCGTCCCACCCCAGCGGCGCGACGATCGCTCGCCGCCCGTCGAGAGGGCAGAACGTGAGGTCGAGGTGGTACAGCCGTTCGTCGACCAGCTCGATCGACCGCACCGACGCGCCCGTCAGTCGCGAGAGGTCGGCGTGGGCGGCGGCGTCGGATCGGAATCGGTAGCCCGATACGAGGCCACCGGCGTACGGCAGCGCGTCGCCTGCCCCTTCATGGCAGACGTCTTCCGGCAGTTCGTCGATGCGGTACCCGCGTGCCGCGAACCACTCGCGGTCGTAGGGCGACTCGCCCCGCCGCTGCGGGTGGCGGAACCGAGCCGGCACGAACTGCATGCCGTTGACGATGCCCGCGTTGGCGGTGAACACGAGGTCGGGGAGCTCGGGATGCGGTTCCATCACATCGACGGTCGCCCCGGCGTCCCGCAACGTGGTGACGAGCCCGTCCCACTGCTCGCGGGCCCGGTCGAGGTCCACCCGGACTTCGGTGTGCATCCACGGGTTGATCTCGTACAGCACGCCGAAGTGCTCGGGCGGGCACATCAAGTAGCGGCGGCCCCAGTTCACGCGGAGAGTTGCTGAGCCAGGTCGCCGACGAACAGCCCGACATCGGTGACGATGCCCAGCGCCTGGTGGCTGCCACGATCGGCCAGCTTGGTGACGACGGCCTGATTGATGTCGACGCAGTACGTCTCGACGCCGGCGGGCAGGAGGTTGCCGGTGGCGATGGCGTGCAACGTCGACGCCAGCATGAGAGCCACCGTGACGCCCGGAAGCAGGTACCGCATGGCGTCGGCCGCCTCGACGACGTTGGTGTACACGTCGGGCAGCGGCCCGTCGTCGCGGACCGAACCGCCGAGGACGAACGGCACCTTGCGCTTGACGCACTCGTACATCACGCCGCCGTCGACGTAACCGGCCTCGACCGCCGCCTCGATCGAGCCGTAGCGGCGCACTTCGTTGATCACGCGCAGGTGGTTCGCATGACCGCCCTCGGCCGCGGTGCCCTCGCGCAGCGACACCCCCAGCGACGTCCCCATGACGTTGGACTCGATGTCGTGCGACGCGAAGCCGTTGCCGGCGAACAACACGTCGATCCAGCCGCCGGCGACCAGTTCGGCGAGAGGCGGCCCGGCGCCGGTGTGGATCACCGCCGGCCCGCATACCGCGAGCACCTTGCCGCCCGCCGCCTTGGCCCGGCGGATGCGGCCGGCGACCTCCCACACGATCAGCGATTTGGGCTTCTCGGAGCTGACCTCCGACGTCATGAACTCGAACGGGCTGGCGCCGCGCGGCCGCTCGGACGGCGTGACCCGCACGCCGTCCTGGCCGACCACGACGCGGTCGCCAGTCCGGACGCGGTGCATGGGGTAGGTGCGGGCCCGGCCGTCAGCGCGCAGGACGATCGCGCAGTCCATCTCGGGGTTCTCGACGTCGACCCAGTGGCCGTCGATCCGGATCGAGGTCGGGAGGTTGGTGGTCGAGTAAAAGCCGGGCGGCAACACGCCGTCGCGATCGACTTCGGTCAGCTCGGCATTGCCGGGGTCGACGCGGTTGGCGCCGTGAATCTGCAACTCGGTGAGCAACGCTTCGAGGGCTTCGTCGTCGGCCGCGGTGATCTCGATGCGCGCCCGGCTGACGTCGGCGTTGGTCTTGCCGATGACGAAGTCGACCATCCGGTAATCGGCCCCGGCGGCGAGGATCACGTCCATCACCTTGGCCAACGTCAGCGAGTCAACGATGTGACCCTCGAGTTCGACGACGTCGGTTGCCGGCACTACCCGGGGACCTCGCTGATCGGCACCTCCTCGACGCCGACAGTGGGCTCGGGCTTGAGGCGGCCTCGCCGCTCGTCGTAGATGTCGCGAGCCACGACTTGGGCGATGCCGGCGACCGGGATGCACAGGAGGGCGCCGAGGATGCCGAACAGCTCAACGCCGACGAGCACGCTGATCAACACAGTGAGCGGGTTGAGGTTGACCGTCTTCGACATGATCGACACCTGCAGGACGTGGTTCTCGAACTGCTGGTACGCGATGAAGAAGGCGACGGTCGCGATGCCCGCCGGCACCGAGTGGAGGAAGGCGACGAATACCGCCGGCACCGCACCGAGGGTCGCGCCGACAAGTGGGATCAGGTCGGCGAAGGCGACCCATAGACCGAGCACTTCCTTGAACGGCACGCCGACAATCAACAGGAAGACGTAGGCCAGCGTGCCGGCGATGACGCTGATGAGGAGGTTGCCGAACATGTAGCCGGTGACGGCGCGCGCGCAGTCAGTGGTCACCCGCCGCACTCGCTCGCGTCTTGATTCGGGTTCGATGAGGTTGAGGGCGCCCTTTTGGATGCGCGGCCCCTCCAGGACCATCAGGAACGACAGGAAGAAGATCGTCAGCACGGCGACCACGCCGCTGGCGACGGTGCCGAGGTAGTGCGGGACCTGACGACCGGCTGACGTCAGCGAGTGTTGGAAGCGGTCCTTGTTGTCCTGGACGTAGTCGTCGATCTTGTAGCGCTTGACGAGCTTCCCGATGGTCCCGCGACCGTTCTGGGCGTCGTCGACGTAGCCGGGCAGGTCCTCGGCGAACTTCTGGGTCTGGTCGACGATCGGTCGGATGAACGCGTAGAGCAGGCCGGCCATCGCCGCGATGCTGAGAAGGAACACGAGCATCGTGGCCAGGCCGCGTCGCAGGTGGCCGCGATGTTCGAGGAAATGGACGGGCGGCCCGAGAATGACGGCGAAGAACCCGGCGACCACGACCAACGTGACGATTCGGTGCAGTTCGAGCAGCAGGAACAGCGAACCGCCGACGAGCAGCACGGCGAAGATGGCACCGAAGATGATCCGCCACGGCACGCGTTCGCTCATCGCAGGCCAGCGTATCGACCCGACTACTCTGCTCATCGCCATGGGCCAGCCGATCACCGTTATCGAGAAGCCGACGTCGACGCCTGGCGTCGTGCGCTTCGAACTCAACCGCAGCCTCACGGGCATGGATCACGAGCGGTACTCGTCGCTCGCCGACGCGCAGGGCGTCAGGCCGCCCGACAAGCTGGCCCTCTTGCTGTTCGAGCGCGGTGGCGTCGACCACGTGCACATCTACTCCAACGAGGTCACCGTTCATCTCGCCGACGGCGGATCGTCGGCCGGCATGACCGAGCTGATCGAGTCCCTCTTCATCCACTACCGCGAGGGAGTGCTTCCCTCGCTCTAACCTCGTATGCGGTGCCAGCCGCCGAGAGTGATCCTTGGGCCGCAGTTCTCGAGCGGCTGGACGACGCGGCCAAGCTCATCGGCATCGACCCGGACATCCACCGGGTTCTGCGAACGCCCAAGCGCGTGCTCGAGGTTGCCATCCCCGTTCGCATGGACGACGGCCGTGTCGAGGTGTTCACCGGTTGGCGCGTGCATCACGACACGGCGCGCGGTCCGGCCAAGGGCGGCATCCGCTTCCACCCGGATCTCGTCGTCAACGACGTCATCGCCCTCGCCGCCGACATGACGTTCAAGACCGCGGTGGCCAACCTGCCCTTCGGTGGCGCCAAGGGCGGGGTTCGCTGCGACCCCACGACGATGTCGCTGCACGAACTCGAGCGAGTCACCCGTCGCTACACGGTGGAGATCGCGCCCCTCCTCGGTCCCGATCGCGACGTGCCGGCACCCGACGTCAACACCGACGGTCGGGTGATGGCCTGGTTGCTCGACACCCTGTCGCTGATACGCGGCGAGTTGCTCCCCGGCGCGGTCACCGGCAAACCGCTGGCGGTGGGCGGCACTCGCGCTCATGCCGGCGCCACGGCCAGCGGCGTGCTGATGTGCGCTCGCGCCGCGTTCAGCGCGGCAGAGATGCCGCTCGCCGGCGCCCGCGCCGTGATTCAGGGGTTTGGCAAGGTCGGCGGTCCGCTGGCGTTCCTGCTGTCGTCGGTCGGCATGCGCGTGATCGCGGTGAGCGACGTGGGCGGTGCCATTCACAACCCCGGTGGGCTCGACGTCAGCGCCTTGTCCGACCACGTCATCGCCACCGGTTCGGTCGTCGGCTTCGAGAACGCCGACCCGATACCGGACGACAACCTCT
>DASRJI010000102.1:0-18465 GCA_035649535.1 Acidimicrobiales bacterium | reverse complement strand
CCGTCAGCGGCCGAAACGAGCCCGCAGCAACTGCGGCATTGCCGCCAGCCCCTTTGTGGGGCTGAAGCGGTCCGACGCTTCAGTCAGCCGCGCGTCGTCGTCGTCGGTCAACTCGAGGTCAGCAGCGGCCGCGTTCTTCTCCAACTGAGCGACGCTGCTCGCGCCCGGGATGGCGATGACGTTGGGGCGCCGGATCACCCACGCCAGCGCGACCTGCGCCGGTGTGGCGTCGTGGGCGGCGGCGACCTCGCGTAGCGCGGCGAGCAACGGCTGCGCTTTCTCGATGTTCTCGGGTAGGAACATCGAGTTGCCGGCCCGCACGCCGCCCGGCGTGTTGGTGCCGTCGTAGCGAGCCGAGAGAAAGCCTTGGGCGAGCGGGCTGTACGCGATCACCAACCGGCCTTCGTCTTGCGCGAACGGGATCAGCTCGCGTTCGGGCTTGCGCGTCACCAACGAGTACTGCACCTGATTGCTGAGGACGACACCGCCGAGCTGGCGCTCGGCCTGCCGCCACTGTCCCAAACCGAAGTTGCTCACGCCGACGTGACGGACCGTGCCCTGCTCGACGAGTTTGGCCATACCGTGCATCGGCGCGGCGATCGGGATCACCGGGTTGGGCCAGTGCACTTGGTAGAGGTCGATCTGCTCGATGCCGAGCCGCGCCGCGCTGGCCCGGCCCCGTTGTTCGACGATCGGCGCCAGCGGCAAGACGGGGAACACCTTGGTCGCCACGAACGCGGCGTGGCGGCGCTCGGCGATGGCCCGCCCGACAATGCGCTCCGATCGGCCGAACGCGTAGATCTCCGCGGTGTCGATCAGGTTGATCCCGAGATCGAGGGCGCGGTGCGTGATGTCGACCGCCTCGCTCTCGGCGTAGTCGGAGCCGTAGCCCCATTCGCGTGACCCGAACTGCCAGGTCCCGAGGCCGATCACCGAGACGCGGGCTCCACCCACTTCGACATAGCGCATGGCCGTCGATCGTACGCTGGGGCCGTCGTGGTCGATTTCGCCGCTGCGGTGCACCAACCCGATCTGTTCGCAGCTCGCCAGCAGATGGCGCTCTCGCTGGGCTGGCACATCGTGATCGCCGCCCTCGGCGTCGGCTTCCCCGTGATCATCCTGATCGCCGAGTGGCGGGCGCTGCGCACCGGCGACGCCACCTACCTCGCGCTGGCTCGGCGCTGGGCGCGGACGCTCGGTGTCCTCTTCGCCGTGGGCGCGGTGTCGGGCACGATCCTGTCGTTCGAGCTCGGCATCTTGTGGCCAGGGATGATGGGACCGTTCGGCAACGTGATCGGCCTGCCGTTCGCGATCGAAGCCATCGCCTTCTTCGTCGAGGCGATCTTCCTCGGCATCTACCTCTACGGGTGGGACCGGCTCTCGCCCCGCCGTCACCTCCTGGTCGGCGTTCCGATCGCGGTGGCCGGCGCAGCATCGGCGTGGTTCGTCGTGACCGCCAACGCATGGATGAACCAGCCGCGCGGGTTCCGGCTGGCGGGCAATGCGGTCGTTGACGTCGACCCGTGGCGGGCCATGCTGAACCCGGCGACCGGACCGCAGACGACGCACATGATCATCGCCGCCGGGATGCTGTCGGGGTTCGTCGTCGCCAGTGTCTACGCGCGGGCGTGGCTGCGCGGTCGCCGCGACCGTTACTGCCGCATTGCCTTCGCCTTGCCGTTTACCGTCGCCGCGCTGCTCGCGCCGGCCCAAATCGTGGTCGGCGATTGGTCGGCCCGATTCATCGGCGAATTCCAGCCGGTCAAGCTCGCGGCCGCCGAGGCACTGACGCACACGCAGCGCGGCGCACCGCTGCGGCTCTACGCCATCGAGATCCCGAAGGGTCTGTCGCTGCTTCTCCACCGCGACGCCAACGCCGTGGTCGCCGGGCTCGACCAGGTGTCGCCACGCGACCGGCCACCCGTCGGCGTCGTGCACGTCGCGTTCGACACCATGGTGACGATCGGCGTGGGTCTCGTCGGCCTCGGCGGGTGGGCGCTCGTCGCGTGGGCGAGGCGCCGCGAGCTGCCCAGGTCTCGGTGGTTCTACCGCGCCGCCTTCGTCGCCGGACCGGCCGCGGTCGTCGCCGTCGAATGCGGGTGGATCGTCACCGAAGTCGGCCGCCAGCCGTGGATCGTGTACCGCATCCTTCGGGTCGCCGATGCCGTGAGCGCGGCACCCAACCTGCGGCTCGGGTATTACGCGCTGCTCGTCGTCTACTCAACCCTCACCGTGGGCACCGTCGTTGTCCTGCGCCGCATGGCGCGAGCCGACGCGGCATGAGCGCCAACACGGTGCTCGTGTTCATGTGGCTGGGCGTCACCGCGTACGCGCTGTTCGCCGGCGCCGACTTCGGCGCCGGCTTCTGGGACCTGCTCGCCGGCGACGCGGCAACCGGCGCGCCTCGGCGGGCGCTGATCGAGCGCGTCATCGGCCCGGTGTGGGAGGCCAACCACGTGTGGCTGATCTTCGTGCTCGTCGTGCTGTGGACCGCGTTCTCGCCCGTGTTCGCCGCCTTCGCGTCGACGCTGACCATCCCCCTGACCGCGGCGGCCATCGGCATCATCCTGCGCGGCGCGTCGTTCGCGTTCCGAAAAGCGGTCCCCGGCGTGCCGCTAAAGCGACTGTTCGGCGCCGCCTTCGCCGCGTCGTCGATCATCACGCCGTTCTTCCTCGGCGCGGCGGCCGGCGGGGTCGCGTCGGGCCGGGTACCACTCGGGAACGCGAACGGGAACCTGGTTACGAGTTGGTTGAACCCGACGTCGCTCCTGGGGGGCACGCTGGCAGTCGCCACGTGCGCGTTCCTCGCCGCCGTGTTCCTGTGCCACGACGCCGAGGTGCGCGCCGAACCAGAGCTCGTCGACTGGTTCCGGGCGCGAGCGATCGCGATGGGCGCGATCGCCTCGGTGATCGTCATCAGCGCGGCGTGGGTGCTGCACGCCGATTCGCCGCGCTTGTTCGACGGGCTGACCGGGCGGGCCGGTCCGGTGGTCGCGCTGTCCGGTGTCGCCGGTCTCGGTGCGATGGTGCTGGTCGCCCGCCGCCGCTACGTACTGGCGCGTGGCGCCGCTGGCCTTGCCGTCGGATCGATCGTGTGGGCGTGGGCCGTCGCCCAGTACCCGTACATGCTCGTGCCCACGGTGCGGATCAACGACGTCGCCGCGCCGCCCGCGGTGCTACGCGCCACCGTGATCTCGCTCGCCGTCGGCATGGTGCTCATCGTGCCGGCGCTGGTGTGGCTCCTCGCGCTGGCGCAGACGCCGGCCTCGACGTCTACTTCGGCGGCATCCGCAGGCCGCCGTCGAGCCTGATCACCTCGCCGTTCAGGTAGCCGTTCCCGCAGATCGCCAGCACCAGCTGGGCGAACTCGTCGGGCTCGCCGAGCCGTTTGGGGAACAGCACGCCGGCGCCGAGCGCTTGGCGCCCTTCCTCGGGGAGCAGGCCAAGGAGCGGCGTGTCCATGAGGCCCGGCGCGATCGTCACGACACGGACGCCGACCGGCGACAGGTCGCGCGCCGCGGGCAGCGTCATACCGACGACACCACCCTTGGACGCCGAGTAGGCGATCTGGCCGATCTGGCCGTCGAAGGCGGCGACCGACGCGGTCTGCACCAGCACGCCCCGCTCACCGCCGGCGAGCGGCTCGGTCTTCGAGATCGCCGACGCCGCCAGCCGCATGACGTTGAACGTCCCGATCAGGTTGACGTTGATGACGAACTTGAACGTATCGAGGTCATGAGCCGTGCCGTCGCGGCCGATGATCCGCGTCGCCGCGCCGAGGCCGGCGCAGCTGATTCCCATGCGGAGCGGCGCCGACTCGCCGGCGATGGCCACCGCTTCGGCGACCGAGTCGCCGTCGGTCACGTCGCCGCCCACGAACTTGGCGCCCCCGCCCAATTCTTTGGCGAGCGCTTCGCCCCGCTCGGCGTTGCGGTCGAAGATCGTGACGTCGGCCCCGGCGCCCGCGAGCCGGCGCACCGTCGCCTCGCCCAGTCCCGACGCGCCACCGCTGACGATGGCCGCTGCTCCCTTGATGTCCATCGCTGTCCTCTCCCGCTACCCGTCGGCAGCGTCAAGGAGACTATGCGGGACGTCGACGACCTTGGCTCGGAGGTATTCGCCGAGGCCTTTGGCTTGGCCGTCGACGCGCGTCGACGACGCCACCCCTTCACCGAGGAGGCCCTTGATCACGAAGTTGATCGCCCGGATGTTGGGTAGCGCGTAACGCTCGACGTCGAGGTCGCGCGTCTCGACCAGCAACTCACGAAGACGTTCGGTGGTGAGGAAGCCGTCGAGCCACGCGTAGCCGTCGTCGGTCCGGGCCCACACCCCGAGGTTGGCGTTCCCACCCTTGTCTCCCGACCGCGCACCGACCACCCGTCCAATCGGCGCCCGCTCCGTCCCCCCACCAAAGCCATGCGTCGGTGTCGAATCGGTGTTTTCCTTCGATTCGACACCGACACGTGCGTTTGAGCTGGGCGGCGTCGACTCGACGACGGTGCGGGTGCTGTTCAGCACGACTTCCTGCCAGACGAGGTCGGACGGTATGAGGGCCGGCCAGTACACGCCGTAGGTCGAGCCGCCGGCCTGACCGCCACCGAGCCCGAAGAAGCCGGGATACGACGCCAAGGCCATCTCGGTGATCTGACCGCTGAGCGCCCGCCCCACCTTGCGCTCGTCCGGGTCCTTTACTGTGATGCGCAGCTGGGCGACGGCCTGTTCGTTCGACCCCGGGTCGTCGTGGTCGGTCCTCAGCAACTGCACGTCGACCTCGGCGAAGGCCTCCTTGCCACCGGGAATACCGGCCCACAGCGTGCGCTCGACGAGCGCGGCCTTCTCCTCGATGTCGAGACCCGTGAGCGCGAGCGTCATCGTCGTGCGGTGGCCGCCGACGTAGTTGATGCACACCTTGCTCGTCGGCGGCGGCGGCTCGCCCCGCACGCCCGAGATCGCGACGCGGTCGGGCCCGGCGCCGGCCAGAGCGATCGTGTCGAACCGCGCGATGACATCGGGGTTGAGGTACGCGGGACCGCCGATCTCGTACAGCAACTGCGCGGTCACCGTTCCGATCGTCACCGCGCCGCCGGTTCCCTCGTGCTTCGTGATCACCGACGAACCGTCGGCCGCGATCTCGGCGATCGGGAAGCCCGGATGTTCGAGGCCGGCCACCTCGGTGAAGAACGAATAGTTGCCCCCCGTCGCCTGGGCACCGCACTCGATGACGTGACCGGCGACGACCGCGCCGGCGAGCGCGTCCCAATCGTCTCGCGCCCAGCCGTGACGCCAGGCCGCGGGACCGACGGCCAGCGCGGCGTCGGTCGTGCGACCGGTGATCACGATGTCGGCGCCACGAGACAACGCGTTAGCGATCCCCCAGCCGCCGACGTACGCGTTCGCAGTGAGCACCTCACGATCGCCCAGCGCTTCGCCGGTGTCGAGGTGGGCCAGGTCGTGGCCGGCGGCGCGCAGCTCGGCCAGCCGGCCCATGAGGTCGTCGCCCTCGACATAGGCGATGGCCGGCGACAGGCCGAGGGCGTCGGCGACGGCGGCGACCGCGTCGGCGCAGCCCGCAGGGTTGAGGCCGCCGGCGTTGGTCACGACCTTGATGCCGCGATCGAGGCACGTGCCCATCACCTGTTCCATCTGGGTGACGAACGTCCGCGCGTAGCCGGCGCCCGGATCGCGCAGGCGGTTGCGGGCGAGGATCAGCATCGTCAGCTCGGCGAGCCAGTCGCCGGACAGCACGTCGATGGGTCCCCCGTCGACCATCTCGCGGGCGGCGGCGAGGCGGTCGCCGTAGAAGCCAGAGCAGTTGGCGATGCGGAGCGGTTGGCCGGCCATGCCGGGCCTATGGATAGTGGAATCCGCGGGCTGGTGCGTCAGCTGGCCGCGTCGGCCGGCGATCGGCGGCGCAACCACGCGCGCTGCGACGCCCGCGGTACCGGGCGACCGGCCGCCGTCGTGAGCGCCCACACCGCGTCGGCCGCCGAGATGCCCGCCTCCACCATCAGCGCGCTGGCCACCAGCGGTGATCGACCGAGGGCCATGCGGCACTCGACCGCGATGTGCTCACCCGCGGTGAGCCGGTCGTGCAGACGGGCCAGGACGTCGTCGGCGACCGCGTCGTCGGGCACGCCGAACTCGTCGATGGGCCACCAGAAGAAGTCGATACCGGCATCGCGCCACGCGCGCCACTCGTCAGCCAGGTCGTAGCGCTCGATCTCGGCGGCGGTCAGGGTGGAGACAACAGTGGTGACGCCGTGGCGCCGGAGTCGCCGGGCCGTGCGCGCCAGTCTCGCCTTGCGCGGCCGCGCCAGGACGCTGAGGTCACCCGGTCCTGGAAACGGCACACGGTAGAACTGCGACCGGCCCATGCTCCCCACTTACGTGCTCCCCCCGGCGCCCTCCCCTAAGGGCTACGGGATGACAACGGGGCAAATGCGCCGAACTTGCGCGCGAAGTCCCGTGACTGTGGTCACCGGGCCTACGCGGGGATTACGAAGAGCTGCTCGGCCAGGGCCGGGCCGAGCGCGATGACGTGCTGGCCGGCGAGTTCGAGCGTCAGAGTGCCGTCAGGTGCCTTGCTGCGGACACGCGCGCCGGACCCGGGAACGAACCCGTGGACGCTGAGGTACGTGATCGATTCGAGGTCGATCTCGACTTGCTCGGTGACCCGCTGGAGTTGCACCTTGTCGCCGGGTTGCGCGTGGGCCAAGGCGACCAGGGCGGGCTCGACGTAGCCCGAGCCCGGAATCGGGTTGCCGTGAGGGCACGTCGTCGGATGGCCCAGCACCTCGACGAGACGCGCTTCGACCTCGTCGGAGATGACGTGCTCCCACCGGCCCGCCTCGAGGTGCGCCTTGTGCCATTCCAGCCCGATGATGTCGGTGAGCAGCCGCTCGGCGAGCCGGTGCTTCCGCACGACGCTCTCGGCGCGCACGCGCCCGGCCGGAGTCAGCGTGATGGCGCGGCCCCGCACCTCGACGAAGCCGTCGGCGACCAGACGCTTCACCATCTCTGACACCGTCGGTGCCGCGTGATGTAGTCGCTCGGCCAGGCGCGCCTGGATCACCTTGGCGCCTTCCTCCTCGAGCTCATGGATCGTTTCGAGGTACTCCTCGAGCGGAGGGTGGAAGCCGTCACTCATGAAACGGTGAACGTACCCTTCATGCCCTTGGCCTCGTGACCTTCGACGCCGCACACGTAGGTGTACGTGCCCGGCCCGGCGAGGGTGATCTTGGCTTCGTCGGTCTTCCCGGGATCGACGGGCTCGACCTCGCCGAGGACTTTCCCGTCCGGACCGCTCAACTCGAACTCGTGCTTCTGAGTTCCCTTGTTCTCCAGGTAGAACTCGATGGTCTCGTTTGCCTTCCCGGTGAGACCGGTCAGGCCCGAGTAGGAGTAGTCGACGGTCTGCATGCGGACCTCGCGGTCCGCCGTCGCCTGGGCGCCGCCTTGCGACCCGCCCTCGCCTGACACCTTGATCTTGGTGCGGATGCCTGAGCCGGTCATGCCCGGCTTGCAGGCCAGCTCGTACTCGCCGGCCTTGAGATCGGCGGTCATGCGGCGGCTCGTGCCGGCGCCGACGTTCTCCACCTCGCCGACCACCTTGTCCTCGTCCCCGTACACGTACAACTCGGTGACCTTGTCACCCTCGTTCTTGACCTCGAACGTGGTCTTGCCGGCGGCAAAGTCGGTCTTGGCCGGCGTGCAGGTGCTGTCGGTCGCGGTGACGAGCACCGCCGTGCCTGACGCCTTGTCGTCACTGCACGCGGTCGCGCTAACCATCACGGCCAGCAACACAGCGGCGAAACCAAACAACTTCTTCACGAGACGGATGCTCCAGTCGGGATAGTTCGCGCGTCCGCCGACGGCGCGGGCATGGGACGAAAGAACAGCAACATCACCGGCACGAGGTAACCGAGGTAGGCGACCACCTGCAGCCAGGTCGAGTTGGGCGAGAAGTTGAAGATGCCCTTGAGCAACGTGCCGTACCAGCTCGACGGCGGGATCGTCCGCGACACGTCGAACGCCAGCGAGTTGAGACCCGGCAATATCGAGGCCTCTTGCAAGTCGTGGACGCCGTAGGCGAGAACGCCGGCGGCGACGACAACGAGGCCGGCCCCAGTGAGCTTGAAGAACGTTGCCAGGTTGAGGCGTACCGACTGGCGGTAGATGAGCCAGCCGATGACCACGGCCAGCACCAACCCGATCGTCGCGCCCAGCACCGGGTTGGTGGACGAGCCGGCGGCTTGCACCGACGTCCACAAGAACAACGCGGTCTCGAGCCCTTCGCGACCGACGGCGAGCAGCGCGACGAGGAAGAGGGCGAGCGTCCCCCCGGTGAGAGCGGCGTCGAGCTTGCCCTGAAGCTCGTGTTTGAGCGCCCGCGACTGGCTGCGCATCCAGAACACCATCCCGGTGACGAAGATGACCGCGATGATCGACATCGTCCCGCCGAAGGCCTCCTGCGCCTTGAACGAGAGGGAGCGCGACGTGAACGTGAGCCCGGCGCCCACCGCGAGGCTCACGCCGACGGCCACGGCGACCCCGAGCCATACGGGAGCCAGGCGTTTCCGATTCCCCGTGCGCACGAGGTACGCCACGAGAATCCCGACAACCAGGGAGGCCTCGAGGCCCTCGCGCAGCCCGATAAGGAAGTTCGAGAACACTACGAATGAATGTTAGGGAACCCAAAGAGATTCCGCAAGGGCGGCCGATAGTTGGGAGTGACGTGATCGGTTCGCCCGCCGACTTTGTTGCACTTGTGGTTCCCCCAGAACAACAACTGCAACAAAGTCAGGAGTGAGGTGATCAAGGTCCACCTCGACACCGACTTCGCGACGGTGATCGCGATCGGCCCGTACACGAATCTGGCGAGGCTCGATCCACTGTCGCTTGGCCGCGTCGTGCTGATGGGCGGCTGGGTCGACGCGCCAACGGCCGGCCTCCCGCAATGGGGCCCCAACATGGACTGGAACGTGCAGTGCGATACGACCGCCGCCGTGGCCGTGTTCGACGCCGCCACGGACCTGACCCTCGCGACCTTGCCGGCGACCCTCGCCTCGCACATTTCCGAATCGGACCTGCCGCGCCTCGGGGCCGCCGGAACTGTCGGCCAGCTGCTCGCCCGCCAAGCGCGGGCGCACGGCGATGAGTACCAGCTACGAACCCTCAGCTGCGCCCATGCCGCGTTGCCCGACGATCTCCTCAACTTCCAGTACGACCCGGTCGCGTGCGCGGTCGCGCTCGGATGGACGGGAGCGCGCGTCGAGCCAATCTCGCTCCGGCCGCAGATGGACGGCGACGTGTTGCGGTTCGATCGAGTCGACGGCGGCAAGGTCGTCAATGTCGTCACCGAGGTCGACGCCGACGCCTTCGCCGAGCGCTGGCTCAGCGCGGTCGAGCAGTTGCCGTAGTAGCCGCCGCTGCGTCCCTCGAGGAAATGGCGTACCGATTCGGTACGCCATTTCCTCGAGAGCTAGGCCGAGCGGTGTTAACGGTTAGGAACTGGTGAAGCTGCGCCACGTCGCGACGGTGCGGAAGCCCATTCGCTCGTAGATCGAGTAGCCCATCTCCGAGGACTGGAGCGTCGCGATCGCGCACCCCCGCCGGCACCCTTCGGCGATGGCGGCGCGGGTGGTGGCTTCGCCCAGGCCCCGTCGTCGGAACGCCGCCGGCGTGGCGACGTTGTAGATGCCGGTGACGCCGTCATGCACCACGGCCGCCGCGGTCGACGCCACCTCCCCATCGACGTAGGCGTTGAACGCAAAGTATTCGTCGCCGATGGCGATGTCGGGGCCGAACAGCCGGCCGGCGAGATCGGTCGGGACGCCGAATCCCTTGGCAATGGCGGCGATGTGATCGCCCCACGTGCCGGCGTCGACGCGCACGATGTCGGGGAGCGTTGGTGGCGCGATCTCTTCCGCGCTGGCATTCATGAGCGGACTGGCGTCCGCCGCTTCAAGGCCCAGGATCCGCGCGAACGCTTCCGACTCGGCCGTCGAACGACAGCGAAGGGTGAACGGCGTCCCGCGCTCGACGAAGAAGGCTCTGACCTCGTCCACGCACCGCAACGGATCAGCGGGCGGCTTGACGAACGCGCTGTTGAAGTACGAAGGCGCCCCCGGAACCGACGTCAGCAGCACGTCGTCGGTCTCTTCGACCGAGCACCCCTCGGCCCGCTCGACGAGGAGGCGCCACGTCGCGAAGTAGTTCTGCTCGGCCGCGTCCACTGAGTCCGCGCTCGGCGTCATCGGCCTCAGCCTGCCACCGTCGGCGCCGGACCCCACCCGCCGCCGCCGGGCGTGAGGATGCGCAGGACGTCGCCGGCCTTCAGCTGGACGGTGCATTTGTCGAGCACACGCTCGGCGCGCGTCTCGTCGCCGCCGGGCAGCAGCCAGTTCTCCCCTACCGAGCCTCCGTCGCCGCCGGCCAGGCCCCACGGCTGTGACTCGCGCCGTTCGGTGATCAGCGAGACGGTGACGTCCTCCAGCATCTCCAGGTCGCGCTCGACTCCGTCCCCGCCCGCGTGCGCGCCGGGTCCGCCGCTGCCGGGGCGCAAGCGATAGCGCGTAACCCGCATCGCGTACGCCCGTTCGAGCGCCTCGATCGGCGTGTTCTTCGTGTTGGTCATCGCCGTGTGGACACCGCTCATCCCGGCCGCCCACGGCCGGCCGCCTTGCCCGCCGGCGACGGTCTCGTAGTACACCCAGTGCTCGCCGCCGATGAGCGTGTTGTTCATCGTTCCTTGACTGGCGGCGCCCACCCGATCGGGCACGGCCTGGGCCAGCGCGCCGAGGCAGACGTCGGCCACCCGCTGGCTGACCTCGACGTTGCCGGCGCCCACTGCGGCGGGTGGCCGCGCCGCGACGATGGACCCGAACGGCGCCACCACCGTCACCGGACGCATGGCGCCGCCGTTGGCCGGGATCGTCGGCTCAACCGCTGACCGCACCGCGAACGCCACCGCGCTGCGCGTCACCGCCTCGACCGCGTTGACGTTGCCTGGTCGTTGTTCGTCGGTGCCGGTGAAGTCGAACGTGATCTCGTCGCCCACGATCGTCACTGCGCAGGCAATGCGCGCTGATCGCTGCTGCTCGGGCCGCGGGCCGCACGAGTCGATGACGTCGTCGAACGTCCACGTCCCGTCGGTAACCGCGGAGAGCGCGGCGCGCATTCGCCGCTCGCCGTAGTCGACCACCTCCTCGAAGGACGCTCCCGCCAGCCCCGCCAAGCGCTCGACGCCGACGACGTTGGCCCCAACCTGCGCGTCCAGGTCGCCCCGCCGCTCGGCGGGCGTGCGCGAAGCGGCCAACAATGCGTCGACCACGCTGGCGTCGAACCGAGTCGGCCCGATACGGAACCCCTCCTCGTCGATGTCGATCGCATCGGGCGGCATCGACCCGGGCGCCAGGCCGCCGACATCGGCATGGTGGGCCCGGTTTGCCGCCCAGCCCACCAGTCGCCCGTCCACCCAACACGGTGCGACCAGCGTGATGTCGTTGAGGTGGGTGCCGCCGGCGAACGGGTCGTTGAGGATGACCTGGTCGCCGGGCGCGACGCCGCCCACACCAAAGGCCTCGATCGCGGCTCGCACCGACGCCGGCATGGCCCCGAGGTGCACCGGGATGTGCTCCGCTTGCACGAGCAGCTCGCCGTCGGCGGTGAACAGCGCCGCGCTGCAGTCGGCCCGCTCTTTGATGTTCGGGCTGAACGCGGCGCGGCGCAGCACCGCACCCATTTCCTCGGCGACGCCGGTCAGGCGGGCGATCAGGATCTGGAGCGCCGCAGGATCCATGACCCGCTCTCGTGTACGTCGGCTCGCCAGCCCTCGGGCAGCCACATGGTGCAATCGGGCTCGCTCACGACCGCGGGGCCCACCGCCGGTTCTCGCGACGCCGATCCGTCGGCCGGCAGGGACTCCACCGGCGAAGCGGTCCGCCCGCTGACGCGCAGCGCCACGACCTCGATCGGCGCACCGGGCTGGTCGTAGCCATTGCGGCGCCGGTGCTCGGCGGGGAAGTCGGCCACCGAGGGCACGGTGAGCTCGTGACTCTGACCGGCGTAGCGGCAGTCGACGCGGGTGACGATCTCGTCACCGCTGGCCTCGGCGGCGAGTTCGCGTAGCGCATCGGCGACGCCGCTGTGGTCCGAGGGCGTTGGCCACGAACGCACGACGTCGTGTTGGCGCGGCGCGGCGAGGATGCCGGCCGCGGACAGGACGCCGGCGCGCGCGGGGACGATCACTGCGGCCATATCCAACTCGTCGGCTAACGCGCACGCGTGGAGCGGACCGGCGCCGCCGAAGGCGACGAGCGCGAGTTGGCGCGGATCGACCCCGCGATTGATCGTCACGGCACGGACGGCCTCGGCCATCGCCGCGTCAACCACGGCGATCACGCCCGCGGCGGTCACGTCGGCCGCGTCGAGGGCGCGTTGCGCCGCGGCGGCGTCGAGCGCGCCGATTCCCGGAAACCCGACATCGGCCGGGATGCGTCCGGCGACCAGGTCGGCGTCGGTCACCGTCGGCCGCGACCCACCGCGCCCGTAGCAAGTCGGACCGGGGGCCGCGCCCGCGCTCTCGGGCCCGACAACGAGCGCGCCACCCGCGTCGACGAACGCGATCGATCCACCACCGGCGCCGATCGTGTGGACATCGAGTGACGGCACCCGCACCGGGAAGCCGGCGACCACCCGTTCGGCCGCCGGCGCCGGTACGCCGTCGAGAACGAGGCAGACGTCGGTACTCGTGCCGCCCATGTCGAACGTCACCGCGTCGGGGAACCCGGCGGCCACCGCGGCGGCCGCGCCGGCCCGCACGCCGCCGGCCGGACCCGACAGCAACAGCGACGCCGGTCGTTCCGCCGCCAACGCAAGCGGCACCAAGCCGCCGGCCGACGTCATCACGAGCACCTCCCCGGCCAGCGTCGTGAGCCGTTGCAGGTAGTTGGCGGTGAGCGGCCGGAGGTACGCGCTGATCACGGTGGTCACCGTGCGCTCGAACTCACGGAACTCGGGCGACACCTCATGCGAGCACACCACGTCGCCGCCGACCGCGTCGGCGACCGACCGCTCGTGGGCGGCGTTGAGGTCGCTGTGCAACAGGCACACGGCGACGACGTCGATGTCGTCGCCGACCGCGGGCACCGAACCCAGCGGCGCGATTTCGTCGCCGGCCGCGTCGAGCCGACCGGCGACGCCGAACCGGTGATCGCGGTCGACCAGCGGAACCGGACGATCGCGACGCGAGTCGTAGAGCGACGGGCGATCCTGGCGACCGATCTCGATGACGTCCTCGAAGCCCGCGTTGGTAATGAGCGCGACGCGTGCGCCTCGACGCTCGAGCAGCGCGTTGGTGGCGACGGTGGTGCCGTGGGCCAGAGTCGACGGTCGCACGTCGCCGAGACCGGCGGCGACGGCGGCCGCCGGGTCCTCGCGCTGCGACGGAACCTTGGCGCTGGTCCCGTCATCGAAGACGACATCGGTGAAGGTGCCGCCGGTGTCGACGCCTGCGATCACGCCGGGCGCAGGATCCACACGTTGTCTTCGCCGACGGCGTCCTGGAGCCGGCGGACCGACTTGCCGACGGCGGGGTCCGCCTCGTCCCATACCGCGATCGCCTCATCGGCGGCGCGGCTGAGCCACGCATCGCGACGGGTCAGCGCGGCACCTGCTTGCTGCTTCGACGCCGGCGACCGGGCTTGGAGCACGACCGTTCCGCTCGCAGTGGCGAGGAGGTCGCGGTACCGCGCTTGCGACGCCGGCGGCCACACCCGTTCCTGGTCCGGGTACGGGAGGGCGGCGACGAATGGCACCTCGGCGGCGAAGGCGGCCTCGGCGGCGAGTTGCTCGGCCCCGAGGCCCAAGCCGGTCAGTACAACGAGGTCGGAGTGAAGCTCGCGCTTGGCGGCGAGGATCTCGATCAGCCGGCGGCGTAGTTCGTCGGCGATCGGGTTGTCGTCGTATCCGCCGATGGCCGGCGGCCGGGCGCCGACCACGACGACGCGATGTCCAGACGGAATGCGCGCGTCAAGTGACTCCACCGCGACCTGCGGCGTGCCGTCACCCGCTTCGGCCGCTTGCTGCTGAGCGGCGCGCACCGCGAGCTTGTCCACCAGGTCGTTCATGACGTCTTCGCTGTGGCCCTTCACCCACCGAAAGCTCACTTCGTCGTGCCGCTGCCGATACAGCTCGATCAACGGCTCCCAAAGGTCGCGGTTGGCGACCGGCTTCTTCGCGGTGGTCTTCCACCCGCGCGCCAGCCAGCCTTCCCACCACCGGTCGCGGAAGCAGTTGACGACGTAGGTCGAGTCGCTGACGACTTCCACGTCGCCCTCGAGCGCGCGCAACGCCTCGAGAGCGGCGGCGACCTCCATGCGCTGATTCGTCGTCTCGGCGGCAAAACCCGTCACCCAACGACCGCCCGGCACCGCCCAGGCCCAGCCGCCCGGACCCGGGTTCCCCGAGCACGCGCCATCGGTGTACACGACAGTCATTTGAACGGGGAGAATAGGGACATGATCTTCGACGGGTTCGCTCACCAGCTCCCCGACGTCGACCCAGGTGAGACCAAAGAGTGGGTGGAATCGTTCGACGCCATCGTCGACGCCCAGGGTAAGAGTCGCGCCAGCTTCCTCTTGATGAAGCTCCTCGAGCGGGCCCGCGAGAAGCAGGTCGGCTTCCCGGCCACCGTCTCCACGCCCTACATCAACTCGATTCCGCCGGAGAACGAGCCCTGGTTCCCAGGCGACGAATACACCGAACGCCGGATCCGCGCCTTCATCCGCTGGAACGCGGCGGTGATGGTCACGCGCGCCAACACTCGCAGCGACGGCATCGGCGGCCATCTCGCCACCTACGCGTCGAGCGCGTCGCTGTATGAGGTCGGGTTCAATCACTTCTTCCGCGGCAAAGACGACGGCGGGTTCGGCGACCAGATCTATTACCAGGGCCACGCGGCGCCGGGCATATACGCGCGTGCGTTTCTCGAAGGCCGGTTGACCGAGGACCAGCTCGACCACTTCCGGATGGAGATCGGCGGCCAGGGCCTGTCGTCGTATCCACACCCGCGGCTGATGCCGGAGTTCTGGGAGTTCCCGACCGTCTCGATGGGCCTCGGCCCGATCAGTGCGATCTACCAAGCGCGCTTCAACCGCTATCTCCTCAACCGCCGCATCGCCGATACCGCGGCCGCCAAGGTGTGGTGCTTCCTCGGCGACGGCGAAACCGACGAGCCCGAGTCCCTCGGCGCGCTGTCGCTCGCCGCCCGCGAGCGCCTCGACAACCTGATCTTCGTCGTCAACTGCAACCTGCAACGGCTCGACGGTCCCGTGCGCGGCAACGGAAAGATCATCCAGGAGCTCGAGGCCGTCTTCCGCGGCGCGGGCTGGAACGTCATCAAGGTGATCTGGGGCTCGAAGTGGGACGAGCTGCTCGCGCGCGATGTCGACGGCGTGCTCGTCAACAAGATGAACACGACGGTCGACGGCGAGTTCCAGAAGTACACGGTCGAGACCGGCGCGTACATCCGAGACCATTTCTTCGGGCCCGATCCGCGCCTACGGAAGCTGGTCGAGCATCTGTCCGACGACGACTTGCGGTCGCTGCCGCGCGGCGGGCACGACTACCGCAAGCTGTTCGCGGCGTACAAGGCGGCCGTCGAACACGAAGGCGCGCCGACGGCGATCCTCGCCAAGACGGTGAAGGGCTGGACCCTCGGCCCCGAGATCGAGGCGCGCAACGCGACGCACCAGATCAAGAAGATGACCAAGGACCAGCTGCGGCTGCTTCGCGACCGGCTCTACCTCCAGGACCAGATCCCCGACGCCGCGCTCGACCACGACATGCCGCCGTACTACCGGCCCGACGAGGACTCGCCCGAGTTCCTCTACCTGATGCAACGGCGCCGCGCCCTCGACGGCGCGATCCCCAAGCGGATCGTGCGCTCGTCGTCGCTGCCGGCGCCGCATCCGAATGCGTTCGTCGAGTTCACGTCGGGGTCCAAGGGCCAGGCGGTGTCGACGACGATGGCCTTCGCCCGGCTCATCCGCAACCTCATGCGCGACAAGGAGATCGGCCACCGCATCGTGCCGATCGTCCCGGACGAGGCGCGCACGTTCGGCATGGACGGCCTGTTCAAGGAGTTCGAGATCTACGCATCCACCGGCCAGCTGTACGAGCCGGTCGATGCGGAGTTGCTGCTGTCCTACAAGGAGGACAAGGACGGCCAGGTGCTCGAGGAGGGCATCACCGAGGCGGGCTCGATGTGCAGTTGGACGGCGGCCGGCACCGCCTACGCGACATGGGGCCAGCCCATGATCCCGTTCTTCGTCTTCTATTCGATGTTCGGCTTCCAGCGCGTGGGCGATCTGGCCTGGGCGGCCGGCGATATCCGCGCCCGAGGGTTCCTGCTCGGCGCCACCGCCGGTCGCACGACACTCAACGGCGAAGGGTTGCAACACGAGGACGGGCACAGTCACGTCCTGGCGTCGACGATTCCGAACCTGGCCGCCTATGACCCGGCCTTCGCCTATGAGGTGGCGACGATCGTGCAGGACGGGATTCGTCGCATGTACGGCGAGGCGCCCGAGGACTGCTTCTACTACCTCACCCTTTACAACGAGAACTACGAGATGCCGGCCATGCCCGACGGCGTGACTGCCGGCATCGTCCACGGGCTGTATCGATTCGAGGACGCACCCGACGGCCCGTCGCGCCGAGCGACGATCCTGTTCTCAGGTCCGGCCTGGCGAGCGGCGGCCGAGGCGCGGGATCTGCTGGCCGAGCACCACGACGTCGCCGCCGAGCTGTGGAGCGCGACGTCGTACAAAGCGCTGCGCGAAGAGGCGCTCGACGCGGAACGGTGGAACCGCCTGCACCCGTCGCAACCGGCGCGCACGCCGTACGTCACCGAGCAGCTCGAGGGCGCCGAGGGGCCGGTGATCGCGGTTACCGACTTCATGAAGGCGGTGCCCGATCAGGTGTCGCGCTGGGTACCCGGCGGGCTCACGCCGCTCGGCACCGATGGTTACGGCCGTTCCGACACGCGCGCCGCGCTGCGCCGCCACTTCGAGGTAGACGCCGCCCACATCGTCGTCGCCGTTCTCTCCGCGCTCGGCAAGTCCGACGAGGTCGCCGACGCGCTCATCCGCTACGAGATCGACGCCGACGCGCCCGACCCCAAAGGCGCCTAACCGACGACGCCATTCTTTGATTCTTTGGCGCCTTTCGGCGCCAGCAAAGAATCAAAGAAGCGGCGGTAGGCTGGCGGCATGGCGACGCTCCACCTTTCGCAAGATGCCGAGGCCGACAAGTTGCTGAGCGACGACCCGCTCGCGTTGCTGATTGGCATGGTGCTCGACCAGCAAGTCGCGCTCGAATGGGCGTTCATCGGACCCAGAACACTGAAGGACCGGCTCGGTCACCTCGACGCCCGCAAGATCGCCGACATGGATCCCGAGGCGCTGGTGCACGTCGCGCTCCAGAAGCCGCCGATCCACCGCTACCCGGCGGCCATGGCCCGCCGGGTCCACGAGCTGTGCCAGCTCATCGCCGAGGAGTACGACGGCGACGCCGCCACGGTGTGGTCGGGCGCGACCGACGGGGCCGACCTCTACAAGCGCATCAAAGCGTTGCCCGGGTTCGGCGAGATGAAGGCCAAGATCTTCGTCGCCCTCGTCGGCAAGCAGCTCGGCGTTCGGCCATCGGGGTGGGAGGCGGCGGCCGGCGAGTACGGCCGCAAGGGCACGTACATGTCAGTGGCCGACATCGTCGACGGCCCCAGCCTCGACAAGGTCCGCGCATACAAGCAGGAGAAGAAGAAGGCGGCGAAGGCGGCGGCCCAAGCGCCGGCGTAGTCCGTCTACCGCTTCTTGCCCGCCTTCTTCGCTTTCACAACCTTCTTCGTTGGCTTCGCGGCCTTCGCGGTCTCGGCCGGGACCTGCACCTCGACTTCGACGATCACCGCCTGTTCGTTTGCGGCTAGCCCACCATCGAGTCGATCAAGCGCATCCCGCAAGCCGGCCTCGTAGCGCGCCCGCCCCTGGAGCACCGAGACGTTGCCCTTCGGGTCGACGCGAATCACGCCCGACTTCCCGAGCCGCTGTTGGGCGGCCTGCTTGGTGATGTCGAGCACCTTGCCGACGTCAGCCCACGAGTAGCCCTCTTCGAGACGTGCGGCTTGCGCGAGTTCGGCGAGCAGTTCGTCGAGGCCGTTGTGCAGGGCGCTGGCGGCGAACAGTCGCTCCAGTGCCGACGACTTGGTATCGGCGGTTCGGTCGAGCAGAGTCCGAAGTTCCCTCGGCATGTCGATCGGCGTCATGCGTCAACCATATCTTGACGCCTTGCAACCGTCAAGGCTTTCTTGACGAGTTAGCCGATATCGACGCCGAGGAGCCGGGCCCGTCGCACCGACTTGCCGCCCCTTGCCAGACCGGCGAGGGCGATGCACCAGGTGATGGCGCC
>DASRJI010000101.1:0-66982 GCA_035649535.1 Acidimicrobiales bacterium | reverse complement strand
CGTGTCGGTGTCAGGTTGCGGTTTCCATTGCTCTCGCACCGACACATGGGTTCGTAGACGCCCCGGTTACGGTTGACACGCATGCGCGGCCGCGACGTCCTTCTCGAAGTGCTGCGGACCGAAGGCGTTCGCCACATTTTCGGCAATCCCGGCACGACCGAGTTGCCGTTCATCGACGCGCTGGCCGACAACGACAGCGACGGTCCGGCCGACCTCCACTACGTGCTCGCCCTGCAGGAGGCGACCGCGGTCGGGATGGCCGACGGCTACGCGCAGGCCACGCGCCGACCCGCGTTCCTCAACCTGCACACGTCAGCGGGTTTGGGCAACGCGATCGGCAACCTCACCAACGCGCAGGCCAATCGCACGCCACTCGTCGTCACCGCCGGTCAGCAGGATCGGCGCCATCTCGTCGCTGACCCGTTGCTCAGCGGCGACCTGGTTGGGCTGGCACGCGGCGTGAGCAAGTGGACCCACGAGGTCCGCAACGCCAACGAGCTAGGAACGATCTTGCGGCGGGCCTTTCACGACGCGGCATCGGCGCCCTCGGGCCCGGTGTTCGTCTCGATCCCGATGGACGTGCTGGACGACGATGCCGCCGACGGCACCGTTCCCGCAGTCCCGGCGGTGTCGTCGATCCGGCGGCGCGCGGTGGCCGACGGCGTCGACGAGCTGGCGGCCATGCTCGGCGGCTCGATTGCCATCGTTGCCGGGGACGAGGTGGCGGCCTCTGGCGCGGTCGACGCGTTGGCGGACGTCGCACGACGCGCCGGCGCCGCCGTGTTCGGCGCTCCTCTACGCGGTGCGGTCGTCTATCCGCGCGACGACCCGCAGTGGCGCGGCGACCTCCCACCTCTGGCCGCCGCGATCAACGCCGCCCTGGCGCCGTTCGATCGCGTGCTGGTCATCGGCGAACGACTGTTGGTGTACCCGTACTCCGACGGGCCGCTCATGCCCGCAAGCGTCGACGTGCTGCACCTCACGGCCGACGCCGGCCAGCTCGGCCGGGTTCAGTCGACAGTGCTCGGTCTCCTCGGCGACGTGCGCGCCACGCTCGAGGCGGTCGCCGACCGATTGCCGACCGTCGACGCGGCGGCTGCGCCCACGGCGTCGAGCGACTTCGACGAGCGCGCCCGCAGCCGTTACGGCGACGTCCCCATGCATCCAATGGCGGCGACGCACGCCTTGTTGCGCGCCCTGCCCGCCGATGCACCCGTCGTTGACGAGGCCATCACGACGGGTGCGTACGTGCGCGGCTTTCACGGCGACGGGCAATACTTCTTCAACCGGGGCGGCGGGCTTGGCTGGGGAATGCCCGCCGCCCTGGGCATTTCGCTGGCCCTCGACCGCGGCCCAGTCGTGTGCGTCGTCGGCGACGGGTCGGCCATGTACTCGCCGCAAGCGCTGTGGACCGCAGCTCACGAGCAGCTGCCGGTCCTCTTCGCGGTCGTCAACAACCGCCAGTACCTCATCCTCAAGCGCAACCTCCCGCCCGGCAAGGCGTATCCCGGACTCGACCTGGACGCGCCACCGGTGGACTTCGTCGCCCTCGCCGAGTCGATGGGCGTCGGCGCCACGCTCGTCGAGAAGGCGGACGACGTGGCCGACGCGGCGCGCGCCGCGTGGGACAGCGGCGAGCCCCGCCTGCTCGAACTGCCGATCAGCGCGCCGTGAACCGCGACACGATCGCGTTCTACGACAAGAACGCATCGCGCTGGGCGAGCAAGAAACGCCCGGTACGCAACGACGGGGCGATCGCGTTCGACGCGACCGTCCGCCGCGGCGGCGTCCGCATCGATGTCGGCAGCGGACCCGGGCGTTACTCGGCCGCCCTCGGTACGCCGACCGCGGCCATGGACGCGTCGATCGAGATGCTGCGACTGACGCGCGAGATCGCGCCGGACGCGTCGCTGTTTCAAGCCGACGTCACGGCGCTTCCCCTCCGAGCCGGCTCAGTCGCTGGCGCCTGGGCGGCGATGACGTACCACCACATCGACCGCGAGCAGGTGCCAATGGCACTCGCCGACCTGCACCGCGCCCTCGAGGTCGGCGCCACCCTCGACATCACGATGGCCGAAGGCGACTACGTGGGCACCGACATGCCGGGCGACGATTTCCCGGGCCGCTACTTCGCGTGCTGGACCGGGGAGCGCCTGGCCGACATCGTCACCGGCGCCGGGTTCGACGTCGGCACGGTCGACGTCGTCGACGGTGATCAGACGCATGTCGTCGCCACGAGGGCCCGCACCCTCGCCGACACTGTCGGCGCCGATATGCGCCTCCTCGTCTGCGGTCTGAACCCGAGCATCTATTCGGCCGACCGCGGCGTGGGCTACGCGCGACCGGGCAACCGTTTCTGGCCCGCGGCGGTGGCCGCCGGCCTTCTCACCCGCCCGTTGAAGCCCGCGTGCGCGCTGGTCGATAGCGGGATCGGCATCACCGATCTCGTGAAGCGAGCGACGACCGCGGCCAGCGAACTCTCGAAGGACGAGTACCGCGCCGGCGCCGAACGCGTGCGGCGCCTCGTCGAATGGCTGCAACCGCGCGCGGTGTGCTTCGTCGGCCTGGCCGGCTACCGCGCCGCGATCAATCGCGGCGCCACGACGGGATGGCAACCAGAACCGTTCGGTGGCCGTCCGGCCTACGTGATGCCGTCAACCAGCGGGCTCAACGCGCGGACGAGTTTTGACGACCTCGTCGAACACCTCGCCGCCACCCTTCGCCACCCCCGCTGATGTAACCGCGGTTAGGAGTTGCGCTTCCACGCCGTCCCTCCGTGGCCACCGTTACCGCCGGGACCGCCGTTGCCGCCGCGACCGGTGTCGCCCGTGTCGCCACCGCGTCCCGACGCGACGTCGCCGTCGTCGCCGGCACCCAACGCGCTGCCGCCGGCCCCACCGTCACCGGTGCCGCCCGATCCGCCGCCGAAACCACCGGGGCCCGCCCCACCGCCGTTACGGCCGATTGAGGCGATGCCCGCGTTCACCGACTTGGCGTTGCCGCCGTTACCCCCGGTGCCACCGCGGCCGCCGTTGCCACCGCCGCCCGAGTTCCCGGAGTCGCCGCCCCGCCCGGCCGTCACGTCGGACGCCACGCCGTTGCCGTCGGCCTTGCCACCAGCGCCGCCGGCGCCACTCTTACCCGACACGGCACCCGGTCCCCCGGTGCCGCCATCGCCGCCGCTCGCACCGAGCGCGCTCGACCCGAAGAGCAGCACGCCGACGATCGGGATCAGCGTGATCGCAACACTCCTTCGCAGATGCATGGCGGCGCAGTGTAGGAACCGAAAATCGCCAAAACGGCCGCCGACTCACACTCTTAACAGACTGACCCCGACGTGAATTGCGTATGACGCGAACGCGTTCAGTTGACGCGCTTTTCGCGGCCTTCCCAGTAGGGCTGGCGCAACTTGAACTTCTGGAGCTTGCCGGTGGCGGTACGCGCCAATGCATCACGGATCTCGACCGACGTCGGGCACTTGAAGTGGGCGATCTTGCTGCGGCAGTGCTCGATGAGATCGGCTTCCGACGCGGTCTGCCCATCGCGCAAAACCACCAACGCCTTGACCGTCTCGCCCCACTTCTCGTCGGGCACGCCGATGACGCACGCCTCGGCGACGGCCGGATGCTGGAACAGGCAGTCCTCGACCTCGATCGAGCTGACGTTCTCGCCGCCGCTGATGATCACGTCCTTCTTGCGGTCGGCGATCACGATGTACGGGCCGTCGAGGTGACCACCATCGCCGGTGTGGAACCACCCATCGACGATCGCCTTGCTCGTTTCCTCGGGCTGTTCCCAATAGCCCTCGAACACCTCGTTGGCCCGCGCCAGCACCTCGCCCTCGCTGTCAACGCGCATCCGCACGCCGATCACCGGTACGCCGGCGCGATTGAGCCGCTGCGCCCGCTCGCCGGACTCGAGGCCGTCCCACTCCTTCGGCGCCCGGTTCATCGTGAGGATCGGCGACGTCTCGGTGAGGCCGTAGATCTGGATGAACTCCCAACCGAGTTCGGTCTCCATCCGTTCGATGACGCGCGTGGGCGGCGGTGCGCCGGCCACGATCATTCGCACGGTGCCGGCGCCCGGCGTCGGCTCGCCCTTGTCCCGACGGGCGCTCGCCGCGTCGAGGATGGCGGCGACGACCGCCGGCGCACCGTTGAGCAACGTCACGCCGTGCTGCTCGACGCGAGACAGGATGTCCTCGCCGTCGACCTTGCGTAGCACGACCTGCGGCACGCCCATGCCGGTCAATGCGTACGGCATCCCCCAGCCGTTGCAGTGGAACATCGGCAGCGTGTGGAGGTACACGTCGCGATCGTTGATGCCGGCGTGGAAGCCGAACGTCATCGTGTTGATCCACGCGTTGCGGTGCGTGATCTGCACGCCCTTGGGCCGGGCCGTCGTCCCCGACGTGTAGTTGATCGACGCGGTCGCGTCCTCGTCGGGCGTCCACAACTCACCCGGGTCGTCGCCCTCGGCGAACAGCTCGGCGTCCTCCACGCCGTCGAGCAGAATCCGGTGCTTGGCGGTCACGCCAGCAACCTGCGATTCGATCTCCGGGTCGATCAGCAGGACCGACGCGCCGGAGTGCTCGACGATGTAGGCGATCTCCTCGCTGTTGAGGCGGAAGTTGATCGGCACGACGATGCGGCCATACGCGCTGGTCCCGTAGAAGGTGACGAGGAACCGGGCCGCATTGGGGCTGACGATGGCCACCCGCTCGCCGAGCCCGACCCCCATGCGGTCGAGGGCACCGGCCATTCCCCGCGCCTTTCGGGCGATTTGCCCGTACGTGATCGTGCCTAGCGAGCCACCCGGCGGGCTGGGCTCGTCGATCGCCCCGGTGCGCTCGGGGAACACCAACTCGGCCCGCTCGATGAAGTCCGCCACGGTGAGGGGTACGCGCATGGCGCCAAGGTATCGCCCCCCTCCAATCCTCGACTTGCTATCCTATGCGTGCTAGAGTTTAACACTCGCTAGCTGGAGCAAGCGTAGAGGAAGAAGCCCTCGGCGCACGTTTCCGGCGAGGCCTCGTGGGCGTCACGGACGCTGGCTGGGAAGCCCGGGGCCGGAAAGGGACAAGCAATGCACCGCCTCATCGCGGGCGTCGGCGTACTGGCGCTCGCCCTAACGGCGTGTGGAGCACGGGTGCCTGATGGCCCGCCGCCCCACATCGTCGCTCTCGGAGTCGCCGCCGCGACTCCGGCGCCAGAACCGGCGCCGGAGGCGGAAGTCGTCCTCGCCCGAGCCAGCCGCGGCGCGACCCGCGTCCAGCTCGCCTCGGCCAACGTGCCGATCACGGGCGACGTCTGGGGCCGCCTGGCCCGCTGTGAATCGGGGGGCAACCCTCGGGCGATCGGCGGCCACGGCCGCTTCTACGGCGCCTTCCAGTTCACCCTGCGGACCTGGCACGGCATCGGCATGACGGGTAACCCGATCGACTACTCCTACGCCGACCAGCTGGCGGCGGCGCAGCGCCTCCAGGCCCGCTCCGGTTGGCGCAACTGGCCGGTCTGTGCGCGGCGCGCCCTGCGGGGTTAGAGACTGGTCGGCGTGGACGAACGGCTCGCCGCCACCCTCGCTGACATCGACGCGGCCAACGCGGCCGACCCCAACCGCCTTCAGGTGCGCGGCAGCGCGCGCCCGAAGGCCTTGGGTGAGGCCGAGTTGGCCACCGAGTGGATCGGCCGGCTCCTCAGCAATCCGAGCGACGAGTTGCTCGTCGCCATTCGCGCCCACCACCTTCAGCGGTGGACGGTGCCGCGCACCTCGTACCCCGAGGGGCGCGCCGGCTACCTGCGCTGGCGGCGCGACCTGCATGCCGTCCACGCCGATGGCGCCGCCGCCATCATGCGTGCCCGCGATTGGGACGACGCCACGATCAACCGCGTGGCCGATCTCATCCACAAGCGCGGATTAGGCAAGACCGACGACGCGGAAGTGCAGGCGTTCGAGGACGCGCTGTGTCTCGTCTTCATCGAGACGCAGTACGACGAACTGGCCGTCAAGCTCGAGGACGACAAGATGAACGACGTTGTCGCCAAGACCATCGCGAAGATGAGTCCCGCCGCCCAGGAACTCGCAGCTACGTTGCGCTGATGGCGACCGCTAATCCCACGCCGAGCCCCAACCCGAACGCGCTCAAGTTCGAACTCGACGTGACGCTGCCCGACACGATCAGCTACGCGTCAGCGGAGGAAGCCGCCGCCAGTCCGTTTGCTGCCGCCATCTTCACGGCGCCGGGCGTGGCGTCGATCTTCGGCGTGAACGACTTCGTCACCGTCAACCGGGTCGCCGATGCCGACTGGGAGCCGATCATCGCCGCCGTGCAGTCGGCGGCCGCCGCCCACCTGTAGCGCGGCGCGCTACGCGGTAACGATCGCCGCCGCCGCCTCGAGGCCCAACTCGGCGATGGCCACCTCGCGCATCTTGAACTTCTGCACCTTGCCGGTGACCGTCATCGGGAACTCGTCGACGAACTTCCAGTAGCGCGGCACCTTGAAATGGGCGAGTCGCTCACGACAGAACGTCCGGAGCTCGTCGTCGGATGCGCGGGCGCCGTCGCGGAACGACACCCACGCCATCAATTCCTCGCCCATGCGCGCGTCGGGGACACCGATAACCTGCACGCTCGCCACCGCCGGGTGTTGGAACAAGACCTCCTCGATCTCCCGCGGGTACAGGTTCTCGCCGCCACGGATCACCATGTCCTTGGCCCGGCCGACGATGTTGATGTAGCCGCGCTCGTCCATGACGGCGAGGTCGCCGGTGTGCATCCAGCCGGCGTCGTCGACCGCCTCCGCGGTCGCGGCCGCGTCGTTCCAGTACCCGCGCATGACGAGGTACCCGCGAGAGCACAGCTCGCCGGGCGCGCCGGCGCCGACCGTCGCGCCGGTCGCCGGATCGACGATCTTGACCTCGACGTTGGGCAAAACCGTACCGACGGTCGCGGTCCGCCGTTCGAGGTCGTCGTCGCGTCGGGTCATGGTCGACACCGGAGATGTCTCGGTCATGCCGTAGGCAATCGTCATCTCGGCCGCGTGCATCTCGTCGACGACGCGCTTCATCACCTCGACCGGGCAGGGCGACCCGGCCATGATCCCGGTGCGCAGGCTCGTCAGGTCGAGACCGGCGAACGACGGATCCTCGAGCATGGCGATGAACATCGTCGGGACGCCGTAGATGCTCGTGCAGCGGTCCTCGGCGATGGCGGCCAGCGTGGCATCGGCCGTGAACGCCTCGGCCGGGTACACCATCGTGGCCCCGGCCGTGACGCAGCCGAGGTTGCCGATGCCCATGCCGAAGCAGTGGTACAGCGGCACCGGGATACACACGCGGTCGTCGTCGGTATAGCCGAGCACCGCCGCGATCGACCGGGCGTTGTTGACGATGTTGTGGTGCGTGAGCGTGGCGCCTTTGGGGTTTCCCGTGGTGCCGCTCGTGTACTGGATGTTGATCGGGTCGTCGACGTCGAGTTGCGCCTCGCGATCGGCGAGCTGCTCGGCTGTCACGCGGGCGCCGAGCGCCACCAACTCATCCCACACGAGGTCATCGGGCCCACCGGCCGACTCGTCGCCCAACGCGACAACCCGCTCGAGTGCCGGAAGCTCGGAACGGACCTCGTTGATCATCTCGAGGTACGCCGACGTCTTGAACTGGCGCGCGCACACGAGCAGGCGGACGCCGGAGTGGGTCAACGCGTACTGCAACTCGGCCGGCCGGTAGGCGGGGTTGACGTTGACGAGAATCGCGCCGGCGCGCGCCGACCCGAATTGCAGCAGCGTCCATTCGGCGCAGGTCGGCGACCAGATACCGACGCGGTCGCCGCGCCCGATCCCGAGGGCGAAAAGGCCGCGCGCCACGTCGTCGGCCGCGTCGGACAGCTCGCGCCACGACAGCCGGATGTCCTGGTGGCGGCTGACGAGCGCCTCGCGATCACCGAAACGCGCCGCCGCAGTGCGCAACGCGGCGCCCACCGTGTCGCCCAACAGCGGCTCGGCCGCCGGGCCCGAGGAGTAGGCAGTCACGACCGAACTGCGCCGAGGAGGGCGACGAAGAGGACGGCCGGCTCGTTCGATCGGTTGTGCCAGGCGTGGCGCGTGCCGTTCTGCACCACGCAGTCGCCGGGGCCGAGGCGAACCTCGGCGCCGTCATCGAGTTCGAGGAACACCTCGCCCGAGATAACGAGGTCGAGGTCGACAGTGTCGGTGGTGTGCATGC
The DNA here is from genome assembly GCA_035649535.1 of Acidimicrobiales bacterium. GTDB lineage: Bacteria > Actinomycetota > Acidimicrobiia > Acidimicrobiales > JACDEA01 > JACDEA01. The sequence continues at coordinate 58,762 of DASRJI010000101.1, read as the reverse complement.
CGGGATGCTCGGGCTCCATCACTTCGGCCATGCCCGGCAGCTTCTCGCCCATCTCGGCGAACAAGGCGACGACGTCGATGTTGTCCGGGACCGGCGCGTCTGTCACATTGCGCGCCTCCGGCGCGACGGGAGGCAGCGTGAAGAAGCCGACGCGGTACCCGGGTGCGGGCGGGAAGTACGTCGGTTGGCCGGGCGGGGTGCCGTCGGTCGGGAGCTGCGGCGTTTCGTCACTCCCCCAGATTCGGTGGAACTCGGGCCCGGTGATCTGCGACAACGTCACCGGCTCGACTTCGCCGTCGGACACGAACACCGACTTGCCGGTCGCGTCCTGACCGGTGACGACCCGACGGACCTTCATCGCTGGCCGACCAGTTCCTCGCTCGCCTCCCACAGCCGGCGCGCCGCATCGGCGTCGCGCGCCGCCGCCGTCGGTCGTTTGACCTTCTGCTTCACGAAGTACTCTCCCGTCACGCCGGCCACGTCGGGCGACGAGGCCAGGTACACGGATGTAGCCGCGCCCTTCTCGGGGCTGAGAAAGAACCGCGAACCGATCGCGATCCCGATGCGCAGCATGCCGGTGCTGTCGCCGTCGCGCCCGTAGCCGGTGCGCACGGTGCCGGGGTGCAACGAGTTGACGGTCACGCCGGTCCCTTCGAGGCGCCGGGCCAGCTCATTCGTGAACAAGATGTTCGCCAGCTTCGACTGGCTGTAGACGCGCATGCCCTTGTAGTTCTTGCTGTTCTGGAGGTCGTCGTAGTCGAGGCCCTTGCGGGCGCCGCGGTGCGCGGTCGACGCCACGTTGACGATCCGCGACGGCGCGCTGGCCTTGATCCGGTCGAGCAGGCGCGACGTAAGCAGGAACGGCCCGAGGTGATTGATCGCGAACGTGCTCTCGAAGCCGTCGACCGTCTCGCGCCGGTCGGTGAGGACGACGCCGGCGTTGTTGACGAGCACGTCGATGCGCGGGCAGCGGTCGAGCAGCTCGGCCGCACCCGCTCGGGTCGACTCGAGGCTGCCCAGGTCGAACAAGACGAGGTCGACCGCGTCGCTCCCGCTGCGCTGTTTGATGTCGGCCACCGCCTGCTTGCCGCGCTCGGCGTCGCGCGCGGTGATCACCACATCGGCGCCGGCGCGGGCCAGCGCCACCGCCGTCTCCAAGCCGATGCCCGAGTTGCCGCCGGTGACGATCACCGTCTTGCCGTTCATGTCGCTCATGCGTATCCCTCCGGAACTTCGTAGCCGCCACCCGCGACCTCGGCGAGCAGGCCGGCCAAGTCGATCGCCTCGCGGTCGCGTAGGTAGGCCGTGACCACCTGGACGCCGACAGGAACGCCCGCCGCCGTGCGGCCGATGGGCGGCACGGCCGACGGTAGACCGACCACGCCGATGAGGCCGGTCCAGCTCACCAGGTTGAAGTACGGCTCGTCGTGGCCGTTGACCTCGACGGTCCGGCTGAAGAAGTCGCCGTCTTGCCGGTGCGTGAACGCGGGCACGACCATCACCGGGCACAGCAGCGCGTCGTACGTCGCGAACCACTCCGCCCACACTGCTCGCAACGCGGCGCGCTTCTCGTCGCCCGCCAGCCACTGCCGGTGCGAGCCGCTCATCGCCTCAGCGGCCTCATCGGGCATCGACGGCGAGATGGCGGCAGCAATGAGCTGGTTGAAGACGTTCAGCTGGTCGGAGAAGTCAACCGGCGGATGGGCGTCCTCCACCTTGGCGCCCGCGCCGGCGAGCTTGTCCGCCGCGTGGCCGATGATGGCGCGCTGCTCGTCATCGGAGGCCAGGCCCGGGGTTTCCAGCCATACCCCGACCTTGTATTCGGTGACGTCCTTGCGGCGGGGCGCCGGCAGCTCGAGCCGCCAAGCCAGTTCGCGATCAGGCTCGGGGCCGCCGATCACGCCCAGGAGCAGGTCGAGGTCGGCCGCGCTCCGCGCCAGCGGTCCGAACACGTTGATGTCGGCGTCGGTCGTCCCGCCGCCCACGTGGTCCAGGTAGCCGCGCTGCGGGACGACGCCGAACGACGGCTTGAGGCCGAAGATCCCGCAGCAGTGCGAAGGCACGCGGATCGAGCCGCCGATGTCCGTGCCGATCTCGAACGACGTGAGGCCGGCGGCGACCGCGGCCGCCGGGCCGCCCGACGACCCGCCGGGCACGCGGTCGGTCGCCCACGGGTTGTTCGTGGTCCCGAAGATCTCGTTGAACGTCTGGAGGTCACCCGACCACTCGGGGACGTTGGTCTTGCCGAAGACGATCGCCCCGGCGTCCTTCACCCGGGCCACCACCGGCGCATCGGCGACCGGGACGTGGTCGGTCAAGGCGACGGCGCCACCGGTCGAGCGAACCCCGCCGACTTCGATGGCGTCCTTGATCGTGATCGGCAGGCCGTGCAGTGGGCCGACGTCGTCGCCCCGCGCCGTGGCCTCGTCGGCCGCGGCGGCCGCGTCACGAGCGCGATCGGCGTCGAGCGTCACGACCGCGTTGATGGCCGGGTTCAGCCGCTCCACGCGGACCAGGTACTCGTCGAGCAACTCGCGGCTCGACACCTCCTTGCCCCGAATCGCCCGCGCCAGTTCCGTCGCCGACTTCGTCGCCCAACTCACGCCGGGCAACCTATCGACAAACTCGGTGGAGCCGCCGGGCGACGCTCGTTACCGTGCACGCATGCGGTGCGCTACCCGCCGCGGTCCGGCAAGACCGTGGCGTATGAGGGCGATGACGCCCACACTCGGCGCCCGCCGCTTCCACCACTGCGTCGGAGGAAGCGGCGGGAGACTCGGCGCGCCCGCTTCCTCTTGACGAGCTGAGCGCCGCGCGCCCCGACACCTCCTGCCCTGAGCAAACAGGAGGTGGACGGTGCCGGCATCGCATCGTCACGAATTGGCCCCCGCTGGCATCGGCCATCCGCGGGTCAGGCAGTTTCTCAACATCAAGCACAACCGGGTGAAGAACGCCGAGGGCGCCTTCGCCCTCGAAGGCCTCTGGTCCATCGAACGGGCCGTCGAGGCGAACGTGCCGATCGAGGTCGTGTTCGTCTGTCGCGCCCTGCAGCGAGGCGACGAAGCCGACCGCGTGATCGACAACCTGCGGGAGGGTGGCACGCGCCCGTTCGAGGTGAGCGAGCGCGTCCTGCGCCGCATGGTCGATCGTGACGGGCCCGACGGGCTGGCCGCCATCGCCCATCTCCGCACGCCGCGGCTAAACGACGTCGCCGTCGGCCCGGCGACGCGTGTCGTCGTCGCCGACGGCTTCGAGCTGGCCGGGAACCTCGGCACGCTGATCCGGTGCGCGGACGGCGCCGGCGCGGCCGCCGTGGTCCTCACCGATCGCCGGCTGCGAGTCAGCCACCCTCGGGTACTGAAGGCGAGCATGGGAACGGTGTTCTCGACGCCGGTCGTCGACGCCGATCGGGCCGATGCGCTCGCTTGGCTACGAGCGCGGGGGTTCCGGGTGATCGCCGCGGAGCCGGCTGCGCCCACGTCGTATCGTGACGCTGACTACCGCGGCCGGGTAGCCATCGTGCTCGGCAGCGAGCGCCACGGCGTCGCCCCGTTCTGGGTCGACGCCGCTGACGTCACGGTGTCGATCCCAATGCGCGGCGTCGCCGACTCACTCAACGTCGGCCACGCCGCCGCGCTTCTCCTCTACGAGGCCCTCCACCAGGCCTAACCCCCGGACTTTGTTGCAGTTGTCGTTCTGCCAGAACGACAACTGCAACAAAGTCGGTCGTAGGTCGGTTAGACGATTACGGCGTGGACTTCGCCGGGACCGTGGACGCCGGTGAGGAGTTGCAGTTCGATGTCGCCGCTTCGGGACGGGCCGGTGACGAACACGATCTGGGCCGGCGGCCCGTCCGGCCACCAACGGTCGCGGTGGCGGAGCACGTCGCCGGGCGTGGCCACGATGTCGTCGGCCCGAATGACGAACACGCACGCCGGCGGCAGCAGGCTGACCGCCCGCACGAGCCGGGAGTCGACGACGATCGACCCGGTTGCCGCGATCGCGGCCACCGCAGGGACGACGCCCACGGCGGCGTCGGCCAACTCCTCGCGGGACGGGCGGTCTACGGCGAAGGCGACCGGCGAGCGCCCGGCAATGGCGGCGGTGACACCGTCGGCGCCGCGATGGACCTGGCCCATCAACCGGGTCCATGACGCGACGAAGTCGTCGACCGGTGAGGTGACCTCTCGCTTGTAGACGACCTCGGGAATCACGACGCTCACTTCGGGGCCTCCCGGGTCGACAGCCAGGCGCCGGCCCACCCAGGTGCGCGGCGGGCTCTCCGGCCCACCCGGCGGCCGACGCGTGACGCGACCTTGGTGGCAACGAACCCGGCGCGCGTCGACCACAGCCAGGACCACAGCGAGAAGCCGATGCGGCGGGTCGCGCCGCCGTCACCCGGCGCATCGCGCGCTCGCAGGTCGAGAAGCATCTCGTGTAGCGGAATGCGGACCGGACACGCCTCCCAACAGGCGCCGCACAGCGAAGATGCCTGCGACAGCTCGCGCGCTTCGGGATCGTCGGGTCGCAGCAATGGCGTGAGCACCGCGCCGATCGGTCCGGAGTAGACCGCGTTGTACGCGTGACCGCCGACATTGCGGTACACCGGGCACACGTTGAGGCACGCGCCGCAGCGGATGCAGTCGAGCACGTCCTCGAACTTCGTACCGCGGATTGCGCTACGCCCGTTGTCGAGGATGACGACGTGCAGCTCCTCGGGACCGTCGACGTCATCGACGCGGCGCGGCCCGGTGAGGATGTTGGTGTACACGCTCAGCGGCTGCCCGGTCGCCGAGCGAGCCAGCACGTTGAGCATGACGTCGAGCTCGTCCCACGTTTCGACGATGCGTTCCATCCCCATAACCGCGATGTGCACCCGCGGCAAGGTCGTGCACATGCGCCCGTTGCCCTCGTTCTCCACGAGGCAGATCGAACCGGTCTCGGCGACCGCAAAGTTGACGCCGGTTACGCCGATGTCCGCTTCGAGGAATGCTTCACGTAGTCGGGACCGGGCGTAGGCGAACTCGGCGGGGATGTCGGGCGCAACCGGAGCCCCCGTCTCCCCCCGTGCCGCAGCGTCGGCGGTGAACAGCTCGGCCACGTCGTACCGGGTCTTGTGGATCGCCGGGGCGATGATGTGACTCGGCGTCTCGCCGGCCAGCTGGATGATGAACTCGCCCAAGTCCGTCTCGACCACCGTGACGCCGGCGGCTTCGAGGCCGGCGTTGAGATGAATCTCCTCGCTGGCCATCGACTTGCCTTTGGCGACCACGCGCGCGCCGCGCTGTTGCGCGATCCCGACGATGTACGCGACGGCCGCGTCGCCGTTGGCGGCGCGGAACACGGTCCCACCCACCGCATCGACGTTCTCGACGAAACGATCGAGGACGCGAGGCAAGTCGGCGACCATCCGCTTGCGGATCGTCCGGGCCGTGTCACGGACAGCATCGGGGTCGGCCAGGTCCTGCAACGAAACCGGGCGCATCATCCCGAGCACATCGGTGGCGGTTCGCAACGCGCCCCGCAAGTGGTCGTCGTTCAGGGCGCCGTGGGCGCGCGCCTTGAACGCCGCCTCAGCCATCGGCGAGGACTTCAGCCAGGTGGCGCACCGTGAGGCCCAGCCCGCGCCGGCGCGCCCGGCCGTCAAGGTGCATCAGGCAGGACAAGTCGCAGCCGACCAAGGTGTCGCAGCCGGCGGCAACAACCTCGTCGAGTTTCTCGTCGGCCATGGCGGTCGACACTTCGGGCAGCTTCACCGAGAACGTGCCGCCGAAGCCGCAGCATCGCTCCGACAACTCGGCGGTCCCACCGAGGAGCCGCCGCGGCTCTTCCTTGATGCCCAGCGAGCGCAGCATGTGGCACGAGTCGTGGTACGCAACGCCGTCGCCGGCGGGGCGGGCCTGCACGTCGGCGCCGGCACCGAGGAACGCCGAGAACTCGACCACCCGCGACGCCACGCCGACGCCGGACTCGCCCAGTAGTTCGGGCCAGTACTCGTGCATCATCGCCGCGCACGAGCCCGACGGGACGACGACCGGCCCCGTGGTGCGGTCCAGCGCCTTGGCGGTGCGGCGGGCGACGCGACGGGCGTCCTTTACATAACCGGCGTTCCACGCCGGCTGGCCGCAGCACGTCGCGCCCCGGCCGACGGTGACGGTGTACCCGCGCGCTTCGAGCGCCCGCACCACGGCCTGGCCGACCGCCGGCGCCACCAACTCGACGAGACACGTCGGGAAGACCACCACCGCCGTCTCGTCAGGCACGGCCGCAGGCTAGAGGACGGCCACTTGCGCTGGCCTTGCGGGCGAATTGCGGCCGGTCCGTACGGTCACCCACGTCGACCAGGTCTTGGGGGGGCTGGTCGCCAAGAACGGGGGCGGTCGGATCCCGCGGGGGGCGGGACCGACCGGGCCAACGGTTAGTTACCGCGGTGGTCGCCGAGTTCGGCGACCGCGGCACGCAGCTGTTCGACCAGCTCGCTCGGCGTCATCGCCGCACCCCTCGCCATCTGGGCGGCAAACACGTCGGGACCGAGGGCGGCCCGCACGTCGGCCACGACCGCCTCATGCCGGGCTTGCTCCCGCTCCCGTAGCGGCAGCTTGAGTGACGCCTCGGCGTCGGCGCCCAGCGCGACGGCGGCCGATTCGGCGTCACCGAGGGCGGCGAAGTCGCGCGCGACCCGTCGTACGACGCCCCAGAGATTGGCGGTGTTGTCGACCTTGACCCAGTAGTCGATGTGTTCGACCGCGGCCCGCAGGTCGTCGTCGAGCGTCCGCCGGCTGAGCTTGGTCCGCAGCTCCTCAGCCGGCGTCGCCGCGGCACCGAGCGCCATGCGGTTGTCGACCTCACGGCTGATTTCGATGCACCGGGCCAGCGCCTCGAGCGCGCCGGCCGGGTCACGATCGAACAGCGCCAGACCCATCGACCACGCGGCGTGGGCCACCGCAGTCGGATTGCCGGTCCGACCGGCTACTGCCTCGGCCTCGACTGCCAGTTCGACCGCGACGTCGTCCGATTGGTCCGCGGCCGTGAGCACATGCGAGAACGCGAGTTGGCCCAACGCCAATGCGAGCCGGTAGTCGTTACCCGCGGATCGCGCCGACTCGCTCGCCGCCGTGAAGGCCTCGACGGCATCGGCGACCCGGCCTTGGAACAAGCGGATCGTGCCGAGGGCGTCGTGGCCGAGCCAGGTGCTCCCGGCGGCGACGGCCGACTCGGCGTACGTGGTCGCGTTGTCGATGTCGCCGCGCTCCCACGCGAGGTGCCCGGCTACACCGGCGAACTGCGGGTACAGCGGGTGATCGGCGGCGCCGGGGAGGGCGACGGTCTCGGCTGCCCAGAGGCCGACCTCGCGGCGCATCCGGAAGAAGGCGTAGTCGAACAGGCCCACGACGATCTCGGCGCAGGCGTTCACGTCGCGCACCGCCGCGGCGCGGACGAACGCGGCACGGATGTTGGCCAGGTCGGCGTGCACGGCACGAACCCACCACGCCTCCTCGCGACTTTGGAGGCCCGCCGCCGCCGACGTCGCCAGCGCGACGTAGTAGTCGCGATGGCGCCCGATCACGTTCGCCGCTTCGCCACCTGCGTCGAGGTTGGCCCGGCCGAACTCGCGCATGGTCTCGAGGAGCGCGTAGCGAGCGAAGGTCGCGTCGTCGACGACGACGAGCATCGAGCGGGAGACCAATGCGTCGATCAGGTCAGAGACGTCGAGGATGTCGAGGCCGGCGACGGCGGCCGCCGCCTCGATGCTGAAGCCGCCGGCGAATACGGACAGCTGATCGAACAGCCCGGCCTCGGCCGCGTCGAGTAGCTCGTATGACCAGCGAACCACGTCCTCTAGGCGCCGCTCGCGCCCGGACGCGTCGCGGTGGGCGCCGCGGAGCAATCGGAAGCGTTCGTCGAGATGGGCGGCGATTTGGGCGGGCGGTATCGACCGCACGCGTGCCGCCGCCAGTTCGAGGGCGAGCGGTAGCCCATCCAGCCGCCGGGCGATCTCGGCGACGGCGGCGGCATTGGACTCCGTCAGCGTGAAGCCGTGGCTCGCGGCTTGGGCGCGACGCACGAACACCTCGACCGCGGGGCTGGCGACGATTGCGTCGAACCCGGCATCCTCGGCCGGTGCGGCGAGCGGCGCCAGGTTCACCGCGTGCTCCGTCGCCACCCCGAGTGTCGCTCGCGAGGTCGTCAGCACGTTGAGGTCCGCGCACGCAGCCAACAGCGCCTCGACGACCAGCTTCACGGCCTCGACGGCGTGCTCACAGTTGTCGAGCACGAGAAACGCGGGCGCCGCGTCGAGCCGGGCGATCGTCGCCGCCAGCGCGTCCATGCCCTGCCGAGCGCCACCGACGACGTTAGCCACCGCGTAGGCGACGGCGTCGGGATCAACCGACGCCAGTTCGACCCACCACGTCCGGTCGCCATATGTCTGGCTCACGCGGTGCGCGGCGGCCAGTGCCAGCCGCGTCTTACCGACGCCACCGACGCCGGTGATCGTCACGAGTCGCGACGCGTCGGTCGCGGCAAGGACGCTGGCCAGGTCGGCGTCGCGACCGATCAATGCCGCGTCCTCGATCGCCAGGCTCGATCCCTGCCGGTGACCGGTGTGGACGGCAGGGAAGTCAGCCCGCAAGTCGGGGTGCGTCACCTGGTACACGGCCTCGGTCCCGGCCATGCCGCGCAGTTCGACCTCAGCCAGGTACTGCAACGCGACGGGCGGAGGAAGTCGGCCGTCGACGATCAGCCGGGTGGACGCCGACGCCAGGATCTGCCCGCCGCTGGCCAGCGCGCACAACCGGCCGATGCGATTCAGGGCGACGCCGGCGTAGTCGTCGCCGCGCACTTCCGCCTCGCCGGTGTGAACGCCGATGCGAACGCGGAGCGGACCGGGCCGCCCCCAATCCGCGGCCGCCAGCGCCCGTTGGGCGGCGACCGCGGCCACGACCGCGTCACTGGCGGACGCAAACACTGCGCACACGCCGTCGCCGGTGTGCTTGAAGACGCGCCCGGAGTTGCCCGTGACGGCGACGGTGATCAGCTCGTCGTGCCGCACCAGCGCGGCGGCCATGGCCTCGGCGTCCTGCTCCCATCGGGTCGAGCTGCCCTCGATATCGGTGAAGAGGAACGTCACCGTCCCCGAGGTCGTCGCCAGCGGAGCGGCAATCGATGGGTCGGGTTCGGTGCCGAGCAGCGCGACGTAGTCGGCCTCGGTCTCTGGCGACGGGCTGACCCCCATCTCCTCGGCGAGCATGCGCCGGCATCGTTCGTACACGCGCAATGCCTCGGCCCGATTGCCGGCCGCCGCGTGGGCGCCCATCAGCAGCCGGAACGCCGACTCGCGGTACGGGGCGGCGGCGACCGCATCAGCGGCGGCGACGACCGCGGCGCCCGCGTCACCCAGCGCCAGGCGGGCGCCGGCCTCGAGTTCGGCCGCCCGCACGCGCAGCGCGCTCAACCGCTCGCGCTGGGCATCGAGCCACACGTTGTCGACGCCGGCGAGCAGCGGCGGTGTCAGCGCGGCCCGCGCCGCGGCGGCGGCCTCGGCGGCCTCCCTGTGCTGCCCGTCGGCGGCGGCGGCGTCGGCACCTTGGACGAGGTCGGCTGCTTCTTCGACGTCGACAACCGCGTCCTCCGGGAGCCGTAGCTGGTAGCCGTCGCGCGTCCCGACCATGGCCTCGTCGGGATCGAGGCCGGCCTCGCCGACGAAGGCCCGTACCCGGCTGACGAGGTTGCGGAGTGCCGAGTCCCACGACGACGGGAGCGACTCGCCCCACAGCGCGTCGGCCAGTTCGTCACGGGGCAGCACCCGCCGGCGTTCCAGAACGAGCGTCACGAACACGAGGCGCGCTTGAGCACCGCTCAGTTGACGCTCTTCGAGACGAACCGCCCCCTTAGCGATTCCCAGTTGTCCTACAAGCGTGATGCGAAGCGCGCGGCTCGCTTCAGCCATGCTCACGCGCAGTCTGCCATGCTGCCTCGGGGATACGCGGATAGCAGGGGGTCAGTTTCGATGGCGGACAGGGGACGCTGGACCGACGCAAAGCTCGATCCGATGCGCGATGTCGGCGACAAACCCGCCGATGACATCGCGGCATCGGTGCTCGCCGGGTCCGAGCTCGAACACGTCAACGACATCTTCCGGACCCTGGTTCGCACTAACCAGCCGGTTCCTCGTGAGCTGCCCGACGACATGGAGCAGTTCCTCAACACCACCATCGAGCTGCCCAGGTGGGCCAAACCCGACCGGATTGCCCGGGCGCAGAGCTTCTTCCAGATCTGGGGCGTGCACATCACGACGTGCTTGTTTTGCGCCTCGCTCCCGTCGGCCTACGCGGCCGGTAAGGGCGTTCGCGTGCTCGCCTATACCGGCCGCCTCCAGAAGGACGCCAAGCGCCGCGTGCTCGAGACCGGGCAGTTCCTGATGGACGTCCTCACGCCCGGCGGTCTCGAGGACACGGGCAACGGGCGGCGGACGATCCAGCACGTCCGGCTCATGCACGCGGCGATCCGGCAGAGCATCGAGAAGGAGAGGCTGCGGAACCCGGCGTCGTGGGACCCGCACTGGGGTACGCCGATCAACCAGGAGGACTTGGCCGGCACCCTGCTGTCGTTCGCCTACGTGCCGGCCGAACCGCTGCGCAAGCTCGGCATCGAAGTGAGCCGGCGGACGCAGGAGGACTACCTCCATCTCTGGAAGGTCGTCGGCGAGATGCTCGGCGTCCTCCCCGAGATGCGGATCCACGACATGGACGACGCGACCCAATTGGTGAACGCGATCCGCGAGCGGCAGTACGAAGCGACCGAGGAGGGCAAGGAGCTCACTGCCGCGCTCATCGAGCTGGTCCAGACGTTGACACCGGGCCCACTCGACGACCCGTTTGTCCCGACGCTGATGCGGTATCTGATCGGCAACGACGTGGCCGCCATGATCGATGTCCCGACGGTGACCCCTCCGCTGGTGCGATTCGTCCCCCGCTGGATGGGACGCGTGTTCGGGCGCGGCGAACGGCTGGTCGACCGGAGCGAGCGACTCCAGCGGCTCGTCGAACCGATCGGGCGCGAACTGCTCGACAACGCGTTCCGTATGGTGCGCGGTGGGACCCGACCGGCATTCGACATTCCGGCTGCGCTGGCGACGCCGTGGGCCATGCCGAAGGCGGTGCCGACCGGGGTCCAGCCGTGAGGTACGCGATCCTCGCCGCCGAGCCGTTCCTCGACACCCGGCACTACAGCCGCGCCGAGGTCTTCTGGTACGTGGGCGGGTTCCTCGCGTGGGTCCCGGCCTACACCGCGATCCTCGTGATCGCGGTGAAACAGAAGCGCCTCGAGATACCGGTGCTGGCGGCGACCGGCAATGTCACGTGGGAGTTCGTGTGGGGCTTCCTGTTCCACGTCGACATGGGATGGGGCCTGCAGTGGATCTATCGCGGCGCGTTCATCATGGACCTGCCGATCCTGATCTTCGTCTACGTCTACGGCGCCAAACAGACCAACGTGCCGCTGGTCCGCCGTTGGTTCGTGCTCATCAACACCGGGATCGTCGCCGGCTGGGTCGCGTTCCACGTCACGATGAAGAACTCGGGCTACGACCTGCCGCTCGGCAGCGTGTCGGCCTACGCCGTCAACGTCGTGGAGTCCGCCGCCTACTTGTGGTTCGGCCTCACGCTGGCCAACCCGCGTGATCTCTCGATGACAGTGGCCTGGTCGAAGTTCATCGGCACCGGCATGGTGACGGTCTTCATCTTCATGGTGTTCTACGGCAACCCGTTCGTGCGCTGCCTGGCGGTCATCGTGACCGTGCTCGACATCTCGTACACCGTCGTCCTCCACAACCGAATCCGTCAGGCCCGCCTCGCCGCCGCGTAACCGCCATCCCCGGCCAGCGCGTGCAGAAGTGGCTGTGTACACGTCCACTACTGCACGCGGCGGGCGATGGCTAAGGCTTGATCCACCCATCGCACGATGTCGCGGAGCGCGATCCCGGCGGTGGCGTCTAGGACGCGCCAACCGGCAGCGGTGAGTTGGCCGCGGCGACGGGCGTCGCTGTCGACTTGGTCCATTCCGTGGTCTGCCTTGCCCATGTACTCGAGGCCGACCATGTGGTCGGGCCAAGCGAAATCGAGGTGAAGGACCCGGCCATCGACGACGACCTCGTACTGCGTCTCAAACTGTGGCACGCCGGCATCGAGCAGCGCGACGCCCAGCGCGTTCGCCGCGGACTGTCGTCGTGGCCGTCGACCCGCAGGGCCCGGTCGCAATAGCGGGCTAGCGCAGGCTTGACCTTGATCCGCGTCGCATCGAGGCACTCGAGTACGAGCCGATACCCGACGAGGTTCCGCTTCCGGAGGTCGCGGGCGACCGCTATCGCCAGCTCACAACTCGCGGCCTCCGCCAACTGCACGATCATCAGCGGTGCAACGACGGTGGGAATGTTGTGCCGATCCGTTACCCATCGCTCCGACTCAAGGGCCGATCGGTGGACTCGGACGCCGCGGAGGCGGACTTGGCGACCGTCAAACGCCGTCAGCTCCGGTAGGGCCCGGGCCACGTCGGCGGCGCCCCAAAGCCAGCCCGCAGGGAGGTGCGATGCGGCAACGCCGGGGCCGGCTGCCAACCCTGCGGCGGCGAGGCTTGCGTACGGTGACGCAGGCGCGCCGACCGCCGCGTAGACGCCGCGACGAACCGGGGTCAGCCGCCCGTCCTCGACCGCCCACCTGATCCATGCGCGGGTCGCGCCGGTCGCGAGGATCTGCTGCGTCGTGACGAGCCCGTGCTGTGCGCTCGTCAACCGAGCGATCGCGTCGAGGAACATCGCTCGCCAGGGAACCATCCGGCGCGCGCCACCGCTAGACGCAATCGCGCTCGCGCGCAGAAGTGGCTGCGTACACGTCCACTACTGCACGCGGCGGCGGTTATCGCTTGGCGGGCTCGTAGATCGCGGTGTGGCGGATGGCCATCACCGGCCGGATGCCGCCCTCGACCACCAGCAGGTCGAGCTCCACGAACTTGTGTCCTTTGCGCTCGTATGCGTCGGCGACGTTGCCGCGGATCTCCCAATGCTCGCCGTCGCTGACCACCGCGAAATGGTTGGCGGTGCTCTCGACGTGGATCCAGGGACCGAGCTTCACGTTGCTCGACAGGATGTAGTTGGCGAAGGTCAGTAGATAGCCGGGATGGGCGATGCGCTCCTCGGCCCACAGCGGAAGGTCGTCGCTGACGATCGTGAGGTACTCGCCGGCCCGGTCGGCATGGAACCCGGCGCCCAACGATCCCAACATCGCACCCGGCACCAATGACTCGGGTGACGCGGCGGGGCGCGGGTCGGGCAGTGCCGCCGGCGGGTACCCGGCCACGTCGGGAGCCACCATCTCGGACCACCCGGCCCGGCCGGTTGCGCACGTCTCGCCCGCCCCGTTGCGAACGGTGACCGCGCCGCTCTCTTCGTCGAACTCGACCGACGTGTCGTCGCCCTCGTACACGGGCTGCACGAACCGCGCCGTCAGACTCCCTCGCTCGACCCATGCCCGGCCCCACTGCGACGCAACCGGCCTGACCATGTACGCGTACACCGTGACGCCCGGGACCAAGCCGCCCTTGAACCCGTACTGCTGGGCGACGTCGTCGGAGTGGATCCGGTTGTCGGAGTCGGTCGCCGCGTTGTGAGCGCGAACCGCATAGGTAACGGTCACGCGAAGACGCAGAGACCGCCGTCGATCACGACCTCGTCGCGTTGCGTCTTGGTCTGGAAGATCGCCTCGCTCCCGTTGACCCACATCGACACAGTCAGCGCGTCGCCGGGATATACGGGCCGCGAGAAGCGGCCCTCCATCGACTTGAACCGCGCCGCGTCGCCGCCGCACAACGTGTGCAGCAACGCCCGGCCGGTGAACCCGTAGGTGCAGAGCCCGTGCAGGATCGGCTTCTCGAAGCCGGCCATCGCCGCGAACGCGGGGTCGGAGTGCAGCGGGTTGCGGTCGCCCGACAAGCGATAGGTGAGGGCCTGATCCGGCCGGGTCTCGTAAGTGACGACGTGGTCGGGCGCGCGCTCGGGCGCCGCGTTGCGGCCGCCGGATGGTCCGCGGTCGCCGCCCCATCCACCCTCACCGCGGATGAACACGGCCGAGCGGTTCGTGAACTGCGGGTCGCCGGTCTGGACGTCGACGGACTCCGACTCGGTCTCGATGACCGCGCCCGATCCCTTGTCCCAGATCGCGGTGACCTTGCTGACGGTCCGGACGGTGCCCTCGACCGGGATCGGCTTGTGCACCTGGATCGCCTGCTCGCCGTGCACGAGCATGGCGAAGTTGAAGTCGCCGATCTCGGACATGGCGTTACCCCCGATGCCGGCGATCACTGCGAACGTCGGCAGCACCGCCTGTTGGATGTCGCGGGAGTTCTCCGTGGTGTACTGCAACTCGTCGAGACCGGCGCCCACGCCCACCGCGTAGAGCAGCGCGTCCTTCGAATTCCACGACCGCTCCACCGGCTCGGACGTCGTACCAACGGCATTCGGGTTGATCGGCATGGCCATACGATTAGCAGCATGCGAACAAAGACGCTGGGGAGCCTCGAGGTTTCGGTCGTTGGGCTCGGGTGCAACAACTTCGGAATGCGCTGCGACGCGGCGCAAACCGCGGCGGTCGTCAACGCCGCCATCGACGCCGGGATCACGCTGTTCGACACGGCCGACGTCTACGGCGGCCAGGGCCGGTCGGAGGAACTACTCGGACAGGCCCTTGGCGCCCGGCGCGACGAGGTGCTGGTCGCGACCAAGTTCGGCATGCCCATGGGCGCCGAGGGCGAGGCGGGCGCCAGCGCCCGGTGGATCGGACAGGCGGTGGAGAACAGCCTCCGCAGGCTCGGCACCGACCGCATCGACCTGTACCAGCTGCACGCGCCGGACGCGGAGACACCAATCGAGGAGACGCTCGCCGCGCTCGACGCCCTCGTGCGCGCCGGCAAGGTCCGCGAGATCGGCAACTCCAACTTCGACGCCGCGCAGCTCCGCGCCGCCGATGACGCGTCGACCACTGCCGGCCTGGCCCGTTTCGTGACCGCGCAGAACTACTACAACGTGCTCAACCGCCACGTCGACAACGACGTCGCCCCCGCCGCCGTCGAGCGGGGCCTCGGCGTCCTGCCGTACTTCCCGCTGGCCAACGGGCTGCTCACCGGCAAGTACCACCGTGGCGAGGCGCCGCCGGATGGCACACGGCTCGCCGGCGTGCCGGCGGACCGGGCCGACCGCGTGCTCAGCGACAAGAACTTCGACAAGGTCGAGGCCCTCGAGAAGCTGGCCGCCGACCAGGGCCACACGATCCTCGAGCTGGCCATCGCCTGGCTGGCGACCCAGCCTCACGTCGCCTCGGTCATCGCCGGCGCCACCAAGCCCGAGCAGGTCGTCGCCAACGCGGCGGCTGGGGCGTGGCAGCTCGACGCCGACGTGCTGGCCGCCGTGGACATCATCTCCCCACCGCCGTCCGGCTAAAGAGAAAATCTCACTGTGCGTGTCGCGGATTCCGATCGCTCGGACGTTTAAGTAGCGATGGCGGGTACCGCGGCGCGAAACGAGGATTTCGAGGCTGTTTATGCCGAAATCTTTCCTCGCGCCGCAACTCTTGCTTATCGGCTACTGGGCAATCGGACCGCGGCTGAAGATGTCGCTGCTGAAGCCCTCGCTCGTGCCTACGCACGCTGGCACAAGATCGCCAAGCTGCCGCACCGCGACGGGTGGATTCTGCGGGTCGCAACCAATCTCGCCATCGACGCGACCCGGCGACGAATACCTGCGGTCACCGTCCAGGAGCCTCTAGATGCCACCGAGGCGGCGATAGTCCGCCTGGCACTGGTCAATGCCCTCCGATCACTTCCGCGCCGGCAACGGCAGGCAGTGGCTCTGCGCTATCTCAGCGGCTTCCGGGAAACCGAAGTCGCCGAGACGCTCGGCATATCGGCAGGCACCGCCAGTGCCCATTTGCGGCGCGGCCTCGACGGGCTGCGTCTCCGCCTCGGCAACGACTTCCGAGAGGATGTGTTCGTCGGTGAACCCAATCAAGCCTGATCCCGCCTGGTCCCCGGAGGCTCACCTCGAACGTACCTATCGGAGGGGACGCCAGCTCCGGCGGCGGCGTCAAGTCGGTGCCACCAGCGCCGCTCTTGTCGCCGTCGTCGGGTTGGCCGTCATGGTTGGCGGCAGCACCTCACCCATCCTGCAGCCTCTACGGACGATCGCCGGCGCCGGTGGTGGCGGCGGTTCCGACAACTTGAGCGCGGGCGGAACCACCACGACCGCGTCGGCGGACGCGGACAACAAGCACCCGCGCCGGACCACGACCACCGCCGCGGGCGCGACAACTTCGACGAACGCATCACGCACGACCACGACCGCGGCGGGCAACACCACCTCGACCCCTGTCGGCGGCACCGTGCCGCCGTCGCCGATCGGCAACTGCAAGGCGGGCGACCTTGCGTACTCGACGAACACGGCCAAGCCCAGCTACCGGCCCAACGGCCCGGTCGACATTTCGATCACGGTCCGCAACGCGACGAACCGCCCGTGTTACGCGCCGGCGCCGTGTGGCATCACCGCGTGGGCCAGCGTGGAGGACACGAGCGGGGCGACCGTGTGGAAGAACAGCCCGGCCTCGACGCCGTGCCCGAATCCGCCGCCGTCGTCGCCGCTGCTCAACCCGAACGACACGCACAACTACGGCACCGTCGCCGTGTGGAACCAGATCGTCTGCCCTGACGGCGACGGCTGCAGCGGCGCCCACGCGCCCGCCGGCACCTACCGCGCCGTCGCCCGTCGCGGCAGTGCGACGGCCGCCGGTGTCACCTTCGCCCTCCGCGGCTAGGTCACTGCGACTGCTGTAGCAACAACGAGGCGCGGTTCAGCGGCATACCGCTGGTGCCATCGGCGTGGGGTTTCACGGCGAGAACTTGGTGGATCGACGTGCGGCCGGCTTCGAAGTTGAGGGCCGACCCGGCCATATAGAGCCGCCAGATGCGAGCCGACGGGCCGACGAGATCGACGGCGCGGTCCCAGTTGGCCTCGAGGTTGGCGACCCAGTGACGCAGCGTGCGGGCGTAGTGCTCGCGCAGCGACTCGACGTCGCGAACTTCGAAGCGCTCCTGCATGAGGCTCACGACAGTGCCGACCTCGTGCAGTTCGCCGTCGGGGAACACGTAGCGCTCGATGAACCCGTTGCGGTCGAACGCAGCGCGCGAGCCGACCTCGCCGTCGCCCGGGCGCGAGATGCCGTGGTTGAGCAAGCGGCCGCCCGGGGCGAGCAGACGGTGCAGGCAGCCGAAGTATTCGGCCAGCTGATCCCGGCCGACGTGTTCGAACATCCCGATGCTGCTGATGGCGTCGAACGGGCCGTCGTTGATGTCGCGGTAGTCCTGCACCCGGATCTCGATGCGATCGCTCAGCCCCGCGACCCGGACGCGCTCGGTCGCCAGCTCGGCCTGCCGCTGCGACAGCGTGACACCCACCGCGCGCGCGCCGTACTCCTCCGCCGCGTGCAGCACCATGCCGCCCCAGCCGCAACCGACGTCGAGCAGTCGCATCCCGGCCGTAAGCTCGAGCTTGCGAGCGATGACGTCGTACTTGTAGCGCTGCGCCTCATCGAGCGTGGCGTCTTCATCCGGGAAGTACGCGCACGAGTACGTCATCGTGGGCCCGAGCACCATGCGATAGAAGTCGTTGGAGAGGTCGTAGTGATGCGAGACGGCGGCGGCGTCCCGCGCCCTCGAGTGACGCCCACCGCGCAGCTGGGCCTCCTGGGGCGGCGGCGGCAACGGGCGGCCCAGCGCGCCAACCGCCCGCGCCGCGCGCAGTGCCCTCAGCCGGCCGCGCCAGTCCAGGGCGATCCTGAGGCCGTCGCCGCGATCGGCGAGAACGTCACGCAGCGAGAGCACGTCGAAGACGTTGCCGTCGACGTCGAGGTCGCCGGCGACGTAGGCCCGGCCGAGGCCCAACTCGTTGGGCGCCCACAAGAGCCGGCGGACCGCATCGGGCGAGGCGATCACGAGCGTGGCCGGCGCCGCCGGATCGCCGATGACGCTGCCGTCCCAACACCGCAACTTCACGGGTAGCGGCTTGTCGCCGAAGAACGCCGCGACGAGCGGGGTCAACGTGGTGGCCGCCGTAGGTCGGAGCGGTTCGGTCGACCGCACGACGCGATCGTACGCGTCTGCTAACGAGGAGTGGTGCTCGTTCTCCGCATAGCGGCCTTCGCCATCGCCGCCCTCACCGCGGCGAGCACGACACTGTCGGCCGTCCACACCTTCGTGCTCCCCCGGGCCGCCCAGGTCCGGCTCTCGCGGGCGGCGTTCCTCGTCGTCCGGTTCTTCATCGTGCGGGTGGCCCGTCTTCGTCGCACCGAGCGGGCCACCGACGACACGCTGGCCCTGTTCGCGCCGCTGAGCCTGCTGTTCCTCCCGGTCGTGTGGCTGACCGTCATCGGCGCCTCCTACACGGTCATGTTCTGGTCCGTGAACGACCAGGGATGGCGCGCCGCGATCAACGCCAGTGGCTCGTCGATGTTCACGCTCGGCTTTGCCCACCCCAGCGGCCTCCCGGCGACCTTCCTCGCGTTCTCCGAAGCCGCCCTCGGGATCGCGTCGCTCGCCCTGCTGATCACCTACCTACCGAGCATGTACGCCGCCTTCGCTCGCCGCGAAGCGCAGGTTGCGCTGCTCGCAAGTCGCGCTGGTCGCGAGGGACGAGCGCCGTGGGCGCCGACGATGATCATCCGCTTCCACGCCATCGGCGCCTTCGACCAGCTCGACGACCTGTGGAGCGACTGGGAGGCGTGGTTCGTCGACGTCGAGGAGAGCCACCTGAGCCTGGCCGCCCTCCCCTTCTACCGGTCGCCGCTGCCAGGGCGCTCGTGGGTCACCGCGGCGGGAACGGTGCTCGACGGCGTGGCCCTGATGGAGTCGTCGGTCGACACCCCCAACTCGCCGCGCGCCCAGCTCTGCATCCGGGCCGGGTTTCTCGCCCTCCGGCGCATCGCCGACTTCTTCAACATCCCGTACGACGCCGATCCCGCGCCGGACGACGAGACATCGATTACGCGCGAGGAGTTCGACGAAGCGCTGGCGACCATGGCCGACGCCGGCGTCCCGCTCAAGCGCGATCGCGATCAAGCGTGGCGCGATTTCAACGGGTGGCGGGTGAACTACGACGCCGTGCTGCTGGGACTGGCGACGGTCACCCTGGCGCCACCGGCGCCGTGGTCGAGTGATCACCGCAAGCCGCCGTATCGACGGATGCCGGTGACGCGGCGGGCCCGGGCGCGGCGCGGAAACGCGCCGCAGTGAGCCGGGGTCGCGTCGCCGCACTGATCCTCGCCGTCATCGTCGGCATGTGGGTCGCGGCGACGATCAACGATCGGCGCCCGGCGAGGATTGGTCGCGACGGCTCGACCGCGCTCAGCGCCGGTCAGCCGGTCGGGTTCGGCCCGCCGCCGCCGGCGTACAGCATCCAGTACCGACTCGAGGAGCGGGTCAGCGGCGCGGTGCGCGTCAGCACCGAGCGTTTCGTCGTGCGCCGGCCGTTCGACGCGGTTGTCGCGGCCCGGCGGGGCCAGGAGCCGGAGTCACTCGACAGATGGATACTCGGGCGCAGCGCGATCCAGCGGCCGGGTTCCGGGGCCCTGGTGAGCGCGCAGCCGCCCGACGCGGCGGCACCTGACATCCGGCTCGACACGGCGGTGGCCGATGCGCTTCGCGTCCATCACCTCGAACGACGAGAGCGGCGCGAGGTCGCGGGCCGGACGTGTCAGGTGTTCCGCAGCCGCGACAGCCTCATCGCCGCGTCGCTCTATCGCGCCACCACAAAGCGCTACGTCGACAGCTGCGTCGACCACGACGGCCTCCTTCTCGAGGAACTGGTCGTCAAGTCCGGCACCCGCGACGTGCGTCGCGTCGCGGTGAAGGTCGATACGACGGGCACGCCGAGCGACGACACGTTCGCCATCGGCCCGCCGACGCTCGACGTCAAGAGCGGTGGCGGATCGACGCGTCCCGTCGACCCGGCGTCGGTGCCGCCAGGCCAGTTCTGGCAGCTCGACCAACCCCCCGCCGGTTTCACGCTCGTCGGTCGCTTCGCCGTGGTCCCGCCCCAGCCCGAGAACTTCAGCGACGCGACGCGCGAGGGCTTCCGGCGCGCGTCGGTGAGCGACGTCTTCACGCGCGGCGTCGACATCGTCGTCGTCGACCGGGGCGCCACCCTCCAGGGGCAGCCCGTGTGGCAGGTCGATCGCAACAACGAGTCGGTCGACCTCGGTGCCGTCGGTCCCGGTGAGATCGTCCTGAGCGGACGGCAGGCCGAGGTGCGGGCCCTCATTGGCGGCGGTCGCTACGTGCGGGTGTTCGGCACGATCGCGGCCGCCGACCTGGCCGCGATCGCGCGCCAACTTCACCTCGTGCCCGGCGGCACGCTCCGGTATCTGGACTAAGTCGCCGACTTAGGGGTTGTGGTACGGCGTGTGCGGGTAATTCGGCGTCGTCTCACCCGGCGGCGGTTGGTCGTAGATCGTCACCGTGCCCGCAGTCACGAACGGCTTGGGATCCGAACGCGGGTGCTCGCCAGGTAAGTACCGCTTGCCGCCGTCGACGTAGCGATACATCCCCGCACCCTGGTTGTCGAGCTCGTCGGGTCCCACGGTGTTGGGGTCCCACCAGATCTCGGTGACGTCGTCGGCCCCCGTGTAGTCGACCATCGACCACACGTTGTGTTGCCCGTATGAGGTCGTGGGCTGCGTCTTGCGGCCCTTGTTCGTCACCGGGAAGCTGAACAAGCCCTTCTGCCAGCTCTGCACCGTCAGGTTCGGACCGGCGAGGTGCAGGCCGGTGAAGAACACCAGCGGTATCGGATAGAGGATGCCGTACTGGTTGTCGGCCGGCGGCGTCTTGTTGAAGTGCCACTGGTAGATCTTCCACGCCTCGCCCTGCACCTTGGGCAGTCGCGCCGTGAGCAGCGAGATGCCGAAGGCGTGCGACCACTGCAACGGGTCGTACGTGCGCGCGAACAGGTCGGTATCGGTGAGCGCCGAACCGGTGATGATCCACTCCGGCTGGTACTGCTGGTTCGTCGCTTCGTGGGTGAACAACGCGGGGCTGATGGGGTCGCACGCGCAGGCGATGCTCGTCACGCCTTCGTCCTTCATCTTCTGGATGAGCGGGCGCACGTCCTCGCGGAGCCCGGCGTAGTCAGGCGGCCCGCGATACGCGACCACGACCTTGAAACTGGTCCCGTACTTCGTGATCTCCTTGCGGAAGAACTCGGCGCCGGCCCGGTAGGCCTTGTCGGGGGTCTCGTAATAGAGGAGCCCGAAGACGCGAGGCTTGGCCTTGAGCACCGGGCTGCCGGCGAACACGGCGTTCCGGCCGGCCAGGCGCTTGCCGATGTACTCGGCGCGGTGGATGTAGGCCTGGGTCGACGCCATGAGCGGGGTGTACCCGACGTACGGCGCGTTCTTCTCGTAGGTCTCCTGCGGCTGCGATGTGGTGCAGATGCACAGGATCTTGTTGCGGGCCAGCACTTCGTAGAACGACGGCAGGTTGCCACCGAACACCGCGAACGGATGCTTGCTCACGACGGTCGCTGCGTCGGCATTGGCCGCCGCCGGGTCGCTCGGGTCGCCGCTACCTTGCAGCCGCTCCAGAACGACCTTGCGGCCGTAGGTCTCGTAGAACTTGTTGAAGTAGTCGACGTAGTCAACGGTCGTCTGCCACTGCTGGTCCGGTGTGTTGTTGGCCCCGGCGGCCGTGAGCGCGGCGGTCGTGGCTGGATCCTCTTGCGGTTGGTAGTAGATGACCTTGATCGTCTTGGCGGTGACGCCCAACGCGGTAGCGCCGCCGTTGTTCCCGCTGAACGGCGGCATGCACGGCGGCGCGACGAGGGACAGCACCTTGATGCGGCCGGTGGCCGGGTCACAGTCGGGGCCGACTACTGCCCCCGACGGGAGCTTGACCGCGCCGGTGCCAGGTGTCCGCGCCGTCACGCCGCCGGTGTCCACTAGTCCGCCGGTGCCTTCGGTGGTCACCGCGTCACCGGCGGGGACGGTCGTGGTGACGCCGCTGTCCGCACTCGTGTCGTTGAGCGACGCGGCGGCGGCCTTGACGTCGTCCTTGCGATCGCCGTGACCTGGCAGCAGCAGCGCGACCAGCATCACGGCAACGACCGCAGCAAGGAACGGCAAGTACCGCCGCAATGCGTTGGTCAGGTCACCGATGGTGACGTCTCTCCAGCTATCCATCAGGACTTCCCCTTGCGCGCGGCTCGCGGGCGGGTGCCCGAGCGAGCGATGACTGCAGTACTGGTGCCCAAGTACGACTCCACCACCGCGGCGTGCCGCACGACGTCGGTGGGTGAGCCGGCCGCGATGACGCGACCCATGTCGAGGGCGAGGAGGCGATCGGAGATGGACGTCACGAGCGGCATGTCGTGCTCGATGACGAGGAGGCTGGCGCTGGTCGCGTCACGGATGCGCAACAACAGCGGCCCGAGTGCCTCGGTCTCGCGCTGGGCGATGCCCGACGACGGCTCGTCGAACAGGATGACGTCGGGCTCATGCGCCAGCACGCACGCCAGGTCGACGATCCGCCGGCTCCCCGTCGACAGCTCCGACACGAACTTGTCGGCGAAGGCGCCGACGCCCATGAGCTCGATCAGTTTGTCGGCGCGCGCCGCGACATCGCGCTCGGAATCGGCGACCGCCGGGAGCAACAACGCGGCGGCGATCGGATCACGGACCAGCACGTGGCGTTCGAGCGCCAGCTTGATCGTCTCGGTCACCGTCAGGGCGGGGAACAGCCGCGCGTCCTGGAAGGACCGGCCGAGGCCGCGGCGGGCGCGGGCGTCGGGACCCATGTCGGTGACGTCCTCACCCATCAGTGTCACCCGCCCGCCGTCCGCCGGTACGAAACCGGAGATGAGGTCGAACAGCGTCGTCTTGCCAGCACCGTTGGGACCGATCACGCCGAGGATCTCACCTTGATGAAGGGTGAGATCGACCTCGTCGACCGCAGTGATGCCGCCGAAGCGCTTCCGCACGCCCCTGACCTCGAGCGCAACCGGGCGGTCGCCGTTGGCCTCGACCGCTCGCACGACGCGTCGCTTTCCCGCGGTGTGTTTTCCGTTCAGGCCGTTGACCGACCCCGCGCCCTCGAGGAACACCGACCGCAACACGTCGGGGCGGCGGAGCAACTCGTCGGTGCGACCGCGGAACCGGATCTCGCCCTTCTCCATGAAGTAGGCGGTCTCGGCCACCGTCAGGGCGACGTTCACCGACTGCTCGACCAGGATGATCGTCGTGCCGCGGTCTCGGATCGCCTTCACGATCGTGAGCAGCTGTTCGACGATCGTCGGCGCCAGCCCGAGCGACAGTTCGTCGATCATCAGCAACCGGGGGCGGGCGATGAACGCCTGGGCGAGCGTGAGCATCTGCTGCTCGCCGCCGGACAGGTTGCCGGCCGGCTGGTCCCATCGTTCGCGCAGCACGGGGAAGAACCCGAGCACTTCCTCGGTGGCCCGCTTCAGGTAGTCGGTCTCCTTCAGGTACAGCCACCCGGCGATGCGCAGGTTCTCGGAGACCGTCAGGCTTGGGAACACGCCGCGACCGCCAGGTACCTGCACCACACCGCGCGCCGCGACTTCGTGCGGCGGCGCGAACGTCATGTCCTCCCCGTCGAACACAACAGCACCGGCCGACGCCGGCACCAGGCCCGAGATGGCGCGCAGCAAGGTCGACTTGCCCGCGCCGTTGGTGCCGAGGAGGGCGACGATCTCACCGGCGTCGACTTCGAAGTCGACGCCGAACAGCACCTGCACGCCGTCGTAGCCGACGTCGAGCCCCTTGACGAGCAGGAGCTTGACCGCGCCCTGCCGCCTCGCCGCGAGCACCTCGGCCTGGGCGACGGCCGCGGTCCGCACCTTGTCGATATCGCTCGTGAGGAAACTGCCGGCCGACGCCAGGATCAGCGCGCCGACGAGGAACACCGGTGTGAGCATCACAATGCCGCCGCGAATGCCGACACTGTCGGCGATGCCGCCGATCACGAACACGATCGGCAACCCGACGACGACGTAGAGACTGCCGATCGAGAACCCGAGCGAGCGGGCCTTGGGCGGGATGGCCAACGAAAGGGTTGCGTAGATCCCCGGCAGGAGCACGCCGAGTACGCCGACGACGAGCATGTTGGCGGCGATGGCGATGCCGAGGTTCGGCGCGCCGGCGAGGAGCGCCAGGCCGGCCGACACGATCACGCCAGCGAGGGCGAGGAACTTGAGGACCAGACTCGGGTCGCGCCGCATCAAGCGCGAGGCGATCGGTATGCCGACCAACAGGCCGAGGAACTCGAACGGCTGGGTCACCGCGATCACGATGCCGCGCTGTGCCTCGTTGAGATTGAACACGTCCTTGTAGTACGTCGACAGCAGGATGCCGAGCCCGGCGATCGCCGTGGCGAGGAACGGCAGCGACAACCAGATCCGCCGCAGGGTCTTGACCTGGTTGAGGATCCGCCAGCCCTCACCGAACGACGGCGGCGTCTCCTCGGTGTCGGCCACGTCGTCGGACGCGCCGTGGACGCGCCGGTCGATGCCGCCCCGCACCGGTTCGCGCAACCGGAGGATGGCGAACGCGATGAGGATCATCGTCGGGATGGCGAAGAGGATGAACGGCGTGCGCCAACCGAAGAAGTAGGCCAGCAGGCCGCCGCCCGCCGCGCCGACGATCTGGCCGGTCGGGTTGGCGAAGCGGTGGAACCCGTACGCCTTCACTCGCACGTCGGGCTCGTAGTAGTCGGAGATCAGCGACAAGTGGGTGGGGTCATTGACGGCCCGCCCGATCGCGGTCATGCCGCGAGCCAAAGCCAACAACGCCAGCGTCGGCGCCACGCCCGTAAGCAGGGTGAAGAACGACCACACGGCGGCGCCGGTGCCGGCGATGCGAACGCGGCTGTGGCGATCGGCGTAATACCCGATCGGGATCTGCAACAGGTACGCGGCGATCAACGCCACGCCGGTAACCGCAGTGATGCCGGACAGGCTGAGGTCGAACGCCTTCCGGATCTCCGGTATCAGCACGTTGTACGCGCTGCGATCGAGCTCATCGACCGCGTTGAGCCCGAACAGGACCAGCAGCGGGAGGACGGGCGCGCCTTCGGTGACGACGCGCAGCGACAGGCGCCGGCTCACGGCACCGGCTCCAGTTGTTCCACTGCGTGCGAGAGGCCTTCGGCCAGGACTTCGTCGTCAGGCATGACGCCGGCACTGACGTCGACGCGGCGGTCGGCCACCATGCTGGGAACGTCGATTCCGCGCCGCTGGGCGATCCACCGCAGCAGGCGATCGCGCGCCCCGTAGTACAGCTGGCTGAAGCCGCCGGGCAACAACAGGAGAACGAAGATCAACCCGATGCCGCTGGTGATGAACTGCAAGTACGGGCGGACGACTTCGGGGAAGAGCGATCGGAAGTAGTCGACACCCTGGATGAACGTGGCGCCCATGAGCGCGCCCGGTATCGACCCGAGGCCGCCGATGACGATCATGACGAACGCCCGGCGGCTGGCGTCGACGCTGTACGCGCTGGCAGTGAGGTCGCCCTGGAGGTGGACGAACAACGCGCCGGCGACCGCGGCGATGAACCCGGACAGCGCGAAGGCGGTGAGCTTCACGGTCGTGGCGTTGACGCCGTAGGACTGCGCGGCCCGAGGGTTCTCGCGTACGCCGATGAGCACGCGCCCGGCGCGACTGCGGCGCACGCCGCGCACCGCGGCGATCGTCAAGAGCAGCACAGCAAGGCACAGCTCGAAGAAGCGCGCTTCGGTATTCACCTCGATGCGCCCGAACAGTGGCGTGCGGGCGATCGACAGGCGCGCCGGTATCCAGTGGATGAAGTCTTCGTCGAGGAGGTACGACGACGTCGCCAACGAGAACGACAGCGTGACGACGGCGAGGAACAGCCCGGGTATCCGCAACGCCGGCAGCCCGATCACCACCGCGGCCAGCGCGCCGGCCAGGCCGGCGATCACCAGGGCGAGCGTCATGTCCCAGCCCCGATCGGCGGTCACGTACCCGCCCACCGCGGCGCCAATCCCCACGAACGCGAGTTGGCCGAGGCTCACCTGGCCGGCCCAGCCGGTCAGCACGACGAGCGACAGGCACACGATCGCAAAGATGATGACGACCGACGCCAGGTGCAGCCGCCCGTCGTTGAAGTACGCCGGCGCCAGCACGGCGAGTAGAAGAAGCGCGCCGGTGAACAGGCGCGATCCCCACAGGACCTCGGATACGCGGGCCAGCTCCCGCGGGATCGGTCGCACCTGACGCGCCGCGTGCCAGCTCGACGCTTGATCATCGTCGACACGCGACGAGGCACGGCGCCGCTGGAGCAAGAGCGCAGCGAGGATGACGAGGAACACGATCGGGTCGATGAGCTTCGACCGACCGGTCGAGTAGATGATCGACGCCTCGAGGACGCCCAGCGCGATCGACGCGAGCAGCACGGTCGGCAGGCGCTCCATGCGGCCGACGACGGCGGCGGCCAGCGCCCGGATCAAGATCGTCGGCCCGAGGACACTGCCCAGTGGGAGGCCCAGGATCCCGGCCCGCAGGAAGATGGCGACGTAGGCCAGCGTCGCCGCCACGATCCACACCACCGTCTGGATGCGCTTCACCGGCACGCCGAGCAGCGCGGCCCGGTCGGCGCTGTCGGCGCTGGCCCGGATGGCAATGCCGACATTCGTGTATCGGAAGAAAGCGACGAGGGCGACGATGACGATGGGCACCGCCAGCATGGCGACGACCTCGTCGCCATGGAACACGGTGTTCCCGACGTTGAACGTGAATTCGAACGGCGACGTGAAGTCCTGCGGCGGCACCGTCAGCCCGAACGCCCGCGGCAGCGCCGTCGCGCCGCCAGCGAGGATCTGCGAGACGCCGATGGTCACGACGGTGAGGATCAGCCGCGGCGCCTTGAAGAACCGACGGATGAAGACGAACTCGACAATCGCGCCCAGCGCGATCGCGGCAACCAACCCGGCGAGGAACCCGACCACGTAGGGCAGCCCGGTATCGAGGATCAACAGCACCGCTAACGACGCGGGCAGCCCGCCGAGGTCGCCCTGGGCCAGGTTGAGGATGCGGTTCGATCGGTAGACGAGGACGATGCCGAACGCGATGAGCGACGTGAGGCCGCCGATCACCACGCCTTGCAGCAGCACGCCGATCGGCGCGGGCCAGAACCACTGGAGCACGCCGTAGAAGGCCACCGTCCCGGCGACTGCGTAGGCGCCCGCGCGCGCCCGGCGATCGAGCACGACCCGCTCCCAGCGGCCTCCGGATTCGACCAATGCTGCCCCCAGCTGTCGATGGTGGCGTCATGGTAAACCTCGGTCGATGCGACGTGTCGGCGCGACTGAGTGGCTGCGGACGCCGACCCACAACGGCGATATGGAGCGAGCAGTCGCGATCAGTCGCGACACCGTAGGTAGCGCGGGGATCTACGCAGCGGTCGTCACGACGGCACCGGGCGCCGCCACGCGTCGGCACCATCACGGCGACTGTGAGACCGCGATCTACGTGCTGTCGGGCCAGGCGAGTTTCTCGTCGGGGCCTACCGGCGTCGAGAACACGCTCGACGCGGCGGCCGGCGACTTCGTGTACATCCCCGCCGGCGAGGTGCACGTCGAGCAAAACGCGTCGACCACCGAGGAGTTGGTCGTGATCGTCGCCCGCAACTGCTCGGATGCGGTCACGATCTACGTGGACGAGGAATAGGAGACAGGCGTGGCGTTTCGTGGATGGCCGGCCGAGGCGATCGAGTTCTTCGAGGGCCTGGAGGCCGACAACACGAAGGCGTACTGGCAGGACCACAAGGCCGACTACGAGAAGAACGTCCGTGGCCCGATGGACGAACTACTCGCCGAACTGGCGAAGGACTTCGGCGAGGGGAAGGTGTTCCGGCCCTACCGCGACGTGCGGTTCAGCGCTGACAAGTCGCCGTACAAGACCAACATCGCCGCCACCGTCGCCACCGGGGGCTACATCTCACTGTCGAGCGAGGGGCTCGGCGTCGGCAGTGGCTACTACATGCCGATGCCCGACCAGCTCGAGCGGTTCCGGGCGGCGGTCGCCGACAACAAGACCGGCCCACAACTCGAGAAGCTCGTCGAGGCGAGCCGGAAGGCGGGGCTCGAGGTCGCCGGTCACGACGCGCTCAAGACCGCGCCGAAGGGTTACCCCAAGGACCACCCACGTATCGAGCTGTTGCGCCAGAAGGGCCTCATCACGTGGAAGCAGTGGCCGGTCGCGGCGTGGCTCGGAACCGCCAAGGCCAAGCAGCGCATTGTCGACGTGTTCGTCGCCGCCCGACCCCTCAACTCCTGGCTCGACAAGCACATCGGCCCGTCGACCGCGCCGGAGCGCTACTAGCGCCGCCAGTCGCGTTGTTTGGCGATTGCTTGACAAGCTCGTGGGGTTCCGGTGAAAGTCGCGTCCGGCGACGGCCGGTCGCCGAGCCGTGGGACATTCCGCCCCAGTCGGGGTTCCATTGGCGAAGGGGATATGCCCTCTCGGTTGCCAATGTCACAGGCCATCTCAAAACACCGCGTCGCTGGGGGGCGAGGGTGTCACGAGGAGGCTTGTCCATGACCAAGGACGGCAGTTTCAAGAAGGTCGTGCGCCGCCATGCGGAGCAGACCGGTCAGCGCTACACCGAGGCGCTGACAGATCTCGAGGGTCTCGCGGCCCGCATGTTCCACCAGCCCGTCGCCGAGCGGTTGCTCGCGCACCTGCGGGATCGCTACGGCATTGATGCGGTGACTGCGACGCAGGTCAGCGTGCACCGCGCGGACGTGTTCCGCATCGACAGGAACGACGGCGACGCGTGGATCGCGCGGGCGTTCCCACCTGCACGGCCGCGGGCCGGTGCCGAAGGTGATGCCGCGATGCTGCGGTTCCTGGCGCGTCACGACTATCCCGCTGAGCGGTTGGCGGTTGACGACGCGGTATCGGACGTCGACGGGAGCGCCGTCCTCGTCACCGAGTTCATCCACGGCGAGCACATCCCGGCGTTCACCGACAACATGGCGGTCATGGCCGACCTTCTCGGCCGCCTTCACGCGCTGCCGTTGGATGACACGGTCACCCGGCCGGGCGGCGCCCAGAGCATCGACCCCAGCCACGAGGGCGCCCCTCGCCAGGACCTGCTCGCGGCGCTTGCGTGTCTTGACGCAGTCGACACCAAGGTGCCCGTTAATCGTCGCGAAGAGTTCGAGCAGCTCCGCGACAAGGTGCGCGCCGCCGATTACGGCGACGGCCTACCGGAGGCGCTGCTGCACGGCAACCTCCCCCACGCGCCCGACCACGTATTGCGAACCGAGCACGGCGCGGTCGCGTTCAACTGGACCTCGTCGGGACGCGGGCCTCGCCTCGCCGACTTCGCCTGGCTCATGCGCGTGAGCTGGGGCGACGCAGAGGGGATCGATCCTGCCGTCGAGGCGTATTGCCGCCACGTCGAACTGACCGACGAGGAACTCGAGCGCCTCGAGGAAGTGATGTACATCCGCCCGCTTTACCTCGACGCCTTCGACTATCGACGCAACCTCGCGAACGGTCGCGCTCCTGGCGAGAACGTGCGTAGGTTCAGCGATCCCGAGAACACCCGCATCACCGCCGAAGTAACGCGAGCTGCAGTGCGCCGCCAGCAGCGCACGGCAGGGAGAGGAGCGGGAGCGTGACGGCGATCGGTCTCGGGTGGCGGGTCCGCCACTCGTCGGCTCTCGTCGTGGCTGTCAGCGGGCTCGCCTCGTCACCTGTGGTCGTCCACCGCGAAGCGTTCACGTTGGTCGCCGACGCGTCGTTGCGCGAGCCGTATCACGCGGCGGTCGCAGTTCCCCTCGACGAGGCTCCTGCGCTCATCAAGTCGGTCGAGGAGGCGGCGACGGCTGTTGCAGTGACGACGATCCGAGCGTTGGTTTCGTCTCTCGGCGGCGTCGCCGCGGTCGGTGTTGTCGGCGGGACCCGTCAACTCCCGGAACTACCGCGGATCCTCGCGAAGCACGCGCTGCTGCACGCGGCAGACCGCGACCTGTACGAGCAAGCGATCATCGAGGGAGCGGCGCGCGCCGGGCTGCCGGTGACGACCGTGCCGGCCACCGGGAGGTTGTTTGACCACGCGTCGCAGCTACTCGGCGTCAACGTCGCGACGTCGGTCGCGGAGGCCGGCAAATCGATCGGGCCGCCATGGCAGAAAGATCACCGGGAAGCAGCCGCAGCCGCGCTCGTCGCACTCAGCGCGGTGGCTGCCCCCTAACGCCAGATGGGCGCGTTCGGTCGCCAATGGCGCAGCATCGCTGCTAGCGCCGCACCAGTTCTTTGTGGGTGAGCACGATGGGCCCATTCACCGTGTGCAACTCGATGTGACCGGGGTCGTCGCCGCTGTGCGCGTAGGCGCCGTCCTCGCCGCGACCGTCGACATCGATCGCGCCGTTTCGGGTTGTGGCCTCGATGGTCGCGTCACCGGCCACCAACACGGTGATCGGACCGTTCTGGCTCGACGCGTCGAGGTCGGCCACCGGCATCCGCACCGTGATCGGCCCGTTGGTGGTCGTGAGCTTCAGCCGCGTACCCGCGGGCACCTTCACGGTGACCGGCGTGTTCGAGTTCGTCGGCACGAGCGTGATGCCGCCTTCGGTCTCCTTGATGCTCGCACCCGAGACTGTGCCGTTCCCGTCCTCGGCGGCGTCCACGATGATCGGACCGTTGTTGCTCGTTATCGACACCTTCTTGTCCAAGAGCACCGGCAGCGCACGCGACGCCGCCGGTGCCGTCGAGATCACTCGGCCACGATCGCCCCGCTCGCCGCGCCGGCCGTCGTTGGGCGACTGGCTGGTCACGAGCGACATCGCGGTGGCGGCAACGAACACCAGCCCGATCAAGCGCAGCGGACCGGGCATGCGGTGCGCGCCGAGGAGCAGGATGCCGGCGACCACGACGCCGGCCGGGAGGACCCAACTGCCGGCGCCACCGTTGACGAGTTCGTTGACGTGCAGGCCCAGCGAGCCGACGCCGATGAGGCCGATGATCGCCGCCGGGATGAGCGCCCAGTTCGAGCGCGGGCGGTCGTTGTTGGCCAGCCAGAAGAACCCGGCCGCCGTCCCGAAGTTGCCCATGGCGTCGCTGGCGCCGGAAGTGACGACGTCGCCGACGAAGTGCCCGGCGCCCGATCCGGTGAGGACCGCACCGACGATGAGCGTGCCGTAGCCGCCGGTCGCCCGACTGCGCGACAGCAGGAACAGGCCGAGGACGAGCGTGAACAGGCTGAAGTGGTGGAACAGCGCAGCAGTGCCGATGGCAATCAGCAGCACTGGGAACATCGGGAAATGCGGGGCATTGGACCTGACACGTGTCGGCGCCCCGTCGTCATCGTCCCAAGTCACCAGACGCACGGTACGGACTGCGTCCCCGCTTGTCGTCGGCTCGACCGACGATTCGTGCCTCCTACTTGGGTAGGAGCCCCGATTCGTAGGCGAGCACCACCGCCTGGATGCGGTCCCGCAGGTTGAGCTTCATCAGGATGTGGCCGACGTGGGACTTGACCGTGGTCTCGCTGATGTAGAGCGACTCGCCGATCTCGGCGTTCGACAGCCCGCGGGCGATCGCGTTGAAGACTTCGAGCTCGCGCGGGGTGAGGTCGCCCAGCGCGTCGGGCGTACGGCCGGCCACCGTCCTCGGTTGGCGGGCGAACTCGGCCAGCAGCCGCCGGGTCATCCGCGGCTCGATCAGGGCCTCGCCGCGCGCGACAGCGCGTACCGCGGCGACGAGGTCGTCGGGCGGAACGTCCTTCAACAGGAAGCCCGACGCACCCGCCCGCACCGCTTCGAAGAGGTATTCGTCGAGGTCGAAGGTGGTGAGGATGAGCACGCGCGTGTCGCCGATCGCCGCGAGCTGGCGCGTAGCCTCCACGCCGTCGAGGCGGGGCATGCGCACGTCCATCAACACGACATCGGGCTTGAGGCGCGCCGCTTCGGTGATGGCAACTTCGCCGTCGCCCGCTTCGCCCACGACGAGGATGTCGTCTTCGGAGTCGAGGATCAGGCGGAAGCCCGAGCGGATCAGGGCCTGATCGTCGACCACGAGCACGCGGATCTTGTCGCTCTGTGTCATTGGTTCGCTCCGCGTACTGCCGCTGCGCTCACGCTTCCCCTACGGCGCGCAGGTGCTCGCTGACGGGAACGCGCGCGTGCACTTGCCACCCGGCGCCCTCGGACTTCGGCCCCGCATCGAGCACTCCACCTGCCGCCACGATGCGTTCGCGCATACCCACCAATCCGTGTCCCTCCGTCGGCCGGCCCGCGGCCCGCGCCGCCGGCCCGCTCAGCTTCCTGCCGTTGTCCTCGACCCATACGTTGATCGCGTCGGGCGCGTAGAGCAGGGATACCTTGGCTTTGGCGGCGCCGGCGTGGCGCACCACGTTGGTGAGCGACTCCTGCACCACGCGGTAGATCGCCAGACCGACGCTGGCCGACGTCGGCGGCTGCTCGCCGGTTACCTCGAACTCCACGCTCAACCCGGCGTCGCGGAACCCCTCGATCAGCCGGTCGAGATCGACGAGTCCCGGCAGCGGGTCGGCGACCGCCGTGCCGTCGCCGTTGGCCACCGCCGAGTCGCGTGGGCTGGCCGCCTCGATCGACGCGTCGGCCGACCGCAGGATCGCGAGCAGACGGCGAAGCTCGACGAGGCTTTGCCGCCCGGTTTCCTCGGCCGACGCCAGGGCGTGCTCGGCCTCCTCGGGCTTGGCCTTGGCCACGCGGCGCGCCGCGGCGACCTGGACGGTCATCAGGGTCACGCTGTGAGCGACGATGTCATGCAACTCGCGCGCAATACGCACGCGTTCCTCGGCGATGGTCAGCTGGCCGGTCCTCGTCTCCTCGACCTGGATGCGCTTGGCCCTTCCGAGCAGCACCGAGGTACCGAAGGCGATGAGGGCGAGCGGCCAGAGGAACACCAAGTTGACGGTCCACGCGCCGAGGCTCTGAAGCAGAAACGTGACGCCGGCCGCGGTGTACATCACGCCGGCGGTGAACCGAAGCCGGCCGTACTCATACGTGCTGGTCGTGGTGGTCGTCACGTCGTCACATCGATCTGGCCGACGCCAACGTGAAGCACCAGGAGCAAACGCCGCGACGCGTCCCGGTAGCCCTCGGTCTCGGTCGAGTCGCCGGCCTTGCCATGGACATCGAGTCGGTCGCCGAACACCACCGCGTTGCCCATATTCGTGTCGACCTCGACCCGCACGGCGAGTCCTTCCGGCACCCGCACCGAGAGGTGGCCAACGCCGACGTCGGCGGTGATGCGGGTGTCGCCCTCGCCGATCGCCGCCCGTCGGAGGTCGACCTGTAGCTCGCCGATGCCGAGCCGGTAGTGCGGGGAGCGGGTCAGCGTTACCGGCCGCAGCACGCGCTCGCCCACGCCGCCGGTGATGCCGATGTTGGCCGAGCCGACAGCGAGGCCGGCGGTCAGGATGGCCCCGAGCACAACCAGCGGGATCGTGCGCACGCGGCTGCGTGCGGTCACGAGGAGGGCCAGGCCCAGTGCTACGAGGACGATCGAGAACACGGCCGACCACGGAATGTCGAGGACGCCGGCCTCCTTGAGCATCCAGCCCGAGCCAAACACCAAGAGGAGCCCGCCGAGCACGCGGGTATTGAGTGACGACGGGCTCGCGGGCAGGCGCTCGGTTGGGCGCGCCGGGGCCGTCATGGGTGCAGCGTAACGACGCGGGCGCGATTTCGGCGTCGTCTTGAGGGCGGATTCGGGGCTCATCCGGCGGTCGTAATTACCGCCAAACCGCGGGGTTGCGGTAGGAAGGGAGGTCCACAGGAATCGCCGGAGGAAGAACACGTGCCCATCCGTAGGCTGCTACCCGTTGCCGTCGCCACCGCGGCGCTGTTACTCAGCGCGTGCGGAGGTGACGATCAGGCGCGGGGCGCCGACAAGACGACACCCTCCACGACCACCACAACGCGGGCATCCACGTCCACGACGACCGGCGGCGGCGCTATGACGACGTCGAGCGAGGCCATGAAGACGCACTTCACGGTCGTGGCCAAGAACATCGCGTTCTCCCCGGAGAAGCTCACGATCCCCGCCAACGTCGACGTTGAGGTCGTCTTCGACAACCAGGATGCGGCCGTCCCGCACAACATCCACTTCTTCACGCCCAAGGAAGTGAAGACGGATCCGAAGAACGGCCCCGAGAAGGACACCGTCACGCTTCGCGTCGACAAGGCGGGCACGTACGACTACACGTGCGACGTGCATCCGACGATGAAGGGCGACCTCACCGTCAAGTGATCAGCTACCCGGGCGCCCGTCGCCCGGACAGGACGCGCACCGTGGACGCGCACGGCCTGGCGATCGCGACATACGAGTGGGGCGCCGAAGCCGCGCCACCGTTGCTGCTCGCCCACGGCGGATTCGATTTCGCCGGGACGTTCGACGTGTTCGCACCGCTGCTCGCCGCCGCGGGCTGGCGAGTCGTCGCGTGGGACCACCGCGGTTGCGGCGACTCTGAGCACGCGGCGATGTACTCGTGGTCGGCCGACGTCCGCGACGCGCTCGCCGTTCTCGACACCGTCGCCGATACGCCGATTCCGTTCATCGGCCACTCGAAGGGCGGCGGGCTCATGCTGCAACTCGCCGAGTCCTGCCCGCACCGCGTCAGCAAGCTCGTCCTGATCGACGGACTGCCGTCACCGCACATCCATCCCGACATTGCCGACCACGAGCGCACGCGCCTCCTTGCGCGCGAGATCAGCGGCTGGCTCGACCACCGGCGCCGAGTCGCGGGCAACCAGCGCAAGCCCGACACGCTCGATGGCTTGGCGGCGCGTCGGCGCCGGATGAACCCGCGGCTGCCGATGGACTGGCTCCGCTACCTCGTGACGATCGGCGGGCGCGAGGACCCCGACGGGTGGCGGTGGAAGATCGATCCGGCCATGCGACCGGGCGGGTTCGGGCCGTGGCGGCCGAGCTGGTCGCTGGACCGGCTCCCGGGGCTCGGCGCCCCGATGCTCGGGATCATGGGGACCGAGCAAGAGCCGATGGGCTGGGGCGCGACGCCCACCATGATCGAGCCCTACCTCCCAGCCGGTGCGCGCCTGGTCCCCTTCGCTGACACGGGCCACTTCATCCACATCGAACAACCCGAGCGCACGGCCGACCTCACCCTCGAGTTCCTCGCGTGATTGCGTTAACCCACGGACGGATAGCGCTCGGCCTCCACGCGTTGCGCGAAGGCGACGGTCGCGCCTTGTTGTTGTTGCACGGGCTGGGCGAGCGGACACCGGCCGACGTCCCGGCAACGGTCGAGGGTTGGCCCGGTCCGATCTACGGCTTGGACTTCACCGGCCACGGCGCGTCGTCGATGCCCGCCGGCGGTGGCTACTACGCCGAGCTGCTGATGGGCGACGTCGACGCCGCCCTTGCCCACCTCGGCCCGGCAACTGTCTACGGCCGCGGCCTCGGCGCCTACGTCGCCCTGCTCGTCGCCGGCGCGCGGGCCGACATCGTGCACGGAACGATCCTCGGCGACGGTCCCGGCCTGGCCGGGGGCGGACCTACCCCAGGGTCGCCCTTCGTGGTGCTGCCCGCGCCAGCGCGCGTGGTTCCGCCTGATCCGTTCGCGCTTGTCGAGCTCGCGCAGGACGTTCGTCCGCCCGACTACGCCACCGCGTTCGTTCGGCAAGCCACCCAGTCATCGGAGCTCCCGGAGCCGATCGCCGTGGCCGCCCGCGGCCGGCCCGAGTGGCTCACGGCCGTCGCCGGCGAACCCGGCGTCCTCGTCACGACATTGCCTGAGGCATTGGCGCTCTATGGACAATCGTGAGGTGGCGCGTGGGTCGAGTGAGGGTGACGTAGAGCAGCCGTAGGCCTCGGGGCGCGTCGGTGACGATGGCCGCGGGCTCGACAACGATCACCGCGTCGAACTCGAGGCCTTTCACCGCCGGCGCCGCGTGCAGCGAGACGGGATCCCCGAGCTGTGCTCTGTCTCCGGAGCCGACGGGCTCACCGAAGGGCAAACCGGAATTGGTCAGCGCTTTGGTCAGCTCGTCGATCATGGAGGTGGCGGCGATGACGGCGATCGTGCCGTTGCCCTCGAGCAACCGGCGCGCTTCGGCCACGGCGGCCGCGGCCAGGTCTTCGGCCACGATCGTTACCGGTTCGGTGCGGCCTCGCCGGACCGACTCGGTGGGCCGGACCTGTGGCGCTGCTTCGGGGAGGAGGCGCGCCGCCAGGTCGAGCACTTGCGCAGGCGAGCGATAGCCGAGGTGCAGCTCCTCGATGCGCGTGCCGTCGGGCGTCGGCAGGTGCGCGAACGCCTCGTCCCATCGGTCGATCGCCCACACGCCGATGCCCTGGGCGATGTCGCCGAGGATCGTCATCGAACCGCTCGGGCACCGGCGGCCGAGCATGCGCCACTGCATCGGCGAGAGGTCCTGCGCCTCGTCGACGACGACGTGGCCGTAGGTGCGGCCGGCTCCGTGGATGAGGGCTTGCGCCTCGTCGAGCAACGCCAGGTCGGCGTCGGTCCACTTGTGCGAGCGGGTCTGGCCCAGCGCGTCGCGCACGAGCGCCGCGGCGGTGACCGACGGCCACAACTGGTCGAGGGCGGCGACGAATGACTTCTCGCGGCGCACGAGCGACGCGAACGCCTGCGGGTCGCTCGCGGTGGATCGTTCGAACATCGTCTTGATCAGTAGCTCGCGCAACGTCGACCGACCACTCGCATAGGGCATGCGCCGCTCGGCGACCTGTGCGGCCAGCGCATTGGCGTCGGCGGCCGACAACCGGACCGTCCGCACGCCGGCGCGCGCTTCGATGCCGTCGACAAGGGGTCGCCGCAGTTTGCTGAGGGCGTCGGCCAGCACGGTCGCCATGCGGGCGTCACCCTTCTCGCGTTGCGTCGCCGGGTCATCGACCGCGCCCACTCGGGCGTTGGGGACGAGGTCGGCCAGCGTGACTTGCAGCACCGCCTCCTCGCCCAGCGACGGCAGCACGTGCTCGATGTACCGGAGGAAGGTTCGGTTGGGCCCGACGACGAGCACTCCAGCCCGGCTCAGTACGTCGTTGCCGTAGAGCAGGAACGCGGCGCGGTGCAGGCCCACGGCCGTCTTGCCGGTTCCCGGCCCGCCCTGCACGGCGAGAACGCCCCGCTGTTCGGAGCGGATCACCTCGTCCTGCTCGACCTGGATCGTCGAGACGATGTCGAGCATCTCGCCGGTGCGGCTGCGCTCCAACTCGACGAGCAGCGCGTCGAGGCCGCGTACTCGGACCTGTATCCCCCGGTCGGCTCCGTCTCCGCCTTCGCCTTCCTTTGAGAAAACATCATCAGCCATGGACAAGAGGCGCTTGGCGTCAGCGACGAACTGGCGCCGACGGATGAGGGCCATCGGATCGGCCACGCTGGCCCGGTAGTACGGCAGGGCGACCGGCGCCCGCCACTCGATGATCACCGGGTCGGCGTTGGCATCCTCGATGTGGCGGCGGCCGACGTACCAGACCTCGCCCGCCTCCTCGTCGATGCGGCCGAACACCAACGGCCGCAAACCCAGGTTCATCGATGCGAGCCGTCGGGCCATGAGCAGCTTGATGTCCTGCTCGCTGACCTCGTTGCCCGCCGCCAGCTCGAGCGACTCCGTGCGCTTCCGCATGGCGTCGAGACACTCATACGCCCAGTCCACATACGCCTGCTCGGTCTCTAAGTCGTCCACCGCTCCCCTTTCTCACGCCGCGCAAAGAACCCCCGACGCGGCGCGCGACGGGGGTGAATGCGGGGAAGCGGACTGTACTGCGGCGTTAGCCGGGGCGTCCGAGAATTGGCTCGGCGGCCACGGCGGCGGCGACCGGCAGCAGCTCGTCGGCCGGCAGCGGCTCGAAGCGGTCGACGGCGGCGAGCACGCGCGGCAGGAGGTGCACGTCGCCCGCCGTCGCGATGGCGTGGACGCCGGGGACCGAAAGGGTGAACCGCACGGAAGTCTCGATGTCGGCGTCGTCCTGATACGGCTCGTACCAAGTCGTTGCGTGGTGATCCGCACCCGCGGGCCACGGCCGACGGGCCACCGACTTGATGGCCATCACACCCAGGTCCCGCTCGGCGCACACCGCGAGCAACCCCTCGGCGTCGCGCCGGTACGCGTCGTCGGCCCACAGCCGGCGATTCACCGGGAACATCACCGTGTCGAGGTCGTAGCGCCGCAACGCCTCGGTGTGCGTGGCCGGCACGGTGACGTCATGGCCGGTGATGCCGACGTAGCGGCACAGCCCCTCGTCGCGCGCCTGCAAGATCGCGGCGACCGCGCCCGCCCGCGCGTCGAGCTCCTCGATGTCGCACACCGCGTGCAGCTGGTACAGGTCGAACGCATCGCATCCAAGAAGCGACAACGAGTTCTCGAGCTGGGCGCGCACCCCGTCGGGATTACGCCGCGTCGTCTTGCAGCCGATGAACAGCTCTGAGCGACGCGCCGGGATCAGCGGGCCGACGGCCCGCTCGGCCGCGCCGTACTGCGGAGCGATGTCGAGGTGGTTGACGCCCGCCGCCAGCGCCGCGTTGAACGCCGGTTCGG
Source organism: Acidimicrobiales bacterium (assembly GCA_035649535.1). Lineage (GTDB taxonomy): Bacteria > Actinomycetota > Acidimicrobiia > Acidimicrobiales > JACDEA01 > JACDEA01. The sequence goes on along the minus strand of DASRJI010000101.1, from coordinate 20,119 downwards.
CGTCGCCGGTCTCACTGTTCCAGAACGCGGCGGCCCCGAGAACGGCGAGCGACGACTCGTGTCCGGTACGCCCGAGTCGTCGCCGCTGCACGGGTTAGCCGACCTTGTATTCCTTGGCCCAGTCGTTGGCGACGTCGGCCGGATCGGGCTTGTCGGCTCCGTTGACCTTCTGATTCAGCTCAACCAACTCGTCGAGGGTGAGCTTCTGCGACACCGCGTTCAGCGCGGCGGTGACGTCGGCCTTGGCCTTGTCGGTGCGCAGGACGGGAATGAGGTTCTCGGCCGGCTGGAGGTTCTTGTCGTCCTTCAGCACCACGGTGTCCGCCGGGATGTCACTGGAGAACAGCAAGGCGACGTCGATGCTGCCGTCGGTCAGCGCCTTCTTGGTGATCGGGCCGCCGCCGTCCAGCGGCTTGAACGACTTGAACTCGATGCCGTACTTGTCCTTGTACCCGGGCGCACACAGCGGCCGCGTTGGGCATTCGGGCGGACCGCCAAGGCTGAGCCGCGACGCCACCGCCGTTAGGTCCGACACCTTCTCGAGCTTGTACTTGTCGGCCGTCGCCTTGGTGACCACGAGCGCGTTGGCGTCGTAGGCCCCGGCCGGGTCGAGCGCGGTGAGGTTCTTTCCCGCGAGCAACGACCGCAGCTTGGTGACCGACGCGCTCAGATCGGTCGACGACGATCCCTTCTCGAGGTACTCGAGCAGGCTCCCGACGTACTCGGGCAGCACGTCAACCTCACCGTTCTGCAGCGCAGGCTGCACGATCTCGCGCTTGCCGAGGTGCGGCTTGACGGTGACGGTGTAACCGATCTTGCGGAGGGCGGCGGCGTAGATATTGGCGACGACGTCCTGCTCGACGAAGTCGCTCCCCGCCACGGTGATCGAGCCCTTGCTCGCGGGCTTGGTCGTGTCAGACGAGGACGAACTGTCGTCTCCGCACGCGGCCGAAACCAACGCCAAACCCGCCACCAGTGCGACCAACCAGGTCGTCTTACGCCTTGAGCGCATCAGCCAACTCCTCCTCGCCTTGGACCCGAGCGACCGTAGCCGACCGGACTCGAGCCCGGCGCTGCACGGCGCCCAACGTCACCTCGATGGCGACCGCCAACAAGGCGACGAGGAGCGCGCCCGAGAACGCCTGCGGGCTGTCTCGCTGGGCCAGCCCGTCGACGATGAATCGCCCGAGCCCGCCGCCGGCGATGAGCGCCGCCAGCGTGGCGGTGGCGACCACGTTGACGGCCGCAGTCCGCAGGCCGGCGATGACCAACGGAAGGGCGAGCGGCAACTCGACACGCCACAACACCTGTGAGCCGCTCATGCCCATGCCGCGCGCGGCCTCACGGACGTCGACGTCGACGTCGCGCACGCCGATGAACGTGTTGGTCACGATCGGCGGAACTGCGAGGGCGACCAGCGCCACGTAGGCCGGCCGAAACCCGATGCCGAACACGTTCTGGGCCAGCACGAGCAGCGCGAAGCTCGGGATGGCCCGCCCGACGTTGGCCACGTTGACCGCCACGACCCCGCCCCGGCGGATGTGACCGAACACGAGACCGATCGGCATGGCGACCAGCGCCGCGGTCGCAACCGACGCGCCGCTGAGCTCGAGGTGCTCGACGACGCGGTGGACGATGCCACCGGATCCCGACCAGTGACTTGCAGTGGTCAACCACTCGACGACCCGGCCGAGGAACTCCATCAGCGGCGCACCGCCCACGGTGTCACGACGCGCTCAACCACGATGAGGCTCACGTCAGCGAGCACCGCCAGGCCGACCGAGAGCGCGGCGCCCACCACCTCGGGTGTGCGGAAGTCGCGGTACAGGCCGTCGAGGATCAGCGCGCCGAGCCCGCCCTGCCCGATGAGCGCGGTGACGGTGACGAGACCGATCGTCGTCACCGTCGCGATCCGCACCCCGGCGAGGATCGCGGGAACCGCCAGCGGGAGCTCGACGCGAAGGAGCTGGCGCGTCGGCGTGAACCCCATCCCGCGCGCCGCTTCCTTGGCGTCTTCGGGAACGCCGTCGAGCCCGGTAACGATGTTGCGGACGAGGATCAGCAGCGTGTAGCCGACGAGCCCGATCTCCGCCGTCGTTCGCGACAAGCCGGTCCAGGGGATCAGGAACGCGAACAGCGCGAGCGACGGGATCGTGTAGAGGATGCCGGTCACGCCGAGCACCGGTCCGTAGAACCGACGGGCGCGGAATGACAGCACCGACAACGGGAGGGCGATGAGCAGGCCGATCACGATCGCGATCACGGTCAGCTCGACGTGCTGGCGCGTCGCGTTCCAGATGACGTCGCGGTGATCGGCGACCCACGACCATTTGACCCACGGGTCGCCGGCGGCCAGCACGCCGTTACCGTATCGGCGTGATCCGTCTGGAAGGCGTGACCAAGCGGTACGCCGACGGCACCGTCGCGGTCGACAACCTCACCCTCGAGATCGCCACCGGCGAGACGTGTGTCCTCGTCGGCCCGTCGGGCTGCGGCAAGACGACGACCATGAAGATGATCAACCGGCTCGTCGAGCCGACCACCGGGCGCATCTTCCTCGACGACGAAGACGTCACGACCGTCGATCCCGTGCAACTGCGGCGGCGCATGGGTTACGTCATCCAACAGGTTGGCCTGTTCCCACACCAAACCGTCGCGACCAACGTGGCCACGGTGCCGCGCCTGCTCGGGTGGGACCGCCGACGGATCGACGAGCGCGTCGACGAACTGCTCAATCTCGTGGGCCTCGACGCCGGTCGCTTCGCCCGTCGCTTCCCGCACCAACTGTCGGGCGGGCAGCGCCAGCGCGTCGGCGTGGCACGCGCGCTGGCCGCCGATCCGCCGGTGCTGTTGATGGACGAGCCCTTCGGCGCGATCGACCCGATCACGCGCGACCGCCTGCAAGGCGAGTTCGTGCGGTTGCAGCAGGAGCTGCGCAAGACCGTCGTGTTCGTGACGCACGACGTCGACGAAGCGATCCGTCTCGGCGACCGCATCGCCGTACTGGCCGAAGGCGGGCGCCTGGCCCAGTACGCACCGGCGACCGAGGTGCTCGGCGCTCCGGCCTCGCCGTTTGTCGCCGACTTCGTGGGCGCCGACCGCGGCATCAAGCGGCTCAGCGTGCTCCGCGTGAGCGAGGCCGACGTCTCGCCCGGCTCGGCCGACGGCTTGCCGGCGATCGACGTCGGCACCACCCTGCGCGATGCCCTCGCCGCCATGCTGGCCGAGGGTCAGACCGCAGTCGCCGTGCGCGGCCCGGCCGGCACACTCGGCGTGCTGAGCGCCGACGCACTGTTCGCCGCCGCCGGAAGGGCCTGAAAGTGCACAAAAGGCGCCCGTAAGTTCTGGCGGCGCGACCCGTTACCCAGAGACCGGATCCGGGTGGGAGGAGGTCACGTGGCAGCAGTGTTCCGCATTACGCCATTCCACGTGGGATGGCGTGTGGAAGGCGAGGTCTCAGGGCAGCGCAGCCAGGAGACTGTGGTCGGTGCCCGCGAGCGAGCGATCGAAATCGCTCGCTATCACGCCAAGCGGCACCATCCGTCAAAGGTGATCGTCCACCGAGCCGACGGCTCCGTGGACGAGGACATCTCGACGATCTAGGGGGCGACGCCAGGGGTACATAGGGCGCCGCTGAGGAGCGCCCTATGTACCCGGCGATCTCAGGACCGCGGCGCTATTTGTCGCCGCACTGCACCTGGACCGGTGTGTAGCCCTGGTCGGTGACAGTGACGGAGACGGACCCGCAAACCTGCTTCTTGCTCGGCGGCTTGGCCTCGAGGGTGTAGCTGCCCGGCGCCGCTTGTAGATAGAACGACCCGTTGTTGGCGGCGTTGCCGCGCGCAACCACCACGCCGTGGCTGTCGAGGAGCCGCAGCTGGGCGGGACCCGGATCGAACGAGCACGGCCGGTCGGCCGAGCAGTTCTTCTCGTACAGCACGGCACCGGCCACCCCCGTCGCGCTGATCGTCGTGAGTGTGGTCGGGACCGTCGGACCGTTGCTGGTCGACGTGCGGTCGCGCTTGGTGGTCGATGTGCGGTCGCGACGCGTCGTGGTCGTCGGGTGGTGCTTGCGCGTCGTGGTCGTCGACTTACGCGTCGCCAGCGTGTGCGTATTGGCCGAAAGCTGGCCGTTGATCGACCTCGATGGGGTCGATGAGCTACAGCCGGCCAGCGCGACGAGCGCGACGGCAAAGAGACCAAGAGAGAGCCGTTTCATGGCGAAAGCGTATCGAGCCGCCGCCGAAGAGCGAGTACCCCGAGGGCGCCAAGCACGGCGATTGCCCCGAAAACCGGCCACATCGCCCCTCGCCCGGTGACGGCGAGGGTGCCCTGGACCTGCGGCGGCGCGGCCGCGGCGCCCGACGCGCCGGCGGCGGCGAACACGACGACGTCACCTTCCATATGCGTGACCGGATTGTTGGCGCCGGCGCCGCCGTGGACGACACAGATGTAGTGGTAGGTCCCGGGCTTCGAGAACGTCGTCTTGAACGGGAAGCCCTCGGCCCGATGCACACCCGAGTCCCACAGCAGCTTGCCGTCCGATCCCTTGTCGACGGCGGTCGTCGAGTGACCGGGACAGTTCACCGGCAACGGCGTCTGGAACACGGGTGACTCGCAGCCGACGTCGGTCGGTGTCTCGTCGTACGTCCAGGTAACCGTCCCGCCTTGTTGCACCGCGATGGACGCGGGAACGAAGGCGAACGCCTTCATGCTGACGGTCGCCGCCGTCGGCGCAGCTGCCGCGTCGGCCCCGATCGGCGGCGGAATGGCGGCGGCGACGAGCGCGGCGAAGGCGGTGAACAGGAACGCGCGGCGCACGCGACGAGCTTAGGACTCGGCCCAGACGCGCCGCCGCCCCTCCCCGTGCGCAGAACGGGAAGGGGCGGACGACCGCTTGGGAGCGAGCTACTGGGTGACGCGGGCGGGAACCAGGCCGAAGGTCTTGGTCGCCGCCAGGGTGACCGCACCGAGGGCGACGAGCGCCTCGGCGACGAAGGCGAGGAACCAGACATTGGTGCCGGTACGGGCCAGCGCTTTGGCCGTCGGCGTCGCGGTGATCTGGTTGGCCAGCACCCGGCTGCCCTCGACCACATCGCCGGTGCCGCCGGTACCGAGGGCGGTGATGGCGCCGACGTGCAGGCCGTTGACGCCGCCGATCGCAGCCTCGAGAACACTGGAGGTGAGGCCACCCACGCCGCCGGCAACCTGCATGCAGGCCACGTTCAGGACCGGGCCGAGATCGAGGCTGCAGGCCGCATCAAGGACGTCGTTGTCGATGAGGGCGTTGTTGCCGACGGCCAGCAGGTACGTGCGGCCCTGGCCAGTGGCGTCGGCCTCGGAGTGCAGGATCCGGATGATCGTGCCCTCGGGACCGCCGAGGCGGACGACGACGCCGTCGCTGACGGCCTGACCGCGGCTCAGCGAGCCAACGTGCGTGGCGCTCGACGCGCTCTGGAGCACGTCGACGTGGATGAAATCGGGCTTGAGAACGTCGACCCGAGCGGCGGCCGACTGCGCACCGGCCTGGCGCTTGGTCGCGGTCTGCGACGCGGCGACGCCGTAGGGGAGCACCTGGATGCGTCCGAGCGGCGTATTACCGGTGTCGATGAGGGCGCCGGTCTTCTGGCCGTTGCCGGCCTGGGCCCCGCCGATGATGGGCTTGCCCAGGACGGACAACGGTGTCGCTGACGCCCCCGCGTTCGTGGAATTGGCGCCGGCGCCGCTCTGGCCGACACTGACGAGGTTGCCGACGGTGGCGGCCGCCCCGTCGGCCAGCGCCTGAGGGGCCGGAATCTTGACGACCGAGTCCCCCGCTCGCGCCCCGGTGGCAGCCATCGCGCCGAACAGGGTGACCCCCATGATCAGAGCGCCGATCGCTGCGAGCCGTGCCTTCATGGTTGCTCCCCTCGTACGGTCGCCGGTTGGCGGCATCCGGTACAAGACGGGCGGCACGCGTCGTGATGACGCAATTCGGAGGATTTACGTCGGCAGGGTGATGGCTCGCTCGGCGCACGCCTGGGCGACGGCCTCGGGGAAGACGTTCTTCAGCAAGAACAGATCGCGAGCCATGTTGTAGTCAGGCGCCAGCCCTTTGGCGTAGCGCTCGAAATACATGAGCTGCTTGGTGACCAACACCAGCTCACGTTGCGTCTGCGCCCCGTACTCCTGGGCCAGCTCGAGCTGGTCCTTCATCATCGAGGACAGGCTGACGTCGCCCATCTTCAGGTCGAGCATCGGCTCCATCACCATCTTGATCCGGACGGCGACCTCGTCGACGGGACCGATCTCGCTCTCGGGGCCGAGGATGCCGATGCGCTGCCACGCGCGCACGACACGCGTGTAGTCGCCGTCGATCATCGAGGTGTATTGCGCATCGCGGAGGGCGTCACGGTGATCTGGCGGCAGCTCGCCCATGATCCCAAAGTCGAGGTAGGTGGCCCGTCCGTCATCGAGTAGCCACAGGTTGCCGGCGTGAACGTCGCCGTGGAACGGACCGTGCACGAGCGCGGCTTCCATCCATACCTTCACGCCGCGCCGCAGGACGAGTTCGCCGTCGATGCCTCGCGCCCGCAGCTGCTCGAACTCGTCCAACGGCACGCCATACATCCGCTCCATGGCGATGACACGCGGCCCGCACACGTCCCAGTAGATCTCGGGGGCGGTGATCCACTCGTTGTCACCAAAGGCCGAGATGTTCGAGCGGAACCGGCTTTGCCGGTGGGCCTCGAGGGCGAAGTTCAGCTCCTCGTTGGTGACTTGGTGCAGGTCCTGCACGACGGCGACCGGATTGACGAGCTTGCCCCGCTTGGTGCGATTGATGAGCCGAGCGACGCGATACATGATCCGCAGATCGCGGTTCATGCGGTCCTTGATCGCCGGCCGCTGGATCTTCAGTACCGCCTGGCGGCCGTCGGACAACAGGCACGCGTGCACTTGGGCGATCGACGCGGCCGACAGCGGCGCGTCGTCGAACTCCTTGAAGACCTCGTCGACCGACACGCCCAAGTCCTCGGCGACGATGCGGCGCACCTGGGCGGCCGACACGGGCGGCACGTCGTCGAGGCATCGCAGACACGCGTCCGCCAATGGCTTGGGAAACACGCTGGGCGACGACGCGATCATCTGGCCCAGCTTCACGAACGTCGGTCCGAGGGCGATGAACGCGTCGACGACACCGGCGCTGGTCGCCGCCGCCCACGTCTGACCTTTCGCCCGCCCGACCCGCACGAGACGTTGGCCAACAGCCAGCACCACGGCGATCGTTCCGAGGAACGCGATCGCCGCGGCGCGGCGCAGCTCACGCCATCCGAACGCTGTCAGAGACGGGGGATGCACCGCGAGCGCCGCCGGCGGCGCGCCGTCGGCGTACGGCCCGCGAAAGTCCATGGGCCGCGAACTCTAGGGGGCGATAACCGGTGCGGCCGCCGCGGCGGCCGGCGCCCGCCGGCCCTCGGACGCCACGAAACGGTTGGCGACGTAGGCGGCGACGAGGATCGCCGTTCCGGCGAGGAGCAGCGCCAGGTGCCAGCCCGACATGAACGCGTTCTGGAACGCGCGCTGCACCTCGGCCGCCTGTTGTGCCGGCAGGCTGTGCAATGCCGCCGGGTCGAGGCGGCCGTGGCTGGACGTAGCGACGAGCGTGTCGCGGGTGGCGGCGGGAAGCGAGAGCGCGGCCAGCGCGTGCCCCATCGAGGACTTGAGTTTGGTGGTGAGCAGCGTGCCGAGGATGGCAATGCCGAGCGTGCCACCGACCTCGCGCGACGTGTTGGTGGTCGCCGACCCCAAGCCGGCCCGCTCGGGACCGACGGCGCCCATGACCGCCGCGGTCATCGGCGTCATGGTCGACGCCATGCCGATACCCATGATCGCCAAGGCGATGGCCAGCAGCACATACGGCGTTCCTGCGTTGGCTCGGCTCATGAGAATGAGCCCGGTGCCCGCAGTCGTGAGCCCGAACGTGAGCGGCCAACGCGGTCCGTACTTCTGCGCGTAGCGCCCGGCGTTGGGCGCGACGATCGTGATCATGGCGGTGAGCGGCAGCATGTGAAGGCCGGCCGAGAACGCGGAGTAGCCGCGGATCACCTGGAAGTAGAGGCTGGCGAAGAAGAACGTCCCGAACATGCCGAAGGAGATCGTGAGGGCGACAAGGCTACCGGCCGCGAACGTCGGGATGCGGAACAGGGCGAGCGGGAGCAGGGGCTCCGCCGTCGTGCGCTCCCACAGCAGGAACGCCGCGATCAGCACGGCACCGAGCGAGAGCACGCCGATGATCAGCGGGTCGCTCCATCCGTATTGGTTCGCTTCGATCAGGCCGTACGTGATCGACGTGAGCAGTCCGGTGCCGAGCAAGAGCCCGACCACGTCGAGCTTGCGAGCTTGCGGTGAGCGGGACTCGGACACCACGCGGAACGCGACCACCGCGCCAATGATGCCGATGGGCACGTTGAGGAAGAACACCGACTGCCAGCCGGCGGTCTCAACCAGCCAACCACCGAGAGTCGGACCGAGGGCTAGTGCGATACCGGACACGCCGGCCCAGATCCCGATGGCCTGGGCCCGCTCCTCGACCGGGAAGGTGACCGTGAGGATCGACAGCGTGCCCGGCATGACCATCGCCGCGCTGATGCCCTGAAAGGCGCGAGCGGCGACGAGTTGGCCGGTGGATTGCGACAGCGCGCAGAGAAGACTGGCGAGGGTGAACCCGAGCAGCCCGCCGAGGAACAGCCGCTTGCGTCCGTAGCGGTCGCCGAGGATGCCGCCGGTGAGGAGGAGCGTGGCGAAGGCGAGCACGTAGCTGTCGACGATCCACTGGAGGCCGCTGACGCCGGCGCCCAGCTCCCGGCTGATCGTGGGCAGGGCCACGTTGACGACGGTGTTGTCGAGCATGGCCATGAACAGCGCGAAGCACATGGCGAGGAGGACGAGGATCTTCTTGCGCTTGTCCGGTTCGGAGAAGGGCATGGATGTTGAAACTACGCGACCCCGATGCTTATGCCCGCTCGCTGGGCAAGACTGTGCGTATGCAGACACGGGACAGGATCTACATCGACGGCGCGTGGGTTCCCTCGGGTGGGACGGGCACGATCGACGTGGTCGACTCGGCCACCGAGGAGGTCATCGCCACCGTCCCCGACGGCGTCGCCGCCGACGTCGACCGGGCCGTGGCTGCCGCCAAAGCGGCGTTTGCCACGTGGAGCGAGACGCCGCTCGAGGAGCGCGGCAAGTATCTGCGCCGCGTCGCCGAAGGGCTCGAAGCCCGCCGGTCGGAACTGGCCGAGGTGCTCGCCCACGAACTCGGCATGCCGCTCAAGCAAGCGGCCGCGATCCAGGTGGGTTTGCCATTGCGGTCGTTCACGACCGTCGCCGACCTGATCGAGACGTTCCCGTTCGAGGAGCAGATCGGCAACGGCCTCGTCGTGCGCGAGCCGATCGGCGTCGTCGGCGCGATCACGCCGTGGAACTACCCGCTGAATCAGATCGCGGCGAAGGTCGCGCCCGCGCTGGCCGCCGGCTGTACGGTGGTGTTGAAGCCCAGCGAAGTCACGCCGCTGTGCGCGTACATCATCGCCGAGATCCTCGATGACGTCGGCCTCCCGCCCGGTGTGTTCAACATGGTGTCGGGCGTGGGGCCGGTTGTCGGTGAAGCGATCGCCGCCCATCCCGACGTCGACATGGTGAGCTTCACCGGCTCCACCCGCGCCGGCAAGCGGGTCACCGAGTTGGCGGCCCAGACCGTCAAGCGGGTCACGCTCGAGCTGGGCGGCAAGTCGCCGAACATCATCCTCGACGACGCCGACCTCGAGAAGGCGGTCACCGGCGGTGTCGCCGCTGCGTACGCCAACTGCGGGCAGACGTGCAGCGCGCTGACACGGATGCTCGTGCCCCGTTCCAAGCTGGCCGAAGCCGAAGTGATCGCGGCGCGCGTGGCCGACTCGTACACGGTCGGCGACCCGTTCTCCGAGACGAGCAAGCTCGGACCCCTCGTGTCGCGCGTACAGCACGACCGCGTGAAGGGCTACATCGACCGCGGCGTGGAGGAGGGCGCCCGCCTGGTCGCCGGCGGGCCGGGCCTGCCCGACGGTGTCGACCGCGGCTTCTTCGTGCGCCCCACGGTGTTTTCCGACGTGCGCAACGACATGGCCATCGCCCAGGAGGAGATCTTCGGGCCGGTGCTGTCGATGATCCCCTACGACACCGAGGAGGAGGCCATCGAGATCGCCAACGACACGATCTACGGCCTGGCCGCCGGCGTGTGGGGCGGCGATCCCGAGCGGGCGCAGCGAGTGGCGCGCAAGTTGCGCAGCGGCCAGGTCAACGTCAACGGCGCCCGGTCGAGCGAGCCGACACCGTTCGGCGGCTACAAGCAATCCGGCAACGGCCGCGAGTGGGGCAAGTGGGGCCTCGAGGAGTACCTCGAGGTCAAGGCCCTTCAGATCTGAGCGACGTCAACTCTCGTAGTCGACGGTAACGGCCCGTTCGCTGACCGAACGCATGTAGAGCGCCACCTCGCGGTGGAACGGGTCGTCCTGATACGTGGCCAGGTCCTCGAGTGAATCGAGGGTGCCGATCAGACCGATGTCGTACGAGCGCTCGGAGTGCAGGGCGTCCACGCCGACATCGAGCGTCCGCAGCACGGGAACGTTGCCGTCGAGTGAGCGCAGCCGCCGCACCGCTTCGTCGAGGTCGGCGCTCGGATCCTTGAGCTTGAACAAAACGACGTGGGTGATCACGTCAGCAAGTCTGCCCGAGCAGACGGGTGCGCAGGTTGGCGATGGCGTCGACGATGAGCTGTTCGTCACCAATCTCCTGGCCGTACACCACGGCGTGCACCGGCCCCAGCTGTTCGTAGAAGCGGACCCGCGCCTGGCTGACGGGATCAAGGTACGCGTTGATGGCCGCCCTCGTCGCCGCCGACCCACCGGTGAGGTCGACGCCGACGAAGTCGATCGCCGCGTCTCCGACCGTCGCGTCGCCAAAATCGATCATGCCGATGAGGGCTCGCGTCGTCCGGTCCATGAGCAAGTGCTCGGCGCCGAGGTCGCGATGCACGAGGACCGGCGTGACCGCGTCCCAGTCGTCGGCGAAAAAGCGATCGAAGGCGACGTCGAGCGCGTCAGCCACGTCGCTGTCGAGCAGCGGTGCGACGCACGCGTCGCTCGTCGCGCGTAGCTCCTTGTACGAGTCGAGCCAGCCGGCAATCGTCGGATCGGCGTCCAGCAAATGGGCGGCGGTGCCCGCTGGGAACGCGTGGAGGGCACGAATCGCGGCGCCGATCGACGGCGCATCGTCACCGCTCACGTAGGCGTGGCCGGGTACGCGCTCGTAGCCCATGTAGCGCCGCCCTTCGAACTCGCCGACCCAACGCGGATGGGGCACGGCGAAGGGAACCGATTCCTGCAGGGCAGGCAACAGACGCTCCTCGCGTTGCACACTCGCCACGACCTCCGGCCGCCGCGGGAACCGGAAGATCCACGCGCCGTCGACGTCGAATACGTCGCTGTCCCAGCCTTCGTTTATCGGCGTGATGATGCGCGCGTTGACATTCAGGTCGCGAAGCAGGTCGGCGACGAGCGCGGTGGAGGTCGGAATGCCTTGACGCTACGCGCCGACTGCGTCGCCGGCCTAGGCGCCAACAGCGTGAAAGCCGCCGTCGACGTGGATGATCTCGCCCGTCGTCGCCGGGAACCAGTCGGAGAGGAGGGCGATACACGCACGGGCCACCGGCTCGGGTTCAGTCACATCCCATCCGAGCGGAGCGCGGGCCGTCCACACGTCCTCGAACTTCGAGAACCCGGCGATGCCGCGGGCGGCAACGGTGCGCACCGGCCCGGCCGCGACCAAGTTGACCCGGATCTGCGACGAGCCGAGATCGCGGGCGAGGTACCGGGCGGTCGCCTCCAGCGCGGCTTTGGCGACGCCCATCCAGTCGTACTGGGGCCACGCTTGGGCGGCGTCGAAGTCGAGCCCGACGATCGATCCGCCTTCGGCCTTCATGAGTGGGGCGGCGGCCACGGCCAGCGCCTTGAGCGAGAACGCCGATACGTGCATGGCGATGCTCACGTCATCCCACTGCGACGCCAGGAAGTTGCCGCCGAGACACGTCTCGGGCGCGAACGCGACCGCATGGAGGACGCCATCGAGGCCGCCCCACCTGCGATCGAGCTCGGCTGTCAATGATTCGAGGTGCGACGGATCGGTGACGTCGAGCTCGAGGATGTCGGGCGGCGACGGCAGACGCTTGGCCGCCCTCTCGGTGACGCGCATGGCCCGGCCGAACGACGTGAGGACGATCTCGGCGCCCTGTTCCTGGGCGACGCGCGCGGTGTGAAACGCGATCGACGAGTGGTTGAGGACGCCGGTGATCAGGAGTCGCTTGCCGTCGACGAGTCCGTTGGTCATAGCGGAATGTTCGCGTGGCGGCGGCGAGGAAGGTGCTCCCGCTTGGCGGCCAGCGCGTCGAGCGTCTCGGCGATCAGGGCACGGGTGTCGTCGGGCGCGACGATCGCGTCGACGTAGCCGCGCTCGGCCGCCATCCGTGCGTTGCAATAGCGCAGCTCGTAGTCGGCTTCGAGGTCGACGCGCCGGGTCGGGTCGGCCGCCAGCTCGCGGCGGAAGAGGATGTTGACTGCACCGGCCGGGCCCATCACCGCGATCTCCGCGGTGGGCCAGGCGAGGCACAGGTCGCTGCCCATCGGGCGCGAGTCCATGACGATGTACGCGCCGCCGAACGCCTTGCGGAGGATCACGCACACCCGCGGCACGGTGGCCGCCGCGTATGCGTGAGCGAGCTGCGCCCCGTGGCGAATCATCCCCCGCCACTCGATGTCCTTACCGGGCTGGAACCCGGGGGTGTCGACGAGGGTCACCAGCGGAATGTTGAACGCGTCGCACCACTGCACGAGACCGGCGCCTTTCTGCGACGCAGCGATGTCGAGCGTGCCAGCGAGCTGGCAGGGCTGGTTGGCGACGATCCCTACCGGCACGCCGTCGACGCGAGCCAGACCGGTGACGAGGTTGGGCGCGAAGCGGGCGCGCAGCTCGAGGAACGATCCAGCGTCGACGATGCCGTCGACAACGGCGCGTACGTCGTAGGACGCATTGGGCGTCGCCGGAACAACGTCGGCTGCCGATGCAATCGGTGCGGCGGCCTCGCTGTTATCCGGCATCGTCATGCAGTTGTCGGGGACGTACGACAGCAAGGCCGCCAGCGCGTCGAGCGCGGCGTCCTCGTCGTCCACCACCAGGCTGGCCACGCCGCTGCGTGTGGCGTGGATCGCCGCACCGCCGAGCCGATGATGGTCCACGTCCATACCCGAGAACGCAGCAACCGCGTCGGGCCCGCTCACGTAGGCAAAGGCGTCGGTGGTCATCACGACCGCATCCGCGAGGCCGAGCAGCAGCGCGGGTCCCGACACACACGGGCCCACGACCGCGAGCAACACCGGTACCTGGCCCGATGCGGTCGCCAGGGCCCGCGCCACCGTTCCCCACGCGTGGAGCGCGGCGACACCCTCGGTGACGTCGGCGCCCGACGAGTCGATGACGCCAATGATCGGGACGCCGGCATCGACGCCCGCCTCAATGACCCGGCGCATCGTGTCGCCCTCGACGGTGCCGATGGCGCCGCGATGTTTGCCGCCGGCCAGACGGAACCAGGCAACGCGGCGGCCGTCGATCCGCCGTAGTCCCGCGTCGACCGCGCCGCCCCGCTCGGCGGCGAGGGTCAGCACGAAACGATCAACGAGGCGTTGTGGCCACCGAAGCCGAATGAATTGGAGATCGCGATCGTTTGCTCGATTGACCGCGGCTGTCCGGCCACGACGTCGACCGTGATCTCCGGATCGGTACGTTCGTGGTTGGCCGTCGGCGGCACGAGCCGGTTGGCGCAGGCCAGGAGCGCGGCCACGCATTCCACCGCGCCGGCTGCGCCGATGAGGTGGCCGGTGACGCCCTTGGTCGACGTCACCGGTGTGTTTTCGCCAAACACCTTGCTGATCGCCGCCGCCTCGGCCGCGTCGTTGAGGGGTGTCGACGTGCCGTGCGCATTGACGTGCCCGACGGCGTCGGGCGCCAGCCCGGCGTCCTCGAGAGCAAGCTGCATGCACGCGACGGCGCCAGCACCACCGGGGGCCGGTGCGGTGATGTGGTGGGCGTCGCAGTTGCGGCCGTACCCGAGCAGCTCACCCTTGATCGCCGCGCCGCGAGACTCGGCGTGAGCCCACGACTCCAAAACGAGGATCGCCGCGCCCTCACCCATGACGAAACCGTCGCGATCGGCGTCGAAGGGCCGCGACGCGGCGCCGGGATCGTCGGCTCGGTTGCTCAGCGCGCCCATGCGATGGAACGCGGCCAAGGCCAACGGTGTGATCGCCGCCTCCGTGCCGCCGACGACGACGACGTCGGCGCTGCCCTCACGGATGAGGCGCACCCCTTCGCCGATGGCGTGAGCGCCCGCCGCGCAGGCGGTCGACACGCAGAGGTTCGGGCCGCTGAAGCCGTACTGGAGCGCGACCAACGCCGCGGTGGCGTTGGGCATCATCATCGGCACGAACATCGGGCTCACCCGGGTCGGGCCCTTCTCCAGGTAGACCCGTTCTTGCTCTTCGTGGGTGGACAGCCCGCCCACGCCGGTCCCGACGATCACACCGCAGCGCGCCGGGTCGACGGGCGCGTCAGCCAACCCGGCGTCGGCGATGGCGTCCATGGCGGCCGCCAGCCCGAGCTGCGCGACGCGATCGGCCCGCCGCGCGTCCTTCACGCCCATGTACGCGACGGGATCGAAGTCGCGGATCTGGCAGGCCAGCGACACCGGATGGTCGGTCGTGTCGAACGCGTCAATGGCCGCACCAGTACCGCGGCCGGCGAGCAGCGTCGACCACAACGTGTCGACGTCGAGCCCGGCCGGCGTCTTCACGCCCATGCCGGTGACGGCGACGCGCCTACTCATGTCTCCCGCTCGTCTTCCGTCTTCGCCTCCGACTCGCTCACGATGCCTTGGCGGCGAGCTTGTCGAGGAGCAGCGTGAGCGCGTCGCCAACCGTGCCGATGCCCTCGAGGTCTTCCTCGGGCACGGCGATGTCGAGACGCTCCTCGAGCGCCATCACCACCTCGACGAGGTCGAGGCTGTCGGCGTCGAGGTCGTCCTTGAACGACGCGCCCTCGACAACGGCATCGGGTTCGGCGCCGAGCACCTCGACGGCCACGTCTCGGAGCGTGGCGAATACGTCTTCCTTGTTCATCTTGTCTCCTCTGTTAGCGACCCATTGACAGTCCGCCGTCGACCGGCACCACGGCACCCGTGATGAATCCGGCGGCGTCAGAACACAAAAACGCGATCAGGGCGGCGACTTCCTCGGCGGTGCCGAAACGACCGAGCGGGACCGACGCGGCCAGGTCGGCGCGGCGGGCCGCCGGCAACTCGTCGGTCATGGCCGTGGCGATGGGCCCCGGCTCCACGACGTTGCTCGTGATCGAGCGCGACGCCATCTCCCGCGCCACCGAGCGGCCGAAACCAACGAGGCCGGCCTTGGCGGCCGCGTAGTTCGCCTGGCCGGCCGAGCCCATGGCGCCGGCGACCGACGCGACGTGCACGATGCGACCGAACCGGCCCTTCATCATTCCGGGCAGCGCGCGTCGCGTCGCGACGAACGCGCCGTCGAGGTTGGTACGCAGGACGTCACGCCATTGGTCGTCGCCCATGCGCACGAGCAGGCCGTCCCGCGTGATCCCTGCGTTGTTGACGAGGATCTCGACGGGGCCCAACTCGGCTTCGACGGCGGCAAAGGCGGCGTCGATCGACGCCGCGTCGGTCACGTCGGCCTGGACGGCCAGCGCGGCGCCACTGCCCTCGGCGTCGCTGCGGGCGCAGATCGCCACCCGATGACCGTCGGCCGCCAGGGCGCGCGCCGTGGCCGCGCCGATGCCGCGCGAGCCGCCGGTCACCAGTGCTACCCGTCCACCCATCTAGGCCGCCTCCCACCTGAACACCGCGCTGGCCCAGGTCATGCCGGCGCCGAAGCCGCTGAGCAGCACGAGGTCGCCGTCGTGGATGCGACCAGCATCGGCCGCCTCGGCCAGCGCGATCGGGATCGACGCGGCCGACGTGTTGCCGTACCGATCGATGTTCACGACGGTGCGATCGCGCGGGATGCCGAGGCGCTCTGTGGCCGCGTCGATGATGCGGACGTTGGCTTGGTGCGGAACGAACACATCGACGTCGCCCGCGCCGAGACCGGCGCGATCGAGAGCCGTGCTGGCGGAGTCGACGACGGCGCGCACGGCTCGACGAAAGACCTCGCGGCCCTCCATCCGCAGCCACTTCTCCCCTGGCGGGATCTCGAGCAAGTGGGCGGCGGAGCTGTCACAGCCCGTGTCCCACCCGAGCAAGCCGTTCCCGCCCTCGAGCAGGAGTAGGGCGCCGGCGCCGTCTCCAAAGAGCGGGCGGGTGGCCCGGTCGGCCGGATCGACGATTCGGGTGAGGGTCTCGGCGCCGATCACGAGCCGGGTGCCTGGTAGCGATGCAGCCGCGACCAGCGCGTACACGAAGCCCGCGCAGGCGGCGCCGACGTCGAAGGCGCCGCAGCGCAGACCCAGACCGCCGTGCACCAACGACGAGGTCATCGGGATCTGCTGGTCGGGCGTGGCCGTGGCCGTGATCAGCGTGTCGATGTCATCGGGCACGAGCTGCGCCGACTTCAGCGCTGCCGCACCAGCCGCCACCGCAAGCGACACCGTGGTGTCCTGCGGTCCGGCCACCCGTCGCTCGCGGACGCCGGTCCGCTCGACGATCCACGCGTCGGTGGTGTCGAGGCACGCTTCGAGGTCGGCGTTGGTCAGCACGCCGTCGGGCACCGCCGCGCCCCATCCGCCAACTCTCACGCGCTCACGCCGCCGCCGACGATGTTCGCAACCACACGACCGGCTGGTCCTCACGGACCCGCTCGCCGTCGTGGGCCATCAGCCCCATGAAGAAGCCGGTAAAGGGGCTGGTCACCGGGGTGGTGCCCGCAGTCGTCTCGACCAGGCCGACGACTTGGCCGGCGTAGACGACCTCACCGTCGGCCGTCACCGTCTGCGGCGGTGCCGGCCGGAACACCCCGGCGACGGGCGCAATCACGATGCGTTCGGGGACCAGAAGTTGCTCGCCGGGGAGGACGTCGACGCTCACTGGTCCACCATCCTTCGGATGGCGGCCCAGCCTGTATTTGCCCGATCGCCTTCCGGCTTCGCCTTCGGCTCACTCACGCGGCTGACGCACCCACGGTCGGTGCGTTCACGACGCGGCATTCGATGTCGGGGACGGTGCGTTTGGCCATCGCCGCGAGGGTCCCCGGCCCGCCCATCTCGACGAGTTCGGTCGCGCCCAACGCCACCAACGCCAACTGTGAATCCCGCCAGCGCACAGGGGAGACGATGTGATCGACCAGCCGCGAGCGCCACCCTTCGGCGTCGCGATGGGGCGCGGCGTCGGCATTGCCGACGACCGGCACCCGGCCGGTGCTCAGCTCGATGCCGTCCAGGGCGGCGACCAGCCCGTCACGGGCGGGATCCATCAGCGGCGTGTGGAACGCGCCGCCCACGTTGAGGCTGACGGACTTACGAACGCCCAGCTCCTGGGCCCGGTTCGTGGCTGTGTCGACGCCGGCGGGCGTCCCGGCGATCACGACCTGACCCGGTGCGTTGTCATTGGCGACCCACGCGGCCGACGGCGCGGCGGCACAGGCACTGGTGGCCTGATCGATCGTCCCGCCGAGGAGGGCGGCCATCCGACCGGGGTGGGCGTCGGCCGCCGCCTGCGTCGCGTCGGCCCGTTGCGCGGCGAACCGCACGCCGTTGTCGATCGAGAGCACGCCGGACGCCACCAGCGCCGTGACCTGGCCGAGCGAGTGACCGGCCATGGCGACCACGCTGTCGTCGTGACGGAGCGGGTCGCTTTCCCACGCAACGAGTGAGGTGAGCAGAACCGCGAGCTGCGCGTCCCGGGTGCGAGCGAGCCGCTCGGCGTCGGCGGTCAGCAGCAGCGCGGCGAGGTCCTCGTCGAGCACATCGCTGGCCCGGTCGACGATCCACCAGCCGGGCGCGTCGCGCCACGGCACGCCCATCGCCACCGTTTGGCCGCCCTGGCCCGGAAAGACCACGGCCACTCCACCCATGAACCTGTCCGACCTACCCACGAGGCGAAGAGTTACACGTCTCTTCGTAAGTTTTGAGACAATGGTTTAAACGTTGAGTTAAACGTCAGAACGGAGGCGGGGTGGAGTACCGGGTCGAGGATCTGGCCGAAGCCGCAGGCATCTCGGTCGAGCTGCTGCGGTCGTATCAGTCTCGGGGCCTTCTACCCCCGCCTCGTCACGAGGGCCGCGTCGCGCTGTATGGCGCGCGCCATCTCGACCGGTTGCGGTTGATTCGTGAGCTAAAGGACCGCGGGTACTCGCTCAAGATGGTGGCCGCCTCGCTGAGCGAGGAACGCCCGCCCGACGAGCTCATCGAGTCACGTGAGGAGTTGCTCACCCACCGCGACGTGGCCGAGCGCACCGGCGTCCATCCCGCGGTGTTGCGTTCGCTCGAGGGCTCGGGCGTGCTGCGGCCCCGCCGGTTCGACGGCGAGCTGCGGTACACCGACGCCGACGTGCGGGCGGTCCGTATGTTGCTCACGCTCCTTGGCTACGGCCTGCCGCTCGAGGAGTTCCTCGATGTGGCCAAAGTGCAGATCGAAGCCAACGATCGCGTTGCGGCGGCCGCGGTCAACCTCTTCCTGCACAACGTGCGCGAGCCGCTTCTGGCCGGTGAGCTCGGGCAGCGGGCCGAAGCCGAGCGGTTGGTCGCCGCCCTGCGGCTGATGCTCCACGGCGCGACGGCGATGGTCGGCTACCACTTCCAGCGGGCGGTCCTCAATGCCGTGCAGGAGGAGCTCGAGCGCACCGGGACCAAAGCCGAACGCGCCGCGCTGCGGCGTGAGCTGCGACGGCGAGGCCTGGAGGCGGTCGCGCCGCTGTGAGTGATCGCGACTGGGTCGCACTGCTCCCCCACCGGCCGCCGTTCCGCTTCGTCGATGCGGTGGACGAGTGCACGCCGGGCGAACGGGTCCGCGCCCGCTACCGCGTCACCGGTGACGAGCCGTTCCTCGCCGGGCATTTCCCGGGCAACCCGGTGTTCCCCGGCGTCATCCAGCTCGAAGCGCTGGCCCAGGCCGGCGCCGTCGCCCTCCTCAGCGACCCGCGATACGAGGGCAAGCTCCCGCTATTCGGTGGCGTCGAGGACGTCCGTTTCCGGCGGGTCGTGCGTCCCGGCGACGAGTTGGCGCTCGACGTCACCCTCGAACGCCTCAGCGCCCGCGGTGGCTGGGGTCGCGGCCAAGCCACCGTCGACGGCGACGTGACGTGCGCCGCCCGCCTCCTCTTCGCCCTGGCCCCCTCCCCCTGATCGACTTTGTTGCACTTGTCGTTCTCCCAGAGCGACAAGTGCAACAAAGTCGTAGCCGTTAGGGCAGGGGGACCGTCCCGGTGGGGCGGAGGAGGGCTTCTTGCTGGATCGAGGCGACGAGGACGCCGTCGGCCGTGTGCATGGTGCCGCGAGCGAGGCCGCGCGCGCCGTAGTTCGAGACGGGGCCGACGTCGAACAGCAACCACTCGTCGGCCCGGAACGGCCGGTGGAACCACACGGCGTGATCGAGGCTTGCGCCCATGAACGCCCGCATGTCGGCCACGTTGGGCCGCGCGCTGCCGACGACACCCATGTCGGAGATGAACGCCAACGCGCAGGCGTGGAGCTGCGGGTCGTCAGGCAGAGTGCCGCCGACCCGCACCCAGAAGGGATGGAGCGCGAAGCCCATCTGTGACCGGCCGGCGGCCGGTCGCAGCTCGAACGGCATCATCGACTCGAACTGGGCGAGCGGCGAGCGGGTGGCGTCGACATCGTCGGGCCCCGGGATGTCGTCGCGAGCGGGGAGCTGCCAGTCCTCGCCCTCCTCAGGGCTGTGGAACGACGCCGCCAGGAAGAAGATCGCCTCGCCGCCTTGGGTTGCCGTCACCGCCCGGGTGGTGAACGAGCGACCGTCGCGGATGCGGATCACATCCAGCACGAGCGGCACGCCCGGTCGGCCCGGGCGAACGAAGTA
>DASRJI010000100.1:0-100958 GCA_035649535.1 Acidimicrobiales bacterium | reverse complement strand
AGCGGCCCGTACATCTCGCAGCCGCCGATCCAAAGCGCAAGTCCGAGTTCCTCATCAACGCTCGGTGAATGTCGTCGCCGCCAAACTGCGTATGCGTCATCGAAGTCGACATGCCACGGCCCGGTCATCAGACGTCGGACTAGGTCTCGTGGCGTCGCCGCTCGGCGATCCTCCTGAATTGTTCGGCAACGGACGGAGTGTCCTTGACGGCTTCGTACAGTCGCCCCTCCGCCGCCGCGGCAGTGACGTCAGCTAGACGCTTCTCGATCCGTTCCTCGCATTCGAGGATCAGCGGGTCGGTCCCTGGGTCTTCGGACTCAGCCATGGTGCCTTCCTCCCAATGTCTGTCGACGGTACCGCTACAGCGCACTCGATTCGTGCACAGCAATATTCTACTGATCTTTCAGAGATTTTCATGTAGTTTCTTTGTATCGATACTCACCTGACTTCCGGGGACGACGTGGTGCTCAGTGCGGCGCACGCGAGTCGGCGGCTGTGCGACGTGCCCTCAGGTGGGCTCGACGATCTGGCCCGCGTCGCGGGCGATGTCGCGGCGTCGCTCGCGGCGCTCGAAGCTCGCGGCATCGTGCACGGCGACGTGCATGCGGGTCACGTCCTCGTGGACGAAACCGGTTCGGCGCGCTTATGCGGGTTCGCGGCCGGCGGTCGGCTGGACGACGGGTTCGACCCCACCACCGACGCGCAAGCGCTCGGCCATCTGATCCTCGACGGACTGCAACGGCTCGGGCCGAGCGTCGACACCGAGCCGCGTCAATGGCTGCGCGCCCTCGCCAACCGAGCGGTAACTGGGGAACTGAGCGCGACGGACATCGCCGCGGAACTCCGCGCCAGGCCGCGCGCCGCGCCGCAGCGCGTTCTGGGCGGATTATCACGTGCTGGGCACGTAAAGATCCGCCCAGAACGAAGGGCCATGGTGTGGGTGGCGGGCGCCGCGGTCGGCGTGCTCGCGGTAGTCGCCGCCGCGATGCTGTCGTCGGGGGCGCGGCGTGGGCACGACGACGGATACCGGGCCAACGCGGTCACCCCCGGAGCGAGAACGAGCGCGGCCGCGCCCGAGTTCACCTACCTCGACGGGGTGCTGACGACCGACGACGGGCGTTGGGCGATCGGGAACGCGGGCGATCTGGTCGCCATCGGCGATTGGGATTGCGACGGAACGCCGACAGCCGTGCTCGTCGACGCGCCGAGCGGCGCGGCCTACGAATTCGATAGATGGGCCGCGTCCGACGCCGACGTCGCTGCGCATCCACTGGGCACCGTCACCGGCGCGACCAGCGTCCGAGCCACCGACGCCAACGGGGACGACTGCGATGACGTCGTCGTCGAGCGGGCCGACGCCGAGCCGGTCGTGCTCCGCCCTTCGGATGACTGATGAACAGCCCAGAACTCGCCGTGATCCGCGCATTGCAGGTGCTGATCGTGATCCTCGCTGCCTACGTCCTCCTCGTGACAATCGCGGGGATCACGCTGCGGCTGATGGGCGCGCATCCACTGGCGCGGGCGCTCGATCGCGTGACGCCGGCGATGGCTCGACGAGCCGTCGCCGCCGCTCTCGGTGTCGCACTCGCGGCCCCTGGGACAGCGGCCGCCGACGACCCGCCGGTGATGCACCGGCTCCCCGACACCACCACGACCACGACCACCACGGTCACATCTCCGGTGACGACGCCGCTGGCACCGCCTCCCCCCGCCTTGCCGGCGGCGTCGTCACCCTCCCCACCGGCCACGTGGACGATCCGGCCCGGCGACCACTTCTGGAGAATGGCAGCGGCCGTGCTCGCCGAGGCCTGGGGCCGGCAACCAACGGCTTCGGAAATCACGCCCTACTGGCGCGACGTTGTCGAAGCTAACCGCTCGCGCCTCCACGACCCTGCCAACGCGAACCTGGTCTATCCGGCCCAACTGATGCTGGTGCCGGCGCCGCCGCGCTACCCGACGCGGTCGTAGATCGCGGCGAACGCGTCGGCCGCACGCGACGCGCTGAAGCGCTTCACGTTCTCGAAGCCCTTCTCCACCAGCTCGTCGCGGTAGGCCACGTCCTCGATCACGAGTCGGATGCCGTTGCGCATCGACTCAACACTGAGGGGGTCGACGAGGCACGCGGCGCCCCCCGCGGTCTCGGGCATCGACGCTGCGTTGCTCGTGACGACGGGGCGGCCGACGGTCTGGGCTTCGAGGATCGGCATGCCGAAGCCCTCATACAAAGAGGCGAACGACACGAGGTCAGCCGACGCGTAGGCGTTGAGCAGCTCGGCGGCAGACAGGTCGAACGTGTTGATCCAGTGCACGTAGCTGCGCGACAGAACTGAGCGCTGCTCGGACGACAGGCGGCCGACGACGTGGAGCGTGCACTTGAGGTCCTCGAGGGCGGCGACCAGGCGCTCGATGTTCTTGTTGGGCAGCGTGCCGACGTGGAGGATGCGCGGGAACTCGTCGTTGAAATGCCCGGGGACGCGGCGGAACACGGGCGAGATGCACAACGGAACGACCTCGACGCGGTCGGCGGCGACACCGGCGAGTTCGACGATGCGGTCCCGCGTGAACGACGAGGGCGCGGTCACCGCGGCGACGCGGCGGACGGGCCCGACGAGCGTGGCCCGACCGGCGGCCGAGCGGCGCAGCCCGGTGAGTCGCTGCTCGTAGCCGCAGTCGTGCACGGTGAGGACCGTGCGGTTCGGTCGCAACGCCCACGTGAGGTAGTGGACGTCGCCGGTGATGTGGTTGACGTCGCCCTGGCGGCGCGCGGCGGCCGCACTGTTGAGCGCCCAGCGCGGCAGCCCCTTGTTGCTGAAGCGGCAGGTGACCACGTCGACGGTGAGATCGGAGCGGCGCGCCAGCTCGTCGCGGATCGCTTCGAACTCGGCCTCGATGGAATAGGTGTGCCCCGCCCGCCGTCGCTGGAAGTGGACGACGTTCAACACAGCTGCCGCCGAAGGTCGGACCACACAAGCACGCCGCCTTCAGCGACGCCACTCCGGCCGCTGACCCGAACCATCAAATCCAGCTCATGAGGCGCCGCCGCTGGACCGGCGACAACCGCATCGACACCATGCCGGCAAAGGCCACGCGCTACGGCTGCCGGCTCAGCGCGGGTATGTCCCCGATGCGTTTCAAGATCGGAGAAAACCCCGATCGGATCGACTTCCCCGCTGGGAACCACGTGCGCAGCGCGAAGACCGTACCCATTGACCATCTTGAACCGGAACTGGGCGGCGATTTGCCACTCGTGCGCGTACGCCCGTGGGATCGGGGAGGCGGGAAGGATCAATATCGTCTTTCCCGTGAGGCGCGCCACAGACCGCGGCTGAGTGAAGAACGCTGGTGTAACGAGCGAATCGGTGGGCGGCGTGACCGGAAGTAGGGGCACTGCGGCGGCGGTCAGTGCCAACCATCGCAGCGAACGGCGTGGACGCGGCTGAGCCAGCCACGCAGCGACAAGGAGACCGAGGCCGAGCCAAGCCAGGCCCATATATCGCGCCGGTAGGGCGCCTTTGAACGTCGGCATTATCGCCAACGGCAGCCCGGGCATAGGGATGGGGATATGGACTCCTGCGATCCGCGGTCTTGCGCCGAGGGAGAGGATGAATCCAGTTACTGCCAACCCCCCACCCAAACGCGAGGCGAGCTCGCGACGCGTCGCTACCCACGCGCCACCGATCACGAGGAGCATCGGGACTCCGATGTAGGCGTTCTGTTCCGACACGTTGGACGGGAACTTGGCAGCCACCGTTGCCGTCCATGTCGGCGATAAGCGTTGGACGGCCGTCGGGATGATGACATTGGCCAGATCGGTCGATGCTCCCGAGCGTTGAGTCTGCGGAGGCCGCTCCGGACCCAAGAAGAACACACATAGGGGAACCGCGCTGAGAACCGCGGCCGTCACGATCGATGCAACGAGTGCGCGACGGACATACGGCGCGCGGAGGTCGTATCGAGCACGGTCGCGCCAACGGACCCAGATCGCGACGGCGGTCACGCAAATACCACCGACCACAACGGTCGACAGGAGAACCTCGGCACTTACAAGGAGCTGAATGGCGACAAGGGCGCCGATCGCGAGCCCGCAGAATCGAGCAGCCAAGCGCTGTCGGCGCAACGCCTCGTCGAGGAGCAACAGCAATACGGGCGGACATAGCAACAGCGTTAGGTTGAGGTGCCCGCCGAACGTATGGGCCTGCATGTACGGGCTGAAGCCGTAGAGAAGACCGCCAACCGCTGCGGCGTACCGGGATGAGACGAATCGGTTGATGACGATGTATCCCAGGAGGGCGGAGCCCACCAACGCGAACACCACGGCGACGTTGTAGGCGAACGTCGGTCCCGAGATGACGGCCGCAGGCCAGGTTGCTGCACCAACGATCGGCATCGCAGTCTGTTGCATCAAGTTCAGACCGCTGGGCGCGAATTGGTGATGCGTCACGAACGGGAAGTCGAAATGAGCGAAGGCGTGCTGATCCCACGCCAGGTGCCAGGTGATCGATGTCGCATCGGTTTGGCCCAAGACCCGATGCCTCGGAGAGGCCATCACGGGCCAAAGCATCGCTACCGCCACAGCGGTGTAGGCGCCGCCAGCGACGATCAGACCAACCAATCCGCCTTGTCGCTGTTTGTCGGCTGCAGCCACTTTGGTCACGGGATGCGCAGGGCGACCTCGTTGGCCAGTAGCCGGCCACGACGCGTAAGGGTCACCCGTTTCCCCCCGTCGATGGGCGCGAGCAATCCAGGAAGCTCACCAGGATTCACGGCCCCAGCCGGTACTCCTCCGCGCGTGCGCAATCCCAGCACCATCCCTTCGCGCTGGCGCTCATGGTGGTCGAGACGCTCCTCGCCTGCAACTGCGGACGCGCCGGCGTCGATGGCGGCGATGTAGCGCTCGGGCGTGCGCACGTTCCACCAGCGATGGCCGCGCTCATGCGAATGGGCGGCGCAGCCGAACCCGCGGTAGTCGCCCTGGGTCCAATAGAGAAGGTTGTGCCGGCACTCGTGGCCGGGCCGGGCCCAGTTGGAGATCTCGTAGTTCTCGAGGCCGGCAGCGGTGAGCGCGTCGTCGACCACGTCGTACTTGTCGGCCTGGTCATCGTCGTCGGGATACCGGGACGGGTCGAGCGCGAGGGGCGTGCCCGGCTCGACCGTCAGCGCGTAGGCGCTCACGTGCGGGGGCTCCAGCGCGAGCACGGCGTCGACGCTGCGGCGCCAGTCGTCGAGGGACTCCCCCGCCGCGCCGAAGATCAGGTCGAGGTTGAACGACGCGAAGCCGGCGTCGCCGATAAGGCCCACCGACCGCGCCACCGACGCTACGTCGTGCTCGCGTCCGAGCGCGGCCAGCACCGACGGCACCATCGACTGCACGCCGAGCGAGATGCGGGTGACGCCGGCGGCGCGATAGGCGGCGAGCAGGTCGGCGGTGACCGTCTCGGGATTGCACTCGACGGTGACCTCGGCGTCATCGACGCGCGGCACCGCATCGAGGAGGCCGACGAGCAGGTCGGCGGGCAGTCGCGACGGCGTGCCACCACCGAAGAACACGGTCGTCGCCTGTGGCATCCCGTCGGCGACGGCCGCGTTGATGTCGCGGCGCACCGCGTCGGCGTAGGCCGCCATGAGGTGGTCACGGTCGGTCCAGGTTGCGAACGCGCAGTAGTCGCAGCGGCGCGCGCAGAACGGGATGTGGAGGTAGACGCCGAAGGTCAAGCGGTGGCGGCGACGAGGTCGCCGACCCGGCGCCGCACCTCGTCGGCGCTGATGCCGAGCAGCCCGGCCAGCGTCGACACGTCCTCGCTCCGCAGCGCGAGCGGCGCATCGGAGTCGCGCCGACGGGTGCGCACGAGGGCGATGAAGCGGGTGATCAGGTCTGAGCCCGCCGCGCCGGCCAGCGGCCGCAGCTCGCCGGCCTCGCCGGCGACGGTGCGCAGGTCGATGGTGACGCTCGCATCGGCGTCCTCGTCGGACACCTCGTGGGCGGGCGGGAGCAGACGATCGACGGCGACGCCATAGAAGTTGGCCAGCCGCTGGAGCCGTAGGACCGAGATCGCCCGCTCGCCGCGCTCGTAGGCGCCCAGTACGGAGGCCTTGAACTCTTGGTTCGACTGCGACTCGACCGCCTGGAGCGAGAGGCGCAGCTCTTTACGGACGGCGCGAAGCCGCTCGCCGACCTTGATGGAGTAATTCGGTGCTGCGGGCTCGACCACGCCTCAGACCCCTTTCACGCACCATTTTATCCCACGGTACGTATTCGACCAACCACGCAAGGTGGTCATTCTGCCTCATGTTGTGGGTGGTTTGCCCGAAGTACGCAGAGTCGGACGCCGACGGCCACCGCCGCGGTCTCGGCGCGGAGGTTGGTTGGGCCCAGATCGACTAGGGCGGGGGCGACCGCCAACTCGTCGGCTGACCACCCCCCTTCGGGACCGATGAGCACGGTCGGGCGGTCGAGGGACACGGGCCCGCCGCCGGGGTGGGCGAGGGCGGCGCCGGCGCCCAGATCACCGGCGAGCAGGTCAGCGAAGGCGGTCATCGGCCGCACGACCGGCAGCCACGCCAGCCGGGCCTGCATGGCGGCGGACCGGGCCACGTCCTGCAATCGCTCGTGAGCGCGGCGGGCCTTGTCGGCGTCCCACTTGACCACCGCATGCCGCGTCGTCATGGGGACGATCTCGTCGACGCCCAACTCGGTGAGCTTCTGCACGACCCACTCGGGCCGCTCGCCCTTGGTGATCCCGAAGGCAACGGCGACCGACGGCTCGGCGCGCGGCTCGGTCGTGATCTCGCCCGCCGCCTCGAGCCCGCCGCCGCCCTTCGCTACGCGGCACGACCGCCACCGGCCCGCACCGTCGCCAACGGTCACCGCCTCGCCGGGGCGCAGCCGCAGCACGCGGAACAGGTGGTGCTCGTCGTCGGCGCCGAGCGCGAGCGCGTCGAGGTCGGCGACGAAGGCGTGCGCGGCGGCGGCCGGCAGCACGGGACCTACTTGAACGCCGAGCGGATCTTCGAGAACAGCCCGCTGTCTTCCGGCGCGACGTCCTCGTTGCGCTCGGTCGCCAGCTTGCGGACCAGTTCCTCCTCGGCGCGCGACAGCCGCGTGGGCGTCTCGACCACGACGCGCACGATGAGGTCGCCGCGACCGCGGCCTTCGAGGTGCGGCACGCCCCGCCCGCGCAACCGGAACTCGCGGCCGGTCTGGGTGCCGGCGGTGATGACGAGGTCCTCCTCGCCGTCGAGCGTCTCGAACGGGATGTGGGCGCCCAACGTGGCCTGGGTCATCGGGACGTGCATCTCGTGGACGAGGTTCAAGCCCTCGCGCGTGAACTGTGGGTGCGGGCGCGTGCGGACGTGCACGTAGAGGTCGCCGGCCGGGCCGCCGCGCGGGCCGGCGGCGCCACGGCCCGGCAGTCGCAGCGTGGTGCCGGTGTCGACGCCGCCGGGGATGTCGACGTTGTAAGACCGCTCCTCCGTGCGGCGCCCGTCGCCGCGGCAGTCGGCGCACGGCGAGGGGATCTCTTCGCCCGTGCCGCCGCATCGCGTGCACGGCGCCGCCGTCATCATTTGCCCGAGGATCGACTGGCGTACGCGACGGACTTCGCCGGCGCCGTCACACGTCGTGCACCGGATCGGCGTGGTGCCGGGCGCCGCGCCGCTCCCTGCACACGTCTCGCACTGCACCGGCTTGCGCAGCGTGACCTCGCGCTGCACGCCGAAGACCGCGTCAACGAAGTCGAGGTCGACGACCAGTTCCATGTCGGCGCCGCCCATCGGCCCGCTACGCCCGCGACCGCCGCCGAAGCCACTCCCGCTGAAGAAGGCGTCGAACAGGTCGCCGAGCCCGAAGTCGGCGAACGGATTGCCGGCCTGGCCGCCGGCACCGGTGCCGCGCAGGCCCTCGGGCCCGTAGGTGTCGTAGCGCTGACGGCGCTCGGGGTCGCGGAGGATCTCGTAGGCGAGGGTGACCTTCTTGAACTGCTCCTCGGCCGCCGGGTCAGGGTTGGTGTCGGGGTGCAGCTCGCGCGCCCGCTGGCGGTACGCCTTCTTGATCTCCTCGTCGGACGCGTTGCGGCTCACGCCGAGCAGCTCGTAGAAGTCCTCCACCGGCTAACCCTCGGTGAGGTGGCGACCGAGGCGCTGACTGACAACGGCCACCGCCGCCATCGCCTGCGGATAGTTCATGCGCGTGGGGCCGAGCACGCCGATGGTGCCGGCCAGCTCGCCCTCCAGTTCGTAGGGCGCGACAACGACCGAGCACTCGGCCAGCGGTACGAGACCGTGCTCGACGCCGATGGCAACCGACAGACCGCGATCCATCACGTCGCGCAAAAGCGACACCACGACGAACTGCTTCTCGAGCGTGTCGAGAACCTGGCGCACTGTGTCGACCGCGTCGAACGCGGCGGCCATGCGCGACGCGCCGCCGACAAAGACGTGGTCGGGCTCCTCGTCGTGGGAGCGGGCCAGCGCGGTGAAGCACTCGGCGACGATGGCGTCGGTCGACGCGTCGCCGCTCGACACGAGGGGCGGCAGCGTCGTCAGCGTCGACCCGATCAAGGTCTTGGCCAGGTGCGCGCTGGCCGACGCGACGCGCTCGTCGCCGGTGCCCTCGGCCAGGTCGATCGAGCGCTTCTCGACGACACCATTGGCCAGCACGACGACGAGCAGGCCGGCGCGCGGCCCGAGGGCGACGAGCTGCACCGAACGGACCGACGCCGCCTCGTGCGACGGGCCGATGACGACCGCCGCGTAGTCGGTGAGGCTCGAGAGCAGCTGCGTGGTGTCGTGCAGCATCTGCTCCAGCTCGCCGTGGGCCATGTTGAAGAAGTCGCGGATCCGCTGGCGGTGCACCGGCTCGAGCGCGCCACTCGGCGCCAGCTGGTCGACGAAGAAGCGGTAGCCCTTGTCGGTGGGGATGCGACCGGCGCTGGTGTGCGGGTGCATGAGGTAGCCCTCGCGCTCGAGCACGACCATGTCGTTGCGGACCGTCGCCGAGGACACCTCGATGCCGCCGGCGCGAACGACGTGCGCCGAGCCCACCGGCTGGGCGGTCTCGATGTAGCCCTCTACGACGGCGCGGAGAACGGCGGCTTTGCGGTCGTCGAGCATGTCTGGCACTCGATGATACCGAGTGCTAGGCCCAATCCCCAGGCTCAGGCGCCGATTGCGAGCGACGGCGACCGAGGCTGTCGCCCAACGACTTCAACTCGCCGCGCAGGCCGTCGAGGCGGTCGCGCACGCCGGCGAGACCGGCGGGCGGATTGTGCGAGCGGGTGATCTTCGGGTGCGGGGCCAGCACGCGGACCGGCCGGGCCCGCCACGGCGGGGGGGCGACGACAGCGACGGGTGCGACCGGTGCGACTGCTACGACCGCAGTGGGCGTCGGCTTGTCGATCACAATCGGCGGGGGCGTCGGCACCGGCTCGGCCAGCGGACGGTGCGTCCCCAATGAGAAGTCGGGCGCGGGCAAGTCGGCCACCAAGCGACCGCTGGGGCTGGCGTCGGCGAATACCTGCGGGTCGACCGAACGCACCGCGAGTGCGCCGGCCGGGCCGCGCGCCCAGACCGCCGGACACCCGTTGAACTTGCCGCGGCAGACCGTGCCGCACGGCTTGCAGCTGCACGCGTCGGCGCCCGCGACCATCGGTTCGGTGCACTGATGATGAATCTGCGGCCCGAACTCGTGACACCACCCCATGAGGTCAATGGTAAGTGACCGGTAGGTCGCCCGAGACCGTTCTCAGGCCACTGGTAACGTCGGCGGCGTTGGAGACCACAGCCGAGTCCACGCTTCGCGACTACATCCGGGTACTCCTCCGCCGGAAGTGGTTGATCATTGTCGCCGTCCTCGTCGCCGTCGGCGTCTCCGTCGCGCTCTCGCTGGTGTCCACCAAGATCTACGCGGCCAGCTCGCAGATCCTCGCCGAGTCACAAGGCACGGTGTTCACCCAGGACGGGGCCATCGTTTCGGACCCCACCGGCGTTGCCACCCAGGTCGAGGTCATTCGCTCACGTCCGGTCGCCATCGAGGTCTCGAAACGACTCGGTGAGCGCGGCCAACTGGTCTCCGCGGTGCGCGTCGGCGCGGTCGGGACCACCCGCGTCATCACGATTACCGCCGAGAGCTCGGATCGCGAGGTCGCCCGCGACGCGGCGACCACCTACGCCAAGGTCTACGTCGAGCAGCGCCGCACGGCGGCGGTCGACGCGCTCCAAGAAACCGGCCGCGTCCTCCTTCAGCGGGCCCAGCAAGCCAAGGCGCAGCTCGACGACCTCGACGCCAAGATCGCGGCGGCGAAGGGCGGCGATCCTGGTCTCAAGACCCAGCGCGACGCGGTGGCCGCGCAATACACGCTCTACCAGTCTCGCTACGACCAGTCCGGCGTCGACGCGCCGCTGACGCGCGGTGGCGTGCAACTGCTCCAAGACGCCGCCTTGCCGGGCGGACCTGTCCGCCCCAAGCCGGTGCGGAATGGCATCCTCGCCCTCGGGCTCGGGCTCTTCGTCGGCGCCGGCGCCGCGTTCCTCTTCGAGTTCCTCGACGACACGGTGAAGACCTCCGAGGACGTCGAGCGCCACTCGAAGGGCGCCAACATCCTGGGGGTCATTCCCGCCGTCGCCGACTGGCGCAACCGTGACATGGCGCGCCTCGTGACCGTGGAGGACCCGACCGCCCCGATATCCGAGGCCTACCGCTCGCTGCGCACGAGCCTTCAGTTCATCGGCCTGCGCCAACCGTTGCGGACCTTGCTCGTCACCAGCCCGATGGCCGCGGAGGGCAAGACCACGACGCTGGCCAACATCGCCGTCACGCTGGCCCGCTCCGGCCGCCGCGTCATTTGCGTCGACTGCGACCTTCGGAGGCCGCGCCTGCACAGCTTCTTCGGGCTGTCGTCGACGACCGGCTTCACCTCGGTTCTGCTCGGTGACCAGCCCCTCTCGGCGTCGCTCCAATCCGTCAGCGTCTCCGGCGGCGGCTCGCTGCGCGTGCTGGCCTCCGGCCCGCTGCCGCCGAACCCAGCCGAGCTGCTCGGCACCAGCCGGGTCGCCGAACTGCTCGCCGCGGTCAGTGCCGACGCCGACATCGTGCTGATCGACGCGCCGCCGCTCCTCCCCATCACCGACGCAGTGGTCCTGTCGTCACGCGTCGACGGCGTGCTCCTCGTCGCCACCGCCCAGGTCACCAGCCGCCGCCACCTCGCCCGCGCCGTCGAACTCCTCGGCCAAGCCGGCGCCGAAACCATCGGCATCGCCCTCAACGGCGTCTCGAGCGACGGCGAGTATGGCTACGCGTACAACTACTCATACAAAGAGCGCGGCGCCGAAGGCGGCCGCCGCGACACCGAACCCGTCAGCGTCTCAGACGACTTCTAAGTCAGCCACTATCTGAACGCTGTCGGACGACAGCCGCGCAAAGCTTCTCCATCTCGACTTCCCACGTGGCTCTTCCAAAATCGCGCTCGACGCGTGCGATCGCATCTGCCCCTACCTGATCGGCGAGCTCAGGGCTTTGGAGGAAGCGAACCACGGACTCCGTCCAGTCGGTCGCCGAGTCGCATAGGACGAAGCCATCATGCGAGCCGAGACTCGCTGCGCAGTGTCTTGTGATCAGAGTTGGACGCGCGGCGCCCGCTCCTTGCAACACCTTGTTCGGGATGCCAGCGCCGTAGAAGATCGGACACACGACGAGCCGCGACTCGCGAAGGGAGGTCTCGACCTCCGGCACCTCGCCAACCAACTGCACGCCCGCCACTGGCGGGGTCAGCATCCGCTCGTCGAGACCCCGACCGACCAGGATTAGCTCCGCATCAGGCACGGCCGAACGCACACGCGGCCACACGCGCTGGATGAACCAGTCGAGTCCGTGCAGATTCGGCTCGAAGTCACTCCCAAGAAACAAAACGCGGCGGCCCGCCGCGGATGCGCGCGTCGCGCGAACGTCCGCCAGAGCATCGGTGTCGACGTAGTTCCGGACTGTGAAGATGGGGACGCCTGAGGTCCGGCGCAACCACGCGCGATCGCGCTCAGAGGGCGTCGATATGGCGGTGAGGCCACGAGTTCGTTGGCGCTCAAACCAAACCCACGACGCACCGGCTAATGCCCTTGCTGCGGCCCGCGATGGATGGGTGCCTGCGAGCGCCCGCGCCGCCGTGAAAGCAGATCGCGACAGGCAATCGGCGTCCCATGTGACGGCAACACCGTGGCCGCGTGGGGTCCGCCAGCTCTGCGAGGCCAACTGCGGCCACGCGATCCAAATCCAGTCGTACTCGCCATTCATACGGTCTAGGGCTGGCGGTTGGCCAGACCGCG
This sequence comes from Acidimicrobiales bacterium, assembly GCA_035649535.1. Classification (GTDB taxonomy): domain Bacteria; phylum Actinomycetota; class Acidimicrobiia; order Acidimicrobiales; family JACDEA01; genus JACDEA01. Next base: position 88,649 of record DASRJI010000100.1, on the reverse strand, counting down.
ATAGACCGGGCGCGACGCGGCTTCTCAGTGCACCACCGACTTCAAGCGTCAGCGGATCGCCCGCGACGGCGCGGGCGGGGAGCGGACTCTGGTCGCGGGTCGGGTTCACCGGAATGACGGTCACTTGGTGCGAGCGTGTCAACCATTCGACATTGCGCCACGACCGGATGCTCCCGTCATCAACTCGGGGCCAGTCGAGATGCAGGAAACCGATCCTCACGACGCGCGAAAAGTCGTTCGCAGACGATTCGAAGGCTCGGCATCAGCCTCGTCCAAGTGGGGCGGCCTGGGCAGTACCGTGGCCGGCGTGGCGTTGAGGCCCTTGTCGCGCGGAGTGTCGCTGCGCGTCGCGACGGCAACGCTGATTGCTATCGCTGCGGCCACGGGCTGGGCAGCGTATCGGTCGGAGTCGACATCTCAGTCGCTCCCCCTCATCGGATCGCTTCGACTCCCCATCTTGCTTGCCGGTGCGCTGTTCTTGGCTTTCTTACCTCTGGGCATGAAGCACTGGTGGCTGGGCCTGGCGGTTTTTCTGGCGTGGTTGCCATTCGAAGATCTCTTTCGAAAGTTCAACGGCAACGCCCTTGAGATATACGCCGTCAAGGACGTCCTCTTCGTATTCGCGCTGGTGTGTGCGATGCCCCAGCTGTTCGCAACGCACGCGTGGCGAAGGGCCCTTGGATCAGCCCGCATCCCGACGTTGTTGCTGGTGGGTTGGGCGATCGCGTTAAGCGTGCCAACAATCCTTGACGCCGACTGGCGACAAGCCGCCATCGCTCTGCACCTGGACTTCCTATATCTGCCCTTGGTCGGCGTTGGATTCCTCGTGGGCGTCGACCGCGACCGGGCCAGCCGAGCAGTCAAGGGGCTAGCTCTGTTCGCCGCGGTGGTGTTGGCGATCGGGCTCGTGCAGGCACTTGTCGGTCCGACGTTCCTCAATCCCGGCCAAGCAGCCCCAGGGCTTGGCGGGTTCAGCCAATACCGCGGGTCCTACCTGGTCGGCGGCCGCGGGATCTTCATCCCGACAGGCACGTTCGTGGACCCGGGACGATTCGCACAACTCGCTGAGCTCGCGGTCGCGCTCGTCCTCGCCTGGTTGGTTTCTCGCGGGCAGTCGCGTTCCCGAGCGCTCGCCGCGATCGCCGCAGCAACCATCCTTGCGGCCGTGTGGGCATCAGGCTCGCGCGCGGTACTCGTGCTCTCAGCGGTCCTCGTGGCTGTGGCGCTGCTCGCCGCGGCGAAACCTCAAGATCGAGTAAGGCGCCTGACCGCGACGGCGGCACTCGCACTCACGTCAATGCTCGTGATCTCAGTTCTCTTGCCAACGACCTTCAGCGCGACACGCAGCTGGTACACAAAAACGTTAGATCCACGCAGTGCGTCAAATGAATGGGCCTTTCGCTGGCACTCATACGGCGGAGGCATGGCGACCGGTGTCCGGATCGGCGGAGTGCTCGGCCGTGGCACGGGCGATCAGTCGCTCGGCAAGCAATACCTCTACGGGGGTGACACCCGCTCGCTCGAGGGCCTTTATCAACTCGAGTCTGGCTACGGCGCCATCGCTGCTGAGTGGGGACTGATCGGACTTGCCCTTTGGTTGACCTGGCTCTTCGCCTGGTTTCGACGACTTCGCCGGTCGTGCGCCCACTTGGCCGGCACAACGCACCAGCGCGTTGCGATCATGCTGTCGTCCTGGATCGCGATCGTGCTCGCGATCCAGTTCTTCGCCGGTCTCCAGTTCTTCCAAAACTATTTTGTCAACGCGTATATCTGGCTCCTATCGGGGGTCGTATTTGGTCTCGCCGCCGACCCGACGGCGCGCGACGTGCCGCTCCTCGAACAAGTCCCAGCGTCTCTACGCGAGGTCTCGGCATAAGGCATCAAGAGCGGTCAAGAACACGTGCGTCGCGTTTCGCGTCTCATAAAGCGCGCGACAGCGTCGCTTCTCGGCGCTTAGCAGCGCCGAGTCCCGGAACAGTTCGATCAAGCGTTCAGCGAGCGCGTTCGGCTGATCGACCGGAACCACCGAAATCTCACTGCCCGCGACCTCGGGCAATGGCTCTACATCCGAAACGACAACGGCGAGACCCATCATCATCGCCTCGACAACGGTTAACCCGTATGTCTCCGCGCGGGACGGCAGCACCAACACGTCGGCCGACGCCATGGCGTTGACCACCTCACGTCGCGCGCACCGGCCAAGAAAGCTCACGCCATCCGGCGCGGAACGCGACGCCGGAACGCCGAGAATCCGAAGCTCGGTCGTTGGCAACTCTCGGCGAACTCGGGGAAAGGCAGCGATGAGTGTGTCGAGCCCTTTCCGCGCAGGATCAGTGCCGACGAAAACGATCGCGGGAACGTCGCCACCGATGCCGCCTTCGTGCGAAGAGTCCAGCACTGGGGGGTGAACAACGCGGATTCGCGCCGCGAGTGACGGGCAGTGATCGGCCAGTCGACTTGCACCCGACTCGCACCACACGAGGAGGCTGTCGGCTCGGTCGCCAAGCCGCTGGTAAAGCGCGATGACGTCGTCGAGGGTGACCTTCCCGTCGGCAATCTCGTAATAGTCCCTAGTGCTGATCCCTTGAGAGCTCCAAATCAGCCGAGATCCGTCTCGCAATCGCGGGCAATGAATGTGTGACAGCACGATTGTCGATGGACCTCGTGGCTGGGAGGGTGTCAGTAGGCTGCGACCAGTCCGCATGGCAAGTCGCCGGAGCGGAGCGACCGGCGTGACGACTGACAACGCGTCGCAGGTTTTGGCCAAGCCACGCCGGACTGACCGGGACGTGGACTCCTTGTCGTAGCGAAAGTCGATGTTCCGTGTGGTCGCTGAGGCCAACTCGGAATAGAAGCTGGCGTCGCCCGTTGGGGCGGTCGCCTCCTCGTTTGTAGCGTTCAGAAGGATGTCTAACGCCATGCGATCGTCCCGCATCCATTGTCATGATGCCGCAACGGACAGCTTCGCCTGAGTCGATGGACACGATCGCGGTCGTCATTCCAACTTGGCAGCGCGCAGAACTGCTCAGGAGCGCCTTAGGCGGAGTTGCTAGTCAGGACCGTCCTCCATCGGAGGTCTTGGTCGTCGGTCGTGACGGTGACGCCGCTGCACGTCGGGTCGTCGACGAGTTCGCCACAAGCCTGCCGACTCGCTGGGTGACCGTCGATCGTCCGGGCCATGTGCCTCCGGTCATTGTTGGCCTCGGAGCGGCCAGGACCGACATCGTTGTGTTTCTTGACGACGATTGTGTTCCGGACGCGACGTGGCTCGGACAGCTCGTCGAACCGTTCGCCGATCCTGCGATCGCCTGTGTGGGTGGCGGCGTGTCTTGGAAGGACTACCGCGGTCCACTGGCCTTCGAGGCGGGACAGCTGACTTGGTACGGACGATATCGGCCACTCCGCCGGACCCTGACCCCACGTCCCGTGGCGGGCGTGGCCGAGTGCAACTGGGCGTGGCGCCGCCACACGCTCGAGGAGTTGACGTTCGACCCGGCGTTCGAGGAAAGCGATGCGATCCTCTATGGCTTGGATTTGTGTCTTCAGGCGATCAGACTTGGACACAAGGTCGTCCACGTGCCCGGGGCGCACGTCGCGGATCAGGCAGGACCGCGCGATCCATCACTTGATCGCGGCGACCAGCTGCTTCGCGCCCGCAACTTCAACCGGAACATGCGTTACATACAACGAAAGCACGGCACCGCCGGACTGCGGGCGCTGGCACGTGTTTGGGAGTTGATGATTGGAGATCGGTCGGGTTATGGGCTGGCGACCGCGTTGATCGACTTGCCTCGAGTCGGTCCGCGGAAAGTCGCCTCCATCACGAGAGCAGCCCACGCCGGCCGGCAGGCTGCCGGGCGTGCCATGCCGCTAGCTACGGCGTCGCAGCGCGACCGCGGTCGACTATCGCCCATAGCCTTGCGCCGAGGCGCTCCAAGGTAGCGGCGGCGATGGAGCACAAGGCCGAGCCGACTCGGCACGCCGACGCAGTGAAGCAGTCGCACCGAGCGGCGCTATCGATCACGCTGTGTTGCCCGGCCTACATTCCCGCCGTCGACTACGGGGGCCCGATCGCAACTGTGGCGGCCCTGGCTGCACACCTTGGCGGTGCGGGACATGAACTTGCGATTTGGACCGCAGACTTCGGCATGAATCGCTCCCGAGTTCCAAGGGGCGTGCGGTCAGTAGCCGGCACGCAAGTCCGCTACTTCCGGAGGATCGCCGCATATCGCTGGTCGCCGTTGGTGCCCGGCGCTTACCGAGCTGCCGCGCATAACAACGTGAAGATCGGCCATCTCTTCGGGTTTCGAGATGGGCTGACAGTGCCCGCGGGTTCGGGGTACACCCGAGCCCGGATTCCGTATGTCGTCGAACCCATGGGCATGTTCGAGCCGCGAATACGAAGTATCGCGATCAAGCGCCTGTTCGATGCGCTGATCGGGAGCCGGTACATCCGACGAGCAGCCGGGATCATCGCCACATCCGATCTGGAAGCTGGTGAGATTCGCGCTGCCTTGCCGAACTGTCGCGTTTGGGTCCGTCCGAACCCGGTCGAGATCCCGCAGGATGTCCAACCCAACATGGCCATACGGAACGAGCTCGGAGTTGCGGACGACGAACTCCTCGTCGCCTATGTGGGACGCGTGAGCACCAAGAAAGGACTCGACACGCTTGCGACCGCTTTGGGGTCAGTTCCTCGTGTTCACGCGGTCGTGGTCGGACCGGACGCGCGCGATGGCGGCGAGGCCCAGCTGAGCGCCGCAGTGTCGCGCAATCGCGTGTCTGGCCGTGTCCATCGACTCCCGGCCTTATGGGGCAAGAACAAAGACCAACTGGTCGCCGCGTGCGACGCGTTTGCACTTCCGTCTCGCAGCGAGAACTTCGGAAACGCAGTCGCAGAGGCGTGCGCGTTAGGCGTCCCAACGATCGTGACGGATGCGTGTGGGGTCGCAAGCCTTGTGAACGAGTACGACGCTGGACTCGTAGTTCGACATGACGTTGATGAGTTGGCGGGCGCGCTCCGGACGATGCGCGACGACCCAATCTTGCGACGACGCCTCGGTGAGAACGGTCCACTCCTCGCACGCTCGCTCTCCCCAGAGACGATCGGAGCGCAGCAGGAGGCGATTTATCGCGAGGTGCTGGGGTGAGGGTTCTGCTGGTGAACCAGTACTACCCGCCCGATGGTGCGGCCACGGCGACGATGGCGGCGGGCGCGGCGGCGGCGCTCACGAAACGGGGGCATGAGGTCATGGTGCTCGCCGGGCGGGCGTCGTATGACGTGACCGAGCGCGACGCGTGGCGGCCGTGGCAGACCTCGACGGTGGACGGCATCACCGTGCGCCGCGTGGGCTCGAGTGCGTTCGATCGCAGTCGGATGGCCGGGCGCGTGTCGAACTACCTCACCTATGGGGCCTGGTGCGCGCCGCTAGCCGCGACAACTCGGGCTGACGTCGTCGTCGGCATGTCGGACCCGCCGTTCGCCGGGATCCTGGCCGGTGCGATTGCGGCGCTACGACGGCGACCGTTCGTCTACTGGCTGCACGATCTGCACCCGGAGTTCCCACTGGCGACCGGCGACCTGAAGCGCAACGTGGTGGTGACGCAGTGGCAGGCGCTGCATCGGCGCGCTCTCCGGCGGGCGACGGCGGTCGTCGTCCTGGGTGACGACATGGCGATGCGGGCGACGGCGGCCGGCGCCGACGCCGAGCGCGTGCACGTCGTGCGCAGCGGCTCACCGGTGTATCCGTCGGCCACGCCGGGCAGCGACGCAGTACGCGCCGAGATCCGCGGCGACGCGCCGTTCGTCGTTCTGCATGCGGGCAACCTCGGCCAGGCCGTCGCCTGGCGGGCGCTTGTCGACGGCGTCAAGGCGCTGCGGCCCGACGAGGCGAACCTCGTGTTCGTCGGCGGCGGCGCCGAACGCGACGCGGCGGTGCGTGCAGCCGACGACAGTGACGTCATCCGCTTCCACGACTACTGGCCGCCCGAGCAGGTGGGCGACGTCCTGCGCGCCGGTGACGTCGATGCGGTGACCGTACGCCGAGGCCTCGAAGGCCTGGTGGTGCCGAGTCGCCTCTACAGCGTCCTCGCCGCCGGCCGGCCCGTCCTCGCGGTCGCCGACGAAACGAGCGACGTCGTGACACTGGTGCGCCGCCACGAGTGCGGGTTGGTCGCCGATCCCGATGACCCGGCCAGCGTGGCCGACGCCATCAGCTGGGCGCGCGGCCATCCGGTCGAGCTGGCCGAGATGGGCAAGCGCGCGCAGCTGGCAGCGGTGGACTACGACCGCGACACGCTGCTCGATCGACTGGTCGAGATCATCGAAGCAGCCGCGTGATCGTCCTCGGCATCAACGCCTTCCACGGGGACGCGTCGGCCGCGGTGCTCGTCGACGGCGTGGTGATCGCCGCCGCCGAGGAGGAGCGGTTCAGCCGGCTCAAGCACCAGGCCGGGTTCCCGGCGTTGGCGACGCGGTGGTGTCTCGTGCAAGCCGGTGTCGGGCCGAACGAGGTCGATCACGTTGCCGCGTCGCGCAATCCCCTCGCGAATCTCGGCGCGCGCGCCCGGTGGATGCTGCGCCACCCGCCGTCGCTGCGGTCGCTGCGCCAACGCGGGGCAAGCGCCCGCAAGATCGTCGGCCTCCGCGAGGCGTTCGCCGACGCCCTCGACACTGATCCGCAGCAGCTGCGGGCGACGTTCCACCGCGTCGAGCACCACCGCACCCACCTGGCCAGCGCGTGGTTCTGCTCGCCGTACGAGGACGCCGCCTGCCTGTCAATCGACGGCATGGGCGACTTCACGTCGTCGATGTGGGGCCGCGGCACCGGCAACCAGATGTCAATCGACGGCTCGGTGCCGTTCCCCGCGTCGCTCGGCGTGTACTACACCGCGTTCACCCAGTTCCTCGGCCTCCCCAACTACGGCGACGAGTACAAGCTCATGGGTCTCGCCGCCTACGGCACGCCGCGCTTCGTCGACGATCTGGGCGACGTCGTCCGCGATGACGGTCCCGCGTACGCGCTCAACCTCGACTACTTCGTGCACCACAGCAAGGGCGTCGACATGACGTGGGCGTCGGGCACGCCGACGCTCGGCTACTTGTGCTCGGCGCGGATGGCGGAGCGCTTCGGTCCGCGGCGTGAGGTCGGCGCCGAGGTCACCGATCGCGACCTGGACCTCGCGGCATCGGTGCAGGCGCGCCTCGAAGAGGTCGAGCTAGCGATGATCCGCAAGCTGCACGACCGGGTTCGGTCGCCAAGGCTCGTGCTGGCCGGTGGCGTTGCCCTCAACGTGCTCGTCAACGCGCGCATCCGCGGCGACACACCGTTCGAGGACGTATGGGTGCAGCCCGCCGCCAACGACGCCGGCACTGCGATCGGCGCTGCGCTATGGGTGTGGAACCAGGTCCTGGACCAGCCGCGGTTGTGGCGAATGGACGACGCCTACCTCGGGCCCGACCTCGACGACCGTGAGGCCGCGCAGGCGCTGGCCGACGCGGGACTCCACGCCGAGGTGATGCCGTCACCCGATCTGTTCGACTACGTGGCCCGCCGTATCGCCGACGGCGCCATCGTCGGCTGGGCGCAAGGCCGCATGGAGTTCGGGCCGCGCGCGCTCGGCAATCGCTCGATCGTGTGCGATCCGCGGCGCCACGACATAAAGGACATCCTCAACTCGCGCATCAAACACCGTGAGTCCTTCCGGCCCTTCGCCCCGTCGGTACTGGCCGACCAGGTCGGCGAGTGGTTCACCGAGGACCGTCCATCGCCGTTCATGCTGATGGCGTACCCGGTGCGGCCCGAACGCCGCGACACGATCCCGGCCGTCACCCACGCCGACGGCACCGGCAGGGTGCAGACCGTCACGCGCGAGGAGAACGCGCGCTACTACGACCTCATCGCCGCGTTCGGCCGCCTCACCGGCGTCCCCGTGCTGCTCAACACCTCGTTCAACGAGAACGAGCCGATCGTCGTCACCGCCGCCCAGGCGGTCGACTGCTTCATGCGAACGAAGATGGACGTCTTGGTACTCGGCGATCGCGTCGTCGATCGCGGAACGCTCAGCTGACGGGGTCGGTCACCGTCGACGCGTACCACTCCACGGTTTCGCGGATGCCGTCGGCGAACGGCACCTGTGCTTCGAAACCGAACAGCTCGCGCGCTCGGGTGGTGTCGAGGCAGCGTCGGGGTTGGCCGTTGGGCTTCTCGACGTCCCACCGGATGCCGCCTGTGTAGCCCACCGCGTCGGCGATCACCGACGCCAGGTCGGCGATGGAGATCTCGGTGCCGGACCCGATGTTGACCGGGTCGGCGCCGTCGTAGCGCTCGAGGGCAAGCCGGAACGCGCGCGCCCCGTCGCGCACATGGAGGAACTCGCGCGTCGGCGTACCGTCGCCCCACAGCACGACCTCGCGGTCGCCGCGGTCGCGCGCCTCCATGAACCGACGGATGACCCCCGGGATCACATGAGACTGCTCGAGGTCGAAGCTGTCGTGCGGGCCGTAGAGGTTGACCGGCAGCAGATGCACGATGTCCATGCCGTACTGGGCGCGGTACGCCTGGCCCTGCACCAGCAACATGCGCTTGGCCAGCCCGTACGGCGCGTTGGTCTCCTCCGGGTAGCCGTCCCACAGCGAGTCTTCCGAGAACGGGACGGGCGTGAACTTCGGGTAGGCGCACACCGTGCCCGCCACGACGACCTTGGCGGTGCCGGCGACGCGGCACGCCTCGAGGAGTTCGATCCCCATGAGCGCGTTCTCGTAGAAGAACAGGCCCGGGTCGGCGCGATTGGCCCCGATGCCGCCGACAACGGCAGCTAGGTGGACGACCGCGTCGGGTCGCAGGGCGGCGAGCATGGCGTCGATCGCCTCGCGCCGGCGCAGGTCGAAGTCCTCGCTACCGAGGCCGTGCACGGTCGCGCCCGCGCCGCGAAGCTCGTCAACGACGTGGCGACCGAGGAAGCCCGTGCCGCCAGTCACGATCACAGTCGCCCCAGGCAGGTTCATCGACCCCAGCCTAGGGTCCGTATACTGCGGCGGAAATGCCCCTGAACTTCCTCATCACGGGGGGCGCGGGATTCATCGGCTCGCATCTCGTCGACGCCCTCCTCGCTCGCGGCGACCACGTCGTAGCCCTCGACTCGCTCAGCACCGGCCGACTGTCGAACCTCGACGCCGCCGGTGGCCACCCCAACTTCAAGTTCGTCCAGGGCTCGATCCTCGACGAGTTGGTCGTCGACGAGCTCGCGCACCAGTGCGACGTGATCATCCACCTGGCTGCCGCGGTCGGCGTCAAGCTCATCGTCGAGCAGCCGCTCAAGTCGCTCACCACGAACATCCGCGGCTCGGAGATCATCGTGGACGCTGCCCACCGCTACCGGCGGCGGCTGCTGATGGCGAGCACGTCGGAGATCTACGGCAAGGCACCGGGCCCGCTGCACGAGGACTCCGACCGCATCCTCGGGTCCCCCTCGGTCGCCCGCTGGGCCTACAGCACGGCCAAGACCGTCGACGAGGTGCTGGCCTACGCCTACCACAAGGAGCGCGGCCTCCCGACGACGGTCGTGCGGCTGTTCAACACCGTCGGGCCCCGGCAGAGCCCGGCCTACGGCATGGTCATCCCGACGCTGGTGCGCCAAGCCGTGAAGAACGAGCCGCTCACCGTTTTCGGCGACGGCGACCAGCTCCGATGCTTCTGCCACGTCACCGACGTGGTCGACGCGCTCCAGCGCCTTCTCGACAACGACAAGTCGATCGGCGAGGTGTTCAACGTCGGATCGCAGGAGCAGATCTCGATCTACGACGTGGCCAAGCGCATCATCGAGACCGCCGGCAGCAGTTCTGAGATCGTCCTGATCCGTTACGAGGACGCCTACGAGGAGGGCTTCGAGGACATGCGGCGCGGCGCGCCGTCGACCGACAAGCTCAACGCCCTCACGGGCTGGACCCCGACCCGCACCCTGCAAGACATCCTCGACGAAACCATCGCCGAAGCGCGCGCTGAACTCCAAAAATAGGGCGGTCGCCGCTAGCCTTAGGCGCGCGGTCACACCCGACAGCGGCGGTATGCATGGGCATCACGGTTCAGTTTCTTCTTGCAGGGGGCGCGGCGTTCGTCGCCGCGGCTGCGCTTATTCCGCTACTCGCCCGGGTTGCCGCCGGCTACGGCGTGATCGCCGCACCGAGCCCCGACCGCCTGCACGACACGCCGACGCCGTACCTGGGCGGCCTGGCCATCGTCATCACCGCGTGCGCGGTGGCGCCGTTCCTCAATGACTGGAAGCCCGAGGCGACCATCGTCCTCCTCGCGGCGGCCGGCGTCGGTGCCGTCGGGCTGATCGACGACGTCCGCACCGTCCGGCCCTGGAAACGACTCGTCGTCGAGGCACTCGCGGCGACGATCGCCGCCGCAGCCGGCGCGCGCGTCGACCTGCTCAACGGTCCGCTCGACTGGGTCATCACCGTGGCGTGGCTCGTCGGCGTCACCAACGCGTACAACCTCGTCGACAACATGGACGGCGCGGCGGGCGTCATCGCCAGCACGACGGCGCTTGCCCTCGCCCTTGCCGCTGGTCTCGAGGGCCAGGTGCTCGTCGGGGGCCTTGCCGCGGTGCTCAGCGGCGCCAGCATCGGCTTCCTCGTCTACAACTGGCATCCGGCGCGGATCTTCATGGGTGACGCCGGCTCGCTGTTCCTCGGCTTCCTCCTCGGCGTGATCGCCCTCGAGTTGCGCTTCCCGGTCGCGCATCACACCGCCAGCGTCGGCGCCGTTGTGTTGCTGACGGGACCGGCCTTGTTCGACACGACCCTCGTCGTCATCTCGCGGGCCCGGGCGGGCCAGCCCGTCTATCTCGGCGGGGTCGACCACACGTCGCACCGCCTGCTGCGCCTCGGGCTGCACCCGGTCGTCGTGGTGACGCTCCTCGGGCTGGCGTCGGCCGCCTGCTGCGGCCTCGGTGTCGCCGTCGGGCGCGGTTCGCTGCCGGTTGCGCCGGTGTTCGGCGCCACGGTCGTTCTGGGCCTGGGCCTGCTCGTCGCCCTTCTGCGCGTTGAAGTCCCCACCACCGACGGCGCGCCCTCCCCCGCCAACCTCGCCCCGAGTGCCGCCGCCGGCGCCTGACCGGCAGAGCCGGCGCATCGAGCGCCGGCTCGGGCGTCTGAGCCAGCCGTCGCCGAAGTCCAAGCCGGCGCGCGGCCGGCGCATCGCGTTCGGCGCGGCCGCCGTCGTCGTGGCCGGCGCGGTGGGGTTCGGGTTGGGCTGGCTCGAGCTGCGAGCGCCGCGGCGCGACGTCATCAACGCCCGCTTCGAGCTGACCAGCGTCGTTGACCACGCGTCCACGCTGACAAGCCCTGACGAACGCCGGGCTGCTCTCGGCCACATCGACGTGGCGCGTTCGCGCCTGGCCTCAGCAAAGCGGGACCTCAATCGCTCGTGGGCGCTCAAGGTGGCGCGAATCGTGCCGATCGTGCGGGCGTACGGCCAGGGGGCGCGCACCCTCACGGACAACGCGGCGCAGGCGGCGGACATCGCTCGGGAACTGCTCGTGCGACTCGATGACGTCGCGGCGCGCGCGCCGTTGGCCAACGGCACTGTGCCACTCGACGCGCTCGACGAACTGGCCACCGCGTTTCAGTCAAGCGCCGACGGCATCGCCCGACTGAAGCAACCACCGAGTGGGCTATGGGGCGAGTTAGGCAAGGCCAGCCGCGAGTTCCGTCGCCTACAACAAGAGGCACCCGACCGCCTGCGCGGCGGCGCCGACGTTGCCCGCGTCGGGCGGGCGTTCCTCGGCGCAACCGGTGGCCGCACGTATCTCATCGCCGGGCAGAACAACGCCGAGATGCGCGACCAGGGGATGATCCTGTCCTACGCGGTGATGACCGCCGACAAGGGCCGGCTCGCCGTCGGGCGGCACGGGCGCATCACCGACCTCGCGGTCAAGACGCCGGTCGACGTCGAACTGCCGGCCGGCACTCGCTCCGTCTTCAGCGACGCGCCGCGTTCGCTATGGCAGAACGTGAACATCACCGCGGACTTCTCCCTGAGCGGCCGCCTGATGACCGCGCTGTATAGCAAGTCGACGTCTTCGGCGATCGACGGCGTCATCGCCCTCGACGTGCCCGCGCTAAGCCGGCTGCTGTCCGTCCTCGGCCCGGTGACCGTTCCCGGCTTGGCCGAGCAGTTGAGCGCCGAGAACGCGCCGCGGCTGTTGTTGCACGACCTCTACAACGGCCTGGCGTCGGCCAGCGCCGACCAAGAGGCGCGCTACGAACGGTTGGGTGAGGCAGTGAACGCGTTGCTCGAGCGGGTGCGCTTCGGCTCGTTCGACGTCGCGGCACTGGGCGTCGCCCTGGCCGAGGCGGCGCGCGGCGGCCACTTCCGGCTCTACAGCGGCCACGCCGACGAGCAGCGTGTGTTCGAACGACGCGGGCTGAGTGGCGGACCGGCCGTCAGCGAGCCCGACCGCACGTTCCACCTCGCCGTGCAGAACGGCACCGCGACCAAGCTCGACTACTACGTGAAGCCCGCGGTCGACATGGACATTCGCGTCGGCAAGGACGGCGCGGCGACCGTGCGGACCAAGGTCACGCTTCGCAACGAAGCGCCCGCCGACGCCGGTCCGTCGTACCAACTCGGACCCGATGGTGTGTCGTCGACCAAGGCGGGGCGCTACGTCGCGCGGGTCGGCCTGTGGGGCCCGGCGGGCTCGGATCAGCTCGGAGCGGTGTCGGAATCGGGCCTCGAGCTCACCCAGCAGACGTTGCCGGTCGAGGCCGGGACGTCGCAGGTCGTCGAGTTCACGACCGTGATCCCCCACGCATTGCGGGACGGGCGGTTGCAGCTCCGACTCGTGCCTCAGCCACGCCTGGATTCGGTCCCGCTCACGATCACCCTGCACGGATTGAAGGGCGATCGGCTCGCGACGAATTGGGATCGGACCTTGCGTCTCAGCTGGGGTGCCTGACCTGACGCCCACAGTGGTCGTTTACGCCGCATAGCCACGTCGCGTAAGCTTTGAGTTCCGAGCGACTGGGAGGCCGCGGGCACGATGCGACGAATTCTGATGGCAGCGGTGGCGGCGCTTGCGCTGTTCGGCTCTGTATCGGTCGCCCACGCACAGACGACCACCACGACGCCCTGCGGCAGTGGTACGGGCGTGGCGTGCGGGTTCGACCGCTCGCAGGACCTGGGCAACAAAAAAGAGGGCGACACCTTCTCGATCCAGAACAACTGCGCGTTCTCCGGCACCACCAACAAGACGTTCAACGGCAACCCGGCCGGCACCGGCACTGGTCAGTGCCCGACCACCGTCGTGACGATCTTCGACGACGGCCTCGGCAACCCGACGGCGCTCGGTCGCCTGCAGCCGCTGTTCGCGGCGGTCGGCCTCCACGTCGCCCAGGGTGTCCGCGTGCCTCGCGTGAAGGTCGACAACATTCTCTTCAACGCCAGCAACCTCGGCGTCAAGAACGCGATTGTCCTCAACGGCACCGCCGCCGACACCGAGTCGGCCGCCGGCAAGTGGACCAACTACTTCACGATCGTCGGCCCGGGTGGCGGCGTCGGCGGTTCCGGCCTGTCACGCACCGGCGCCATGATCCTGCGCTGGTCGCTGCTGGGCGGCGCACTCGTCGCCGTCGGCGCGCTGATGCTGATGTCCAGCCGGCGCCGTCGCACCGCGTAGCGCTTCCGTCCGCTACAGCTGCTCGACGTTCTCCCCGCTCACGCGATGTCGCGTGTCGAACACGTACGCGGCATTGGCCACCACCGCGTCGTAGTCGAGCGCGTCGTGATCGGTGAGGATCACCACCGCGTCGGCGGCCTTCAGTTCGTCGGCGGTGAGCTCGGCCCGCGGGATGCCGGCGGCGATACCGACCTCGGTGATGAGCGGGTCGACGGCGCGCACGTCGGCACCGAGCGCCTGTAGCCGTTCGGCCACCATCAACGACGGCGACTCGCGGCTGTCACCCGTGTTGCGCTTGTACGCCAGCCCGAGGACGAGCAGGCGGCTGCCCTTCACCGACCGACCGCGGGTGTTGAGCCCGGCCTGGATGCGGCTGACGACGTAGTCGGGCATCACGTCGTTCACGTCGTTGGCCAACTCGATGAACCGGAAGCTGCGGCCGACGGCGCGCTTCACGCGCCACGAGAGGTAGCTCGGGTCGATCGGAAGGCAATGGCCGCCGACGCCGGGACCGGGACGGAAGGGCATGAACCCGAACGGCTTGGTGGACGCGGCGTCGATCGCCTCGTGGAGGTCGACGCCCAGCGCATTGGCGAACACGGCCAGTTCGTTGACGAGGGCGACGTTGACGTGACGGAACGTGTTCTCGAGCAGCTTGGCCAGCTCGGCTTCCTTGGGCGACGACACCGGGACCGTGGTGTCGACGAGCGTGTCGTAGAAGGCCTTCACCGCGGTCAGCGACGGCTCGTCGATGCCCGACACGATCTTGGGCGTGCCCACGAACGTGTGGTCCGGGTTGCCCGGGTCGATGCGCTCGGGGCTGTATCCGAGGTGGAAGTCGGCGCCGGCGGTCAGGTCGGCGCCCTGGTCGAGGATGGGCTGCACGAGTTCCTGCGTGGTCCCGGGATAGGTCGTCGACTCGAGGATCACCGTCGAGCCCTTGCGAACGTAGGGCGCGAGGGTGGCCGCCGCCGCCTCCACGTAGCTGAGGTCGGGTGCGCCCTCCTTGAGCGGCGTGGGGACGCAGATCACCGCGAAGTCGAAGTCGGCGCAGGCCGACGGATCGTCCGACGCGGTGAAGCGGCCGTCGCGCATGGCGTCGGCGACCATGGCGCCCGACACATCGTCGACGTAGGACTCAGCGGCGAGCAGACGCTTGATGCGGTTGGCGTCGACGTCGTAACCAGTGACGCGGTAGCCGACCTCGGTCGCTCGCATCGCCACCGGCAGGCCGACGTAGCCCATCCCGCAGACGACGACCTTGGCGCCCGCGTCGGTGGCCGTCACTCGTCCAACCGCAGGGCGGAGATGAACGCCTCCTGCGGCACCTCAACCCGCCCGATGGTCTTCATGCGCTTCTTGCCTTCCTTCTGCTTCTCGAGCAGCTTGCGCTTGCGCGTGATGTCGCCTCCGTAGCACTTGGCCAGCACATCCTTGCGCTTCGCCTTCACCGTCTCCCGGGCGATGATGCGACTGCCGATGCCGGCCTGGATCGGGACA
The DNA here is from genome assembly GCA_035649535.1 of Acidimicrobiales bacterium. Lineage (GTDB taxonomy): Bacteria > Actinomycetota > Acidimicrobiia > Acidimicrobiales > JACDEA01 > JACDEA01. The sequence continues at coordinate 73,463 of DASRJI010000100.1, read as the reverse complement.
TCGAACATCTGACGCGGAATGAGCTTGCGCAATTTCTCGGTCATCTTCGCGCCGTACTCCTGCGCCTTGGAGCGATGGATAACCGTGCTGAACGCGTCGACCGGGAGGCTGTTCAGCAGGACGTCGATCTTCACCAGATCGCTCTGGGCGTAGCCGGCCGCCTCGTAGTCGAGGCTGGCGTAGCCCTTGGTGCGGCCCTTCAGTTGGTCGAAGAAGTCCATGACGACCTCGGCGAGCGGGATCCGGTAGATCAGCTCGACCCGCTCGGGCGACAGGTACTCCATGCGCTCCATCTCCCCGCGGCGGGTCTGGCACAGGTCCATCACGGTCCCGGTGAACTCGGTCGGCAACAGGATCGTGACGGTGAGGAACGGCTCTTCGATGTACTCGAGTTCGTTGGGCGGCGGCATCGCGCTGGGGTTGTCGACCTCGACCACCTCGCCGTCGGTGCGATGGGCGAGGTACTCCACGCTCGGCGCCGTGGCGATCAGCGAGAGGTCGAACTCCCGCTCGAGCCGCTCCCGGATGATGTCCATGTGCAGCAAGCCGAGGAAGCCGCACCGGAAGCCGAAGCCGAGCGCGGTCGACGTCTCGGGCTCGTACGTGAACGACGCGTCATTGAGGCGCAGTTTCTCGAGCGCCTCGCGCAGGTCGGCGTACTCGTCGCCGTCGACCGGGAACAAGCCGCAGAACACCATGGGCTTCGGGTCGCGGTAGCCGGCGAGCGGCTCGGACGCCGGCTTGCGCGCGTCGGTGACCGTCTCGCCGCTGCGGGCCTCGCCCACGTCCTTGATGCCGGCGATGAGGTAGCCGACCTCACCGGGGCCGAGCGTGGCCACCGGCGTCGGCTCGGGAAGGCGGAGGCCGACCTCCTCCACGTCGTGGATCACACCCGTCTGCATGAACCGAAGGCGCGAGCCGGCGTGCAGCGTGCCGTTCATGACCCGCACCGCGCTGATCACGCCGCGGTACTGGTCGAAGTGCGAGTCGAAGATCAGGCCTTGCAACGGCGCGTTGGGATCGCCCTTGGGCGGCGGGATGCGCTCGATCACCGCGTCGAGCAACTCGGCGACGCCGGCGCCGGTCTTGGCCGAGATGCGCAGCAGATCGTTGGCGGGGATGCCGAGAACCTGTTCGATCTCCGCCGCGTAGCGGTCGGGGTCGGCGGCGGGAAGGTCGATCTTGTTGAGCGCCCCCACGATCGTGAGGTCGTGCTCCATCGCCAGGAGGCAGTTGGCCAGCGTCTGCGCCTCGATGCCCTGCGATGCGTCGACCAGCAGGATCACGCCCTCGCACGCCGCCAGGCTCCGGCTCACCTCGTAGCCGAAGTCGACATGACCCGGCGTGTCGATGAGGAACAGCTCGTGGCCCTTGTGGGTCAGGCGCACGTTCTGGGCCTTGATCGTGATGCCGCGCTCACGCTCGAGGTCCATCGAGTCGAGGTACTGCGCCCGCATGTCTCGCGCGTCGACCGCACCGGTCATCTCCAGCAACCGATCAGCCAGGGTGCTCTTCCCGTGATCGATATGGGCGATGATCGCCAGGGCGCGGATGCGGTCGAGTTCAGTCATGTGTGTCGGTGTCAGGTTGCGGTTTTCGTTGCTCTCGCACCGACACGTCAGCAGTCAGTATCCGAGGTTGGGGTCGACAGGGCCAATTAGGGGTTCGTTGGCGATGAAGCGGCGGATGTTCTCGGCGATGCGAGCCGACAGCATCGGTTGCGCCATCTCGAGCGTGTTGGCGGTGTGCGGGGTGACGATGCAGTTGGGCATGTCCCATAACGGGTGACCCTCGGGGAGCGGTTCGGGATCGGTGACGTCGAGGCCAGCTCCACCGATCACGCCGTCGGTGAGCGCGGCGACGAGATCGTCGGTGACGACGTGACGACCACGGGCGACGTTCACCAACCAGCTGTGCTCGGGCATGAGGTCGAGGGCGCGCTTGTCGATGATGCCCGTCGTCTCCGGCGTGAGGGCCAGCGCGAGGACGACGCCGTCGGCGTCACACAACGCATCGTCGAGGGCGTCGGGGGCGACAACGCGGGCGGCGCCCTCCATGGCGTCGGGCCGGCGCCGGACGACCGTGGTCGTGACCCGGAACGGCGCGAGGAGGGCGAGCAGCGACTCGGTGATGCCGCCGCCGCCGAGGATCGTCACCCGCTGGTCGTAGAGGCTGCGGCCGGACTGTCGGGTCCAATGCATTGCCCGCACCCATTTGGGAACGTCACGGAACCCGGCCAGCAACAGGGTCAGCGCGTGCTCGGCCACCGGCTCGGCGTACACGCCCTTCCCGCACGTCCACTGGCGCCCATCGCCGAAGATCCCTTCCGCCGCGTAGTGCTCGACGCCGGCCCAAGGCAGCTGCACCCACGTGGCGTTGGTCGCCTCGGCCAGCACGGCCCGCAGGCCGTCGACGTCGAAGGGATCGGTCCACACGACCGCGTCGGCCTCGGCCGGGTCGGTGACCACGTCGCCACCCGCGCCACGCACGACGTCGGCCATCCACGGCGCGATCCCAGTGGAGCCGACGACAAAGCGGGGTGCAGCCACGAATTCGAGCCTACCGACCGCCCCTGCTACCCTCGTCCGGTTCCCTATGGCCAACATCAAGAGTCAAATCAAGCGCAATCGGCAGAACGAGAAGCGCCGTATCCGCAACAAGGCGATCCGTTCGGAGCTGCGCACGCGCGCCAAGAGCGCCGTCACCGCCGCCGAGACCAGCGCTGAGGACGCCGCCGAGGCCGTCAAGACCGCGATCAAGAAGATCGACAAGGCGGCGGCCAAGGGCGCGATCCACAAGAACCAGGCTGCGAACCGCAAGTCGCGCCTGATGAAGCGCCTGGCCAAGCTCTCCGCTTAGCTCGGCACCGACTCCCGTCGCCGAGCCCGGCGCCGCAACGCCTTCCGGCTTCCAACATCGCGCCACCTCCCGTCGAGCGCGGCGCGGGCCGTCTCACGGACGAGTTCGTCGGGGTCCGACTGTGCAGCGTGAACCAGCGCCTCGACCGCGCGTCCGTCACGGCTCGCGAGGCGCATGAGGATCGGCACCACGTCGTGGCGGACGCGCGCATTGTCGTCGGACCTGATCGCGTCGACCAGCGCCGGGACCACGTCGGCGACACACAGCTCCTCACTCCGGCACCGCTCGCAGGCAAGGCCGTGCAGGGCGACGACCCGTACGCGCGGCACCGGGTCGCTGAGCGCACGAGCAAACACGACGGCCGACGCGTCGTTGGCCCAATGGTCGAGCACCCCGAGCGCTTCTCGCCGGACCTTGGCATTGGGATGGTGCAAGGCCGCGGTCTGCATCGCGGCGATCGGCGGCGCGGGCTGCGCGTCCTTCCAGTTCGGCTTCAGCGGCGTGGGCTGTTCGCGAAGCCAGACCCACCAGCCGTCGAAGTAGTCCTCGACCTCCTGGAGTTCGCTCTCGAGCGGCGGCACCGCACCAGCGGACCACGCGGCGCGGCCCGTCTCAAACGAAATCCGTCAGCGACGACCGCGGGCGCCTGGTCGGGCCGGCGAGCGCGGCGCGATCCGGCTCAGTCGGGCGACGAGGACTTCGAGCACGAGCTCGTCGGGCCAGGCGTTGGCGCCGCGGAGGTCGAGGTCGGCGCCGGCGAGCAGCTCGATGGCCCGCTTGAGGCCCGCCGACCCAAGCTTGCGCGACTGGGTGAGCGCCTTCTTCGCCGGGTACGGCTTGATACCAAGCACCTCGGCGGCCTCGTTCTCGTTGGTGACGCCGGAGCCGTCGAGGCGCAGCATCGACGCGTAGTGGCGATGGAGCGTGGCCATCACGACCAGCGGATGGCGTTCGCCGGCGGCCAGCATGCGGTGCAGTTGGCTGATGGCCAGCTCGGTGGACCCGGCATCGATGGCGTCGGTGAGGTCCCATGGCGCCACACCGCCGGCCTGCCCGAGGAACGGCTCGAGGTCGTCGACGCCGATCTTGGCGCCCTCTCCGTAGGCGGCGGTGAGCATCGCGAGAAGGCCGGGCAGGCGGCCCACGTCCTCGCCCAGGTGGTCGTTGAGCTGATCGATGGCCGCTCGTTCGAGCTTCACTCGCGCGTCGTGCAGTTGGTCGAGGATCCACGTGCCGCGGCCCTTGCCCGCCGGCACGGTGACGTCGGTGACGTGACCGACCTTGCGGACCGCGGCGGTGAGCTTGGCGTTGGTCTGCCCGCCGCCGGCGACGAGCACGAGCACCGCGGTCGTCGACGGGTCCTCGAGGTACGCGAGGAGCGGCACCAGCTCGTCGGCCCGGAAGCGGCCGATGTCGCGCAACACGACCACGCGGCGGTCGGCGAGGAACGGCGGCGTACGCGCCGCGTCGACGGCGGCGGCGACCGGTTCCTCGGCCTCCGACGTGTCCTCGACCGCGAACGGATCGTCACCGGCCAGCTCGCCGAGCAGCTTGGACACCGCGTCGAGCACCAGGGACGCGTCGTCGCCCTTGATGAACTGAACGGGGACCGCGGGCGCGGTCACGCGGCCTCCAACAGCGCGGCGAGCACGTCGCACACGCGCCGCGTGCCCCGCACGTCGTGGGTGCGGATGATGCGGCACCCGCCAGCCACGCCGATTGCCGTCGCCGCGAGCGACGCGTCGTTGCGCTGGTCGATCTCGAGGTCGAGCAGCTTGCCGAGGAACGTCTTGTTGGACGCCGACAGGAGCAGCGGATACCCGAGCGCGGCGAGCTGGTTCGACCGCTGCAACAGCTCGAGCGACTGCTCCCACGTCTTGCCGAGGTCGAGACCGGCGTCGATCACGATCCGATCCGGCGTGATGCCGGCGGCCTCGGCCCGACGCGCCCGGTCGACCAGGAACGCGGCGACATCGCCGACGAGGTCGTCGTACGTCGGCTCGGGATCGGCGACACGGGGCTTCAGGCGGATGTGCGTGGCGACCACCGTGGCGCCGGCGGCGGCGGCCACCTTCACGTAGTCGGGATCGCCGAAGCCGCTGATGTCGTTGCCGATGGTGGCGCCCACCTCGTACGCGGCGGCGGCCACCGACGCCCGCCACGTGTCCACCGAGATCGGCACGTCGAAGCGAGCGCGCAACGCCTCGATGGCCGGGATCACCCGGTCGAGTTCCTCGGGCTCGTCGACGTCGGGGCCCGGCCCGGCCTTCACGCCGCCGACGTCGAGGATGTCGGCGCCCTCGGCCACCACGTCGTCGGCCCGCCGCAGGAACCGGTCCATCGGCGCGTGCAGGCCCTTGTCGAAGAACGAGTCGGGCGTGCGGTTGAGGATCGCCATAACCAAGCTCCGCGTGGCCAGCTCGTACCGCCGCTCACCGATGCTCAACTGCACGAGCCGACCGTAGCCGTGCGGTGCGCGCCGCCACGACCGCGAGGGCGACGACGACGAGTGGCACCAACCCGACATGACCGAGCGGTAGGCGGGCACCGACGCGAGCGACGCCCGCCACCCACGCGATGAGCAGCCGCGTCGGCACGTGAAGCAGCCGCGCGACGGGCGCCGGCACCAGCCCGGCGGCGACGCCGGCCGTCATGCCCCACACCATGATCGGGCCGGCCGCCGGGATGGCGAGGAGGTTGGCCGGCACCGTCGCCAACGGAAGCGGGCCGAACACCGGAATGAGGATCGGCGCCACGCCCATCTGGGCGGCCATCGTCACCCCCATCGCCGACGCCAACGGCCGCGGACCCGGCAGCCGCCGGGCGATCGGCGCGGCGAGCAGGGCGATGCCGGTGCACGCGCCCACCGACAAGAGGAAGCCGACGGACCGCACCAACATCGGGTCGACGAGGAGCAGCGCGGTGACCGCAAGGGCGAGCACTCGGATGGAGGACACCGGCCGGCCGAGTGCGGTCGCGGTCATGGCGATGGCGGCCATGGCTTCGGCGCGCAACACCGATGGCTCCCATCGGATCACGAGACCGAATCCGAGAAGCACGAGCACCCCGAGGACGAGGCGCATCCGAAGGCCGACCCGGTGCAGGAGCGGCGCGACCAAGGCCAGGACAAAGGCAACGTTCTCGCCGGACACCACAAGTAGATGGCTCAGTCCCGAACGACGGAACTCGTCGGTGACCTCCTCCGGCTGTCCCCGGTCGTCGCCGAGGACGAAGCCAGCAAACAACGATCGCTGAACGCTCGGGAGCTGCTCAGCGCCCCGCTCGAGCGTGCGCCGCAGGAGGTTGGCGTAGCGGACGGGCAGCGAGCCGGGCCACACGCGACCGACGCGCTCGACGTCGATCTGCGCGGCGATGTGGCGACGCCCCAGCCGCATCCGCATCGCCGGCGACAGCGGCCGGAGCCGACCGCCGATCTCAACCCGCTCGCCCGCGAGGCGGTGATACAGCGCGCCCGCTGACGCGCCGCGCGCCCATAGCTCGGCGTGCCGATGGCCGACCCGCGCCTCGACGCGGATCGCGCCGGCGACCGGCTCGGGGTCAGTAAGGAGCGTCATGACGTCCACAACTGCACGCGGCGCCGGCGGTCGCAGGCCGGCCCACGACCGGGCCGACATGGTCGACGCCATGAGTCCCACCGCGATGACCAACAGAACGGGCCGCCGGCGCGCGAACGCGATGGCAGCGAGCACAAGGCCGAGCCACAACGGCACCGGCCGGGCCGCCCACGCACCGGCCGCGGCGGCCAGCGCCATAACGACGGTAAGGACGTCGTTCATCACGCGCTCCTTCACGAATGAACCGATGACGGAGGAAATGACGGTGTGCTAGCGCTCGACTTCCTCTCGCGCGCGGTCAACGAGCTTCGCCGCCCACCTCGCGGCGTCGTGAGCGCGCCGTGGCGCGACGAAGGCCACGCCGTAGTGCGCCGCATCCTTGAGGTCGAGCAGCCGCAGCAACGCGACCGCGAGCGCTTTCCCGTCTGGTGTCGCCTGTTGAAGGAGCGCTGCCGCTTCGCGGTGGTCATCAGCCCGGCTCCGACGACCGAGTCGTGCGCAACAGACGCTGTCCGATGCGGCGATTCCGGCAAGCACGGCGACGCCCGTGGCGACACTTGCGAACGCGTCGCGTAACGGCTCGTCGCGCACGAGAGAGGCGGCCTCGAGATATGCCTCTGCGACCTTGAGCCTGGCGCGCGCCTCAGACGCGCCGCAGGTCGCGGTTCGGATGCCCTTCACCATCGCTATCGATGACCGAAGAGCGCGACGCTGTCCCGAGCGATGTCGTCGAGCAGCCGGGGCTTCGTACCCGCGGGGTCGACCCAGTCGAGGACGGATAGTTCGACGACTTGGAGGCGGTTCCCAGTCCAAGCCGGTACGCGCGAGTGAAGTTCGTCGACTTGTCGGTTCCATGCCTCCGCCCGTACCGGTTTCATCGCGGCTGCCCCAGCGAGACCGTATGAATTCACGATCGTCCTCGTCACGCCTTTAGCCGCGTGGCGCGACTCGCCCGCCATCGGTGCGCGCACTAACAAAATGTCGATATCACTCTCGTTGTCACCGTCGCCACGTGCCGCGGAGCCGAACGCGGCGGCATAAAGCGGCTTGGGATCCCAGCCGGCAAACGCGTCACGCAGACGCTTCCAGAGTTCGAGTCGGAGACCCGCTAGAAGATCGGTGATCGGTGCGGCGATGTGTTCGCGGTTCAGCTCGTGTACGCGGTTTCTGCCCATCTCGGTCGCGCGGACGATCCCCTGCGCGGTAAGCCGAGCCAAGGTCCGACGGATACCGATCTCTGAGCCGCGGGCGGCGCGCATCGCGACTTCGCCGACCGTCAGCGGACGACCGGTTACCGCGAGGACAGCGAGCACGGGCGCATCGAGGGTCCCCGTGATTACTTTCGTCGGGTCACTAAGATCCACGATCACAAAGTATACCTACCTATCTAATTCGATAACTCAGCTCACGCGGACGTGCGGGCGGATCTGCGCGAGCTTGGCTTCGCCGATGCCGCGGACTTCGAGCAACTCGTTGACCGACCGGAAGCGACCGTGCTGCGTGCGGTATTCGAGGATCGCCTGCGCCGTCGCCGGGCCAATGCCGGGCAATGCCTCGAGCTGCGCGGCGGTCGCGGTGTTGAGGTCGACGACGGCAGATGCCGACGAGCCTGTCGGTGACCCGGCGACGGCCGCGCCGGCATCGCCCGCTTCGCCCTTGCGAGGGATGTAGACCCGCTCGCCGTCGGCGACCTTCGCGGCGAGGTTCACGCGATCGAGGTCGGCCTCCGGAGTCGCGCCGCCGGCCGCCTGGAGGACATCGACGACCCGGGCGCCCGCCTTCACGGTGTACACGCCTGGATGGGCGACGGCCCCCGCCGCGGCCACGACGACCGGACCGCTCACTGTTCCCTCACCGCGCGACGGACCGGTCGACGCCCGCGGGAGGTTCAGCTCCGGCGCCGCACCGCGCTCGGACGCCGCGAGCAAGCGCGAAGCACCGAACCCCAGCGCCACGGTGACGCCGACAGCGACGACCACCGCGACGACGAGCAGCCGGGCGCGTGACACACCGACCGCGGATGCCACGGCGTCGAGACGATCCGGCCATGACGGCGCGACGATCGGACGCAGCGCTTCGAGCGGCTCGGACACGCGAACTCCCGGGACGGATGACGTCGACCGGGGAAGCGACGCGGCCCAGGTTACGGCGGGGTTGTGTCCAGGACCAGGGTCCCTGCTCTACCGATTGGCGAACAGATCTCTCACCATGCAGATCTGCGTCCCGTGGTGGCTCACTTCGTTGAGCATGGCCGAGAGCGCCAGGTCGCCCCGCTGCCACGGATGACCCTCGTAGTCGCGCTCGAGCATTTCGTCGGTGGTGGTTCGCAACGCTTTGCGAAACGCCGACCAGCCGTCCTTGAATCGGGTCACGGCATCGTCGACCGTCGGGATGATGTCGTAAGCCCACATCTGCTGATAGCCGTCCAGGGTCGGAACGGTCGACCCTCCGACGATCTCCAGCTCGGCGACTAACCCCGGTGCCGCGCCAAAGTGATTGAGCAGCCACCCGATCGTGGTCATGGGCTCGACCGCCTCGCCGCGATCAGCCGCCTCGGCGATCGCCCAGTCGCAGTCGACCACCCACTCGCTGCCGGCCGCGCCGCCGGGATTCGGAGTGGCGCACTCTTCGCGGCGCCGCACTCCCCATGCACCCTGGTGTGGCTCCCAGTCGAACTCTTCTTGCGTGAGATCCGCCAGCGCCCGCTTCAGGGTGTAGCCCTCGATTAGCCCCATCCAGTTGATCAAGACCTCGGCGCGCTTACCGGTCATCTGACTCCCTCGGTGAATGGACCAGGGTCCGGGCTTCCCAGTCAGCCTCGATCTCGAGCGGGATGCGACGGTACGCGCCCCAGTGCGGGTACCCGCGGACGCGCCAGTGGAAGTAGGCGCCGAGGTACCGGCGGAGGAAACCGATGAGGCCCAGCGACCGCCACTGCCGCACATGCACCAGTTCGTGCCGCATGAGTTGGTCATTGTCGACGGCCGAGGCGCGCACGAGGATCAGCGAACCCAGCGTCGTCGCGCTGGCGCCGGGCGCGACCGGACCATCGACCCAAACCCAGTGATCGCCGCGGCGCTGTGGCTTACCCAACGCGCCGACCGCTCAGAACAGGCGGGCGGTGAGGGCCTTGCGGTACTCCGCCGTGCGCGGGTCGTCCGGCCCGAGCAGCTCGAGGAGGTCGACGAACTCCTGGCGCGCCTCGTCGTTGCCCTTCACGCGATCGAGGAGGGCGTCGAGCTTGCCCCCGATGTCGTCGGTCTCGACGTCGCCCGTGCGCGCCAGTGCGGCGACGCGCCGCGTCTCAGTGGTCTCCGGAATGCGGGCCAGGAGCGCCAGCGCTTCTTCGCTGTCACCGCGGTTGACGAGCAACTCGGCGAGCCCGACCACGCCTTCGGCATGGGCGGGGTCCAGCTCCAGCGCCTTGCGCAGCGACGCTTCGTCGCCCGCGGCGACCAGGACGTCGGCCTCGGTCGGTGCCGGCGCCAGGCGATCGATGAACTCCTTCACCGAGCTCTCGGGCAGAGCGCCGATGAAGTGGTCGACGATCTGCTTGTCCTTGATCGCGAACACCGCCGGGATCGACTGGACGCGGAACGTCTCGGCCGCCTTCGGGTTTTCGTCGATGTTGATCTTCGCCAGTTCGACCTTGCCGTCGGTGGCCCCCACGACCTTCTCGAGGATGGGCGTCAGCGTGCGGCACGGCCCACACCACTCGGCCCATAGGTCCACCACGACCGGCACGTGCGTCGAACGCTCGAGAACGTCGAGCTCGAACGTCTCGTCAGTGACCTCCATAGACCCTCAGTCTAGGGTTGCCCGCGATGAGTGAAATCGAGGGCATCGACGCCGAGAAGGTGACCCGGTGGTTCGTCGACAACGTCGACGGCGTGGCGCCGCCGCTCGCATTCGAGTTGATCGCCGGCGGGCGCTCCAACCTCACGTTCAAAGCCACTGACAGGGATGGTCGCGAGTACGTCCTCCGCCGGCCGCCGATCAGCCACGTCCTGCCGACCGCGCACGACATGGGCCGCGAGTTCCGCATCATCTCGGCGCTCGGCCCCACGCCGGTCCCGGTCGCCCCCGCCTTGGGCTTCTGCGAGGACGAGTCGGTCAACCAGCGGCCGTTCTACGTGATGGGGTTCGTCGACGGCTATATCGTGCGCGACGCGGCGACCGGCGAGAAGGTGTTCGACGCCGCGCAACGCAAAGTCGCCGGCGAGTCGCTGATCGACGTGTTGGCCGACATCCACGCGGTCGACGTCGACGCCGTCGGCCTCGGCGAGCTCGGGCGCAAGGAGGGCTACATCGAGCGCCAGCTCAAGCGCTGGTACGGACAGTTCAAACAGTCGAACGAACTCACCGATCGACCAGTGCCGGAGATCGACGAGATGCATGCGTTCCTCTCGGCGCGCGTTCCCGAGCAGGGCCCGGCGACGATCGTCCACGGCGACTACCGCCTCGACAACACGATGCTCGGCGAGGACGGACGCGTGGCCGCCGTCCTCGACTGGGAGCTGTGCACACTTGGTGATCCGCTCGCCGATGTCGGCCTGCTGATGGTCTATTGGTCCGACGCCGGAGACCCGGGTGCGCTGCTCGGCGTGTCGGCCACCTCGCTGAAGGGCTTCCCCACGCGCGCCGAGTTGCGCGAGCGCTACGCGGCGCGCGCCAATCGCGACGTCAGCCACCTCGACTTCTACATCTCGTTCGGTTACTGGAAGCTGGCCTGCATCCTCGAAGGCGTGTTCGCCCGCTACGCGGGCGGCGCCATGGGCGGCGACCGCAGCGGGTTCGAAGGGTTCTCCGCGCAGGTCACCAACCTGGCGAAGTCGGCTCAGGCCGCGGCGGCGACTCTCTAAGCGATGGCGTTGTATGAACGCCACGCCGGCGGCGAGTTCGTCGCGCCCGCGCTCGTCATGTGCCTCGAAGGCTGGGTCGACGCCGGTCTCGGCGGCACCGCGGCGATGGCGGCGCTGCTCGGCCAGACCGAGAGCGATGCCGTCGCCACGTTCGACGGCGATTCGCTTATCGACCGCCGTGCCCGACGGCCGATTGTCCGCATCACCGAAGGCGTCCACGACGGTCTCACCTGGCCCGCAATACAACTCCGCGCCGGCAAGGATGCGCAGGGCAGCGACGTCCTGTTCCTCGTCGGCCCCGAGCCCGACTTCATGTGGGGCGCGTTCACGCGCGACGTGATCGAACTCTCCGTTGCTCTCGACGTCCGCATCGTCGTCGGCCTGGGCGCGTTCCCGGCGCCCGTCCCGCACACGCGCCCGATCCGACTGGCGGCGACCGCGAGCTCGCCGGAACTGGCGTCGCAAGTTGGCTTCGTGTCGGGCACCATCGACGTGCCCGCGGGGATCCAAGCCGTGTTGGAGCAGGCGCACGCCGAGGCCGGTATTCCCGCGCTCGGTCTGTGGGCGCGCGTCCCGCATTACGCGGCGGCGATGCCGTATCCCGCCGCCAGCGCGGCGTTGGTCGACGCCTTGGCGCTCGTCGCCGGCCTGTCGTTCAGCTCCGACGAGTTGGCCGCCGCGGCCGTCATCACCAGCCAGCGCGTCGACCAGCTCATCGCCAGCAGCGACGACCACAAGCAGATGGTGCGCCAGCTCGAGGAGCAGATCGACGTGGCCGAACCCCAGCCCGACCTTCGCAACCTGCCGTCGGGCGACGAACTCGCAGCCGAACTCGAGCGCTTCCTCCGCGATCAGGGCTGAGCGCGCGACTGCCAATAGTCGTGCGGTCGTCACCGCCACCTAGGGTTCGCATTACACGGTCACGCCCGGACAGAAGCGGAGCCGATACATGGTGTTCTCACCGGAACAGCCAGCTCTCTACAAGCACGATGTGCTGTTCGAACGAGCAGGTTTGCTGCCTGGGCTCCAGGCGATCGGCAACCACATCGTCAGCAGCGCGAGTACACCGTCACAGTCCATGTCTTTCCTCGTTTCAGGGGCGTATGGCACCGGCAAGTCGTCAGCGCTTCAATACCTGAAGGGCTATATACGGGAGCGACTCGAAGACAAGGTCATCATCGCCGAGTACATCGCCTCAGCCTTCCAGGCACGCCCAGAGCAGGCGCGAGCGACTCTCATCTATCAGCTAGTGCAGGCACTCGCTGATAGCGCGGAAGCCAAGTATCCGATCCGAGCACTCGTACAAGCTCTCAAGCCAGACCAACCATCAACAGACCACTTGGACGACAGCACGCGCCGGGTTCTCGATCGGCTTCTGCTGATCCGGGCCATCGAGGAGTCAGCCACCGCTGCGCCGATCCTTGAAGGATGGTTCCGTCAATTTGCGTACGACGGCGAGTCTCACCCGAGCACGGTCGTCCTCGTCGATGACCTTGATCGTTGCACGTTCGAATTCACCGCCGCCGTGCTTCAGGCAACGAACCATTGGGCGTTCCTCCCAAACCATTTCTTCGTCATCGCTTGCAGCGAGCAACATCTCGAGCGATCGCTCGCCGTCATGTATCCCACGATGGCCGAGCAGACGGACTCCGGTCTGCGGAAGTACGTGCACCACACCGTGCGCCTGCCCGAGAGGATCCTAAATCGAGCACACGCCGCCGCGCTCGTGGCGGCAATCCTCGAGCAGCTTCAACTCAGCGACGAGTTAACCACGCGACTTGTCGATGCGATCGACGCGTCCGCCAATTCGACCGTCCAGGAGCTTGGTCTCGCCGCCCCGCTTGTTGACCCGCGGTGGGCGCCGACGCCACGCGATGTCAAACGCCACGTGAACGCTCTACTTGCAGAGGTGCACACGTGGATCGACGAACCATCGTTGAAACGGGAGATCGTGCGCGCGGTCTGGCCGAACGAGTGGCGAGACTTCATCTTGCCAGCTCTCGCGGATCGTCGGAAGCGTTCGTGGTGCAGCACCTTCGTCGCGCTGGGAAATACCGTCCGCGAGCTCAACCTTGACCTAGATCTCCTCGACGTTGCCATTCGCGAGGAGGCCAAGCGGACGGGCATCGACCTCCTTACGGCCGACCCACTCCTGGCCGTCTACCTAGCGTGCGATCCACCGCCGCCTCGAGCCATGTTCGGCACCGCCGATGCGGACGCAACACCGGCCGACTTGGCGGACATTAAGCCGACCCGCCAGTCGGGTCGCGAATCCGCCGAGGACGAGGAGGCCAACCCGAGACTGCTCACCGAGCTTCTCCGCTATCCGGTCGAGTCGGAGCCCACTGACGGCACCGACGCGGTCGAGGATTCAATCGATCGCCTTCTCACCGAGCTCGAGATCGCGCGCGCGCGTAACGACATCGAGGCCATGCGCGCGCGTGCCAACGAATTGATCGAGCGCTTCGCCGCTGCGCCTGAGCTCCTAACTGGTCGGGGGCTCGCCATTCGTCTCGGGAACGCGGCCATCGCATGCGATATTTCGCGGCTTACCCGAGAGGCCCTGCAGCTCCACGGCGCTGCGATTGAAGCCGACCAATTGCACGCCAATATCAACCAGAACTTTGTCAGTTTTGTACTCGACAACCATCTCGAGCAGTTCTACGGCCGCGCCGCGGAAGCACTGGACCGCCTTGAAACCGAGCCGACGATGGTCACGTGGCGCACGTTTCGCACGAAGTCCCTGCGGTTGAAATTGCGCTCGCTAACCGGGCAAGCCGTCGAGGACCTGGGGGAACTACTTGGACATGTTGACAACGAGGTCGGCGCAGATGAGCTTGCAGATGTGCTGTTCGTCGCCGTAGGGGCGGGCCAGTTCTCCCTAATCCCGAGGATCGCGTCGATGGTGTTGGCGCGAGAGGAGGAGAACTACGCCTCACAAGCGGCGACCGCGGCAATGCTTGCAGGCGCGATGTGGGCCAGCTCAAGTCGCAATGACGAGGACTTCTCGGCTGCCATCTATCGTGCCCTTCTGACGACTGGATTGCTCCGTCGGCTGCCCGATCCGATGGCTGCGGAGGCTCTCATGGGATATGCGCGCCTCTGTGTGGGGCGGGAGCTCAACGACCGCGCTGGCTATCTTTTCTACCAAGCTTTCAAGTTGCACAAGGAGGCGGAGGACATCGCGACTCGATTCGCGCGTTGGCTCAGTGAGACCGGGCAACCCGACCTTGCCGACCGAGCGCTGCGCAAGCACGACATTGAGGTGCCGTTCACGCTCCCGTTCACGGAACCGTTGCCCACGAGCCGCGAGGCAGACGCGTGGATCGCCGCGAACCTGCAGCCCTCCTATGGCGAGCCCGTTCTACCTGAGTTCTTCGAGTCCGCGGAGCCGCCGCTGCCGATCGGTCCTACGTCATGACAACCGTCGCGCAGGCGACGGCCACAACGTGGCGCCACGTATCAGGGTCCACTCCCTCAGGCACCGGAATGTCAGAGCTGGTCTCGAGATGGTCACGAAGTTGCCAATTGCGAGCCAACGAACCACCGCCGGCGGACTCGATGCCGCGAGCGGTGATAAGCAACTCGTCGTTGTAGCGCTCAATCAAACGACTCACCTCGCCGATACCGTTCGTTGCGCGGCGAGCCTTCGCGGAGGTCAGGTCGCGCCGTAGGTTTTCGAGTCCGAGGAGGGGATCGAATCCCCCGTCATAGTGCTCGACGGCCCGGATTAACGAATCGAAGACGACCGACTGCGGGACACCGGACAGCCATTCCTCGCAGCTGTTCGGCATTCTCGCGAGATGTGACCAAGCGCATACCTTGAGTGTGCCTTCCGGCTCGTTGATCGACGGTTCCGTCCAGCGCAGCCACAACCGGTATCCCGAGATATCAGTCGACGCCCGAGCCCTGAACCGCTCGTCCAATCCGAGGTTCATCGCCAATCGAGCAGCATCTATGACCGTTCGACGCGTCGGCGCGGCCAACGCCGCGACAGCAGCATCTTCGGCGTCACGCCTTGTCGCACGCGCGGCCGCCAGTTCGCTCCTGAGCTCCGACAGGTCTTCGCGTTGCTCTTCAAGCACGGACTGGATTCCAGCCGTAGCGTCGGTGACACGCTTCACGAACGCACGTTCAAGACCGAACAACACACCCGCCAGGCCGACGGCTGACCCAACCTGGAGAAATACGTCGGGCCAGATGTCTCGCCAATCCCAGGACACGTTGCTGACGATGCTCAAGACAACTAGTGCTCCCCCGCCCATGAGCGAGGCGGCAACGGCCCACCAGCGCACCGTTCGTTGTGTACTGGCGCCCGGCGAGGGCTGGACAGAGCGGACCACGACGCAAGCATCGCACCCGGGAACCGAGTTCAACTGGTGCCAACTCGCGCGAGTCCCGCCGGGACCTGATCGAACCGCCATGCGACGCGACCCCCAACAGCTACTGGCCGACCCGGACGACTGGTTCACGCGTTGACGGCGCGAGTGCCCGGAGTCGGCTTATACGACCAGGGCTAGCGGGTCGGGCCGGACTCGTTGTCCGTGACCGCCGCTCGACAGCACGATTGCAGCCGAGTTCAGCAACCTCGGGTGCGCCCCCCAGCCCTCGAAAGCGTCGGGCGTCGGCGTCGCGACATAACCGGCGACGACCACCGATCGATCTCGGCGGGGTGTCCCCGGTACTCCGTCACGGCTCGAAGCTAGCGTCGAGTCATGAAGATCGACGGAGGATTGGGCAGCGACCTGAGCAAGGTCGGCGAGCAGGCAAAGAAGGCCGAGGCGGTCGGCTACGACGCGGTCTGGACGGCGGAGACGGCCCACGATCCGTTCTTCCCGCTGCTGCTCGCGGCCGAGCACACCGAGCGAGTCGAGCTCGGTACGGCGATCGCCGTCGCCTTCGCCCGTAACCCGATGATCCTCGCCAACATTGCCTACGACCTCCAGGCCTACAGCGGCGGCCGATTCGCGCTCGGCCTTGGCAGTCAGATCAAGCCGCACATCGAGAAGCGGTTCTCGATGCCGTGGTCACAGCCCGCGGCGCGCATGCGTGAGATGGTGCTGGCGATCCGCGCGATCTGGGACAGCTGGAACAACGACACCAAGCTCGACTTCCGCGGCGACTTCTACCAGCACACGTTGATGACGCCGTTCTTCAACCCCGGCCCTAACCCGCACGGCACCGCCAAGATCTTCCTCGCCGCGGTCGGCGACAAGATGACCGAAGTCGCTGGCGAGGTCTGCGACGGCATCCTCATCCACGGCTTCACGACCGAGCGCTATCTCCGAGAGGTCACGATCCCGGCGATCGAACGCGGGCTCGAGAAGGCAGGCCGCAGCCGCGACGACTTCGAGATCAAGTACCCCGGCTTCGTCGTCACCGGACGCGACGAAGGCGAGGTGTCGAAGGCATCGCAGGGGACGCGGCAACAGATCGCGTTCTACGCATCGACGCCCGCCTATCGTCCGGTCCTCGACCTGCACGGGTGGGGCGATCTCCAGACCGAGCTGAACGCGATGTCGAAGCAGGGCGAGTGGGTGAAGATGGCCGACCTCATCGACGAGGACATGCTCAGCGCGTTCGCCGTCATCACCGAACCGGAGAAGGTGCCCGACGAGATCTTCGGTCGCTACGGCGACATCGTCGACCGCTTCAGCTTCTACACGCCGTACACCAGCGACGAGAGCCAGTGGTCGGCGGCCCTCGACCGCTTCCGCCAACTCGCGAGTCGTTGACAGACTGCCACTCCTGCGCCGTCGGCGCCGACATCGCCGCCCTTCCGGTTCGCGAGGCCATCGAGGTCACCGAGCATTGGCGGGTCGCCCACGCGTTCGACTCGGCGCTGCCGGGCTGGCTGGTGGTCCTGCCGCGCCGCCACGTCGAGGCGGTCCACGAACTGACCCCGGACGAGATGGCGCCGCTGGGTGAGCTTGTCCGGCGGTTGTCGATCGCGCTCGTTGAGGTCACCGGCTGCCAAAAGACCTACGTCATGCAGTACGCCGAGCACCCAAAGCACCGTCACGTCCATTTCCACGTCGTGCCACGGATGGCCGACTTCACCGACGATGAAATCGGCCCGCGTGTCTTCGCCTATCTCGGCCGCGACGACGGCACCGCCCTATCAGACGACACCCGCGACGACGTGAGCCGTCGAATCCAGGCTGCCGTTGGACGTGTCGGTGTCAAAGCAACGAAAACCGCAACCTGACACCGACACTTGCGTCTTTAGGCGGGTTGGAGGGCGTCGGTGAGGTAGCGGCGGCGGCAGAGGCCGCGCTGGAGCTTGCCGGAGGAGGTCTTCGGGAGTGAGCCGGGGGACACCATGACGACCTCACCGGGGGGCAGGCCCACCGCCGACGACACCTTGCGCGCCACCTCGGTGCGGACCGGGGCGGGATCGTCGGCCTTGGTCTCGGCGACGACGATGAGTCGCTCGCGGCCATTGCGACCCTCGATGCCGAAGGCGATGACGTTGCCCGCCCGCACGCCGTCGACCTCGGCCGCGGCGCGCTCGACGTCTTCGGGAAACACGTTGCGACCACCGACGATGATCACGTCCTTGATCCGACCGCACACGACCAGCTGTCCGTCGCCCGTGTACGCCAGGTCGCCGGTTCGCAGCCATCCATCGTGGAACGTGGCCGCCGTCTCCTCCGGCCGCTTGTAGTACCCGGGCGTCACCGACGTGCCGCGGATCTCGAGTTCGCCGACCTCGCGCTCGCGCATCGTCGAGCCGGACTCCGGATCGCAGATACGGATCTCGAGGCCGGGAATCGGACGGCCCAGCAGGGCGAGGTTGCGGCTCCCGGGGTGAGTCGGGTCGACCGACGCCGCGTAGCGCTCGGTCTCGAGCCGCTGGCGGTCGACCGCGTCGATTTGCAAGCCCGCGCCCGGCGCCGGGAACGTGCCGGCGATCGCCAACTCGGCCATGCCGAACGCCGGGAAGGCGGCGCCGCCCGACAAGCCAAACGGCGCGCCGGCGTCGCAGAACGCTTGGACGCTGATCGGATCGACGGGCTCCGCGCCGTTGAGCGCGACGCGCCACCGGGAAAGGTCGAGGTTGCTGGCCCGCCGCAGGGCGCGGGCGGCCAGCGAGTACGAGAAGTTCGGGCCCGCGCTCCCCGTACCGCCGTAGGCCGACATCCAGTCGAGCCAGCGCGCCGGCGAGGCCAGGAAGTCCTGCGGCGGAGCGAGGACAAGATCAGCGCCAGTGATCATGGGGATCGTCAGCATCCCGATCAGACCCATGTCGTGATACAGCGGCAACCACGACACGAGGACGTCGGTATCAGGATCGACTTGCGCGGCGGCGATCGCGCCGTCGAGGTTCGCCAGTATCTGGCGGTGCGTGAGCATCACGCCCTTCGGATCGGCGGTGGAGCCGCTCGTGAACTGAAGGACGGCGAGCGCGCCGGGATCGACCGTTGGAACCGCAAGCTCGTCGGCGCGCCGACCGGTGGCCAGGTCGTCGAGCATGACGATCGGCGGATCGCCGGGCGCCGGCTCGTAGAACGCGGCGAGGTCGGGGTCGACAACGAGGATCGTGGCGTCCGCGTTCTGGACGCGCGCTCGCGTCTGCTGCACGAACTCGTCGATCGAGCCAAGGCGCATCGGCAGCGGGAGGACGACGACGACCGCACCGGCCAACCACGTGGCCTGGATCGCCGTCACGAGCGGGCGGGTTGTCGGCCCGAGGATGGCGACGTGGTCACCGGGGTTGACGCCGCGAGCCTGCAGGCCGGCGGCCATGGCCCGGGCCTCCTCGTGCAGGGCGGCCCACGAAACGGGAGTGTGCGTCTCTCCCGAAATGAAGGTGATGGTCCCTTGCGGGCGAGCAGTTGCGCTCTCAACCCGCGCTGAAAGAGTCTCCGCGCCTGTCACGAGGGGTACGACCTCCTACGTAGAGGCTTGGTTACAGTCGCTCCGGCGTGCTCGAACTCAGCGGCCTGACCAGGCGATTCGGCTCCGTTGTCGCGCTGGACAACCTTTCCTTCGACGTTCCCGCCGGCCAGGTCTTCGGGTTCCTCGGGCCCAACGGCGCGGGGAAGACCACCGCGATGCGCGCCATTCTCGGCATTTCCGCCCTCGACGGCGGTGAGGTTCGGTGGGAAGGCCGACGCGCGACGGAGCAGGACCGCCGGCATTTTGGATACATGCCCGAAGAGCGCGGGTTGTATCCCACCATGATCGTGTCCGAGCAGCTCGAATATCTCGCCGAGCTGCGGGGCATGGCGCGATCGGCGGCGCGTTCGTCGGTGCAAACCTGGCTCGAGAAGCTCGGCGTGGCCGAGCGGGCGGGCGACAAGCTCGAAGCGCTCTCGCTCGGGAACCAGCAGCGCGTGCAGCTGGCGGCGGCGTTCGTCCACGGGCCGGAGCTGCTCGTGCTCGACGAGCCGTTCTCGGGGCTCGACCCCGTCGGGATCGACAGCCTGAGTGCCGTCCTCCACGAGGAGGCGAACAACGGGGCGACCGTCGTCTTCTCGAGCCATCAGCTGGATCTCGTGGAGCACATGTGTGAGTCCGTAGCCATCATCAACCGCGGACGTCTCGTTGCGACCGGAACGGTGGACGACCTCACGACCGCGGGGCCGACGCGACTTCAGGTCCAGGTCGCGGGGGACGGCGACGGGAAGTGGGCGCGAGCCCTCCGCGGCGTGGAAGTCGTCGAAAACGACGACGGTCGGCTGCGGCTCCTCCTCAAAGGCCGGACCAAGTCCGAGACCGTGTTGCGCGCCGCGGAAAAGGCGGGGACGCTGCGGCACTTCAGCATCGATCGCCGCCGGTTGTCCGAGGTCTTTCGCGAGGCGGTGGCCTCGTGAACCCGGTATTCCTCGTTGCTCGACGGGAGGTACGCGAGCGCATCAAGGCGCGGTCGTTCCGCATCGCGACATTGATCTCGGCCGCCGTCGTCATCGCCGCCATCGCCATCCCGGCGTCCCAGCGTGGCCACACACCGACGTACGACGTCGCCGTGACGACGTCATCGCCGGCCGGCGCCAGTGACGCGATCAAGGCGCTGGCGCCGACGCTCAAGGTTCACCTCAACATGCACGCCGTCCCGACCGCGACCGACGGTGGACGTGGCCTGCGCACCGGCGAATACGACGTCGTGATCAACAACGGCGTGATCCTGACAAAGCGGGCACCGGACTCTGGAGACACCGGCAAGAAGGCGCAGCTGATCGCCGCCATCAGCAACCTGGTGCGCTTGCAACGGCTGGGACCGGAGGCGGCCGCCGCGCTGCAGACCCCGGTCGAGGTGCGCGGCGTGTTACCGCCCGACGCCAACAGCAAGGATCGCTTCACCGCGTTCGTCGGCGTCCTGCTCCTCTTCGTGTTCCTGCAGCAGTACGGCACGTGGGTGCTCATGGGCGTCGTCGAGGAGAAGGCGTCGCGAGTCGTCGAGGTGTTGCTGTCCGCGATCCGACCGCGGCAACTGGTCGCCGGCAAAGTGATCGGCATCGGCGCGGTCGCCATCGTGCAGGGCGCCATCGTGGCGTTGTCGGCGATCGTCGCGTCGACGGCTACGGGTACGCACATCTTCGAAGGAACGTCACGCTTCGCCATCCTGTGGATCCTCGGGTGGTTCGCGCTCGGCTACAGCTTCTATGCATTGCTCTACGCGTCGGTCGGCTCGCTGGTGTCGCGCCAGGCCGACGCCCAGAACGCCGCCTTCCCCGTCGGTCTGCCGATCCTCGTCGGCTATTTCACGGCGTCGACGCTCCTCAGCGGCAGTGACCCGTCGCTGTTCGCGCGGGTGCTGTCGTACTTGCCGCCGACCGCGCCGATGGTGATGCCGATGTTGATCGGCATCGGTCGGGCGTCGGCGTTACAGGCGTTCGTGTCGATGGCACTCCTCATCGCCGCGACCGTCGCCATGGCCCGCGTCGCCGGCGCCATCTATGCGCGCGCGGTCCTGCACACAGGTCAGCGGCTGCGGCTGCGGCAGGTGCTGCGGCGCGACTTCAATGCCGCCTGACGCAATCAGACGACGACGTTCACCAAACGAGGCGGCTTCACGATGACCTTCTTGGGCGCGGCACCGTTGGTCGTCTCCTGCACCTTCTCCGATGCCAGCGCCAACCGTTCGGCCTCGGCGTCGTCGATTCCGGGGTCGACATCAATGCGATCGCGGACCTTGCCGTTGACCTGCACGACCATGGTCACGGTCTGCAGCCGCGCCAGGTCGGGATCGGCTTCGGGCCACTTCTGGGCATGCACGTCTTCGCCCGGATGACGGCGGTCCCAGAGCTCGGCGGCGATGTGCGGCGTCATCGGCGCCAGTAGCAACAGCAACGTGTCAACGGCGGCGTCGGTTGCGCCCTGCTTGTAGAGCAGGTTGGTGAACTCCATCAGCGCGGCCACCGCCGTGTTGTACGACCAGCGGTCGGCGTCGTCGCTGACACGGGCGATCAGGCGGTGCGTGGCGCGCGTCACTTCGATGTCGGCGGCGTCGTCGGCGCGGGGCACGGTGGTGTCGGGCAGCGCGAGCCGCCAGACCCGCTTGAGGAAGCGAGACGCGCCCTCGATGATCTCGTCGGTCTGCTCGCCCCAGTCGACGTCGTCGGCCGGCGGCCCGATGAAGAGGTGGTACAGCCGCAACGCGTCGGCGCCGACAGACTCGAAGTACTGCGACGGCGCGACCAGGTTGCCCTTCGACTTGGACATCTTGGTGCCGCCCATGCGGATCATCCCCTGGGTGAACAACCGCTTGAACGGCTCGCGCAAGCCGGCGGGTGCCAGGCCGAGATCGGCAAGTGCTTTCGTGTAGAAGCGGGCGTACATGAGGTGGAGGATGGCGTGCTCGATGCCGCCGATGTACTGGTCCACCGACATCCAACGGTCGACAGCGGCGGTGGTGAACGGTGCGTTCTCGTCCCACGGATCGCAGAAGCGCAGGAAGTACCACGACGAGTCGACGAACGTGTCCATCGTGTCGGTCTCCCGCGTCGCGGGGCCACCGCACGTGGGGCAGGTCGTATGCAGGAACGCCTCGTGGAACTTGAGCGGCGACTCCCCTGTTGGGCGGAACTCGACATCGTCGGGCAGCAACACCGGCAGCTGATCCGGCGGGACGGCGACTACGCCGTCGGTCGGGCAGTACACGACAGGGATCGGGCAGCCCCAATACCGCTGCCGCGAAAGCAGCCAGTCGCGCAGCCGGTAGTTGACCGTCGGTTGCCCAATGCCCTGCTTCTCGAGCCAGTCGATGGCCGCCCGTTTGGCGTCGGCTATCCCGAGACCGTCGAGCCAGTCGCTGTTGATCTTGGGGCCGTCGTCGGTATAGGCGTCGCCGTCGAAGTCGGCCGGCGGCTGGACGGTGCGGATGATCGGCAGGTCGTACGCCTTGGCGAAGTCCCAGTCACGCTGGTCCTCGCCGGGCACGGCCATGATCGCCCCGGTCCCGTAGGTCATCAGCACGTAGTCGGCGACGTAGATCGGGACGGGCTGGTCGTTGAACGGATTGATCGCGTGGGCGCCGGTGAACACGCCGCGCTTTTCGAGCGCGCCTTCGGTCGACTGGCGCTCGACCTCGGACTCCATGCTGACGCGCGACTTGAACTGGTCGACCGCGGCCCGCGAATCGGCGGTGGTGATCTGGTCGACCAAGGGATGCTCGGGCGCCAGAACCACATACGTCATGCCGAAGCTGGTGTCCGGGCGGGTGGTGAAGACGTCGATGCCGACGCCGTCATGGCCCTGGACCGCCAACTGGAATTCGACACCCTCCGACCGGCCGATCCAGTTGCGCTGCATCGTCTTGACCCGCTCGGGCCACTCGAGGTTGTCGAGCTCGTTCAGCAGCTCATCGGCGTAGTCGGTGATCTTGAAGAACCACTGCTCGAGGTCGCGCTTGGAGACGACGTCGCCCGACCGTTCGCACGTTCCGTCGGCGAGCACCTGCTCGTTGGCCAGGACGGTCTGGCAGCCGGGGCACCAGTTGACCGGTGCGCTCTTGCGGTACGCGAGGCCGTGCTCGAGGAAGCGTTGGAAGATGACCTGGTTCCACTTCATGTAGCCGGGGTCGTGGCTGCGGACCTCGCGGCGCCAGTCGTACATCGCCCCGAGACGGCGGATGCTGCCCTTCAGCTCGTCGATGCGGGCGTCGGTAAACGGGCGCGGGTGGGTGCCGGTCTTGAGGGCGGCGTTCTCGGCCGGCAGGCCGAAGCTGTCGAAGCCCATCGGGCTCAGGACGCCGTAGCCCTGCATGGTCCGGTGGCGGACGATGAAGTCGCCGAACGTGTAGTTGCGGACGTGGCCTTGGTGCGCGGCGCCGCTGGGATACGGGTACATGCAGAGCACGTAGAAGGGCGGGCGCGGGTCGTCGTTGTCGATCTGGTACGCGCCGGCTTCCTCCCACCGCGCCTGCCACTTTTCCTCGACCGCTTGCGCGTCGTAGGCCTCGCTCACGCCGAGGATCGTAGAGCGTCCGTTGTCACACCTCGTCGGTACCGTTCGAACATGCGTGCTGATACTGTCTCTGATTCCCACGGGGCTGTAGCTCAATTGGTAGAGCACTTCGATGGCATCGAAGGGGTAGCGCGTTCGATCCGCGTCAGCTCCACGGTTACCCTGCAGCACCGCCGAACCCCGTGACGCCGTCCGAGGTGGGCGCCCGGGCCGAGTTGGCGATAGCCACCGCGCTGGTGGCAGCCGGTAACTCGGTGTACTTGCCGTTCTTCAATCCGTACGGCCGCGTCGATCTCGTCTACGCGGACTCGGCGGGGACCCTCAAACGCATGCAATGCAAGACGTCCTATCTGAAGGACGGATGCGTGGCCTTCCGCACCTGCAGCAACACCGGCAACGTGCCGGTCAGCTACGCAGGTGAGGTCGACGTGTTCGGGGTCTACTCGCCCGAGCTGGATTGCGTGTTCATCGTCCCGGTTGACGATGCACCAACCAGGCGCTGTTTCCTCCGCGTCGCTCCGCCCCGAAACGGTCAGGCAAAGACGGTCAGGTGGGCCGAGCCGTACCGCCTCACGCCGGTGGGTGCATAGGAGGAGCGGGGGAAACCGGCATAGCCTCGGCGTCTTGTCTCGCCGGACGGTCTGCATCGTCTTCGTCGCCCTCGCATTGACGGCCACCGGGTGCAACAACAAGCCCGCCGCGCCCGCCGCGATCAAGGGCAACTGGGTCGACGCGTGGCAGGCAGTGCCGATGGGCGCGATGCCCAACGGGTGCGGCGGACGGGGCGCCGAAGCGGCGTTTCCGGGCAACCGGGCCTCATCGCAGAGCGCGCGTTTCGCAGTGCGGGCGACGGCGGCCGGCTCCGCGGTTCGCGTGCGGCTCTCGAACCGCTTCAGCTCCCGCTTGCTGGCGATCAGCCACGTCACGATCGCCGAACAGACGACGGGCGCGGGTGTGGCAGCCGGCACCACCAAGGACGTGCTCTTCGACGGCCGCAAGACGCTGACGCTCGGCGGCGGTGAGGAAGCCGTGAGCGACGCCGTCCGGTTCGAGGTCGATCCCGAGCACCCCGTCTCGGTCTCGGTTGCCATCGCGTCGAGCGGGCCCTTGACCTGGCATGCGGTCGGCTCCGACGCGTCGTACGCGACCGCGGTTGGAAGCGGCGATCACACCGGCGACACCAGCGGTGGCGCCTACCGCGCGCAGCTCCACTCGTACATCGCGCTGGCCGGCTTGCAGGTCGACGCCAGCGTGCCGACGACCGCGATCGTCGCGTTGGGCGACTCCATCACCGACAACCCGCAGCAGGACCTCGGCCGCCACTGGGTCGACATCCTCGGGTCGCGTCTGCGAGCGGCCGGCATTCATCGCACGGTCGTCAACGCCGGCATCGCGTGCAACGCGCTCGTGTCGGCCGACAACAGCACCGGCCCGGCCGCTCCAAGTCGTTTCGTCGAGGACGTGGTGCGCCGACAGGGCGTATCCCACGTGATCATCTTCGAAGGCACCAACGACATCTACGGGGGCCAGACCGCGGCCAAGGCCATCGCCGTGCTGACGGCACTCGCCGATCGAGCGCATGTCGCCGGGCTCAAGGTCATTGGCGCCACGATCCTGCCGCGGCGCGACGGCCCGGTGCCCGTGAAGGACGATCAGCGGGCCGAGGTGAACCAATGGATCCGCACGACGTCGTCGTTCGACGGATTCATCGACTTCGATGCCGCGGTGCGGGCCACGGCCAACCCGCTGCAGATGAACCCCGGCTACGCCAGCGACGACATTCACCCGAACACACGAGGTCAGATCGCGATGGGCAACGCGATCGACTTGTCACTCTTCGAGCGCTGAGCGACTCGCCGAACTCTTCTTGACCGCAGGGTTGTAACAGACCCCTCTCATCCCCAGCATCTGGGCGGGGACGCACAGGTTGGAGTACTGACACGCCGGCTCGGCGTGGGGAGCGCCGCCGAGAATGCGGGCGGCCAGGTCGGGCTCGGCGTAGAACGGGCGGCCGATGCCGACCATGTCGGCCTGGCCGCCGTCGAGGATGCCGTTCACGTCGGCCGCGGTGCGGATGCCGCCGACCGCGAACACCGGAATCGACACGCGCGCTTTCACGGCGGTGAACTGCCGCCGGTTCCACACCGGTTTGAACGGCGACATCACGCCGCCCAACGCGTAGCCCGCTTCAAGCACCACGCGTTGACGCCGTTGCGGCGCCGCCTTCCGCAATCGCGCATTGATTGCCTTGTTGTTCCAGATCGAACGCGGGATGCCGCCGCGCGACAACGTCGTGTCGGGGAACACCGACACGTGAACGGGCGTGACCGCGTCGTAGCCGAACGACTCGGCCAGCTCGGCCATCTCCAACCCCTCGTCCCACGTCGTGCGCGGTGCGAACGGCGGCGCCTTCTCCCCGACGGGGATCTTCACCGCCAGCGTGAAGTCCTCGCCCGCCCGCTCGCGCACCCGTTGGCCGATGACGTCGAGTATCCGCGCCCGTCCCGCCGCCGACGCACCGAACTCGTCGTCCCGCTGGTTGTAGAACGGCGACAGGAACTGGTCGAGCAGCTTGGCGTTGGACGATGCGAGTTGCATGCCGTCATACCCGGCCTCGCGCGCCCACCCGGCGATCTCGCCGTACCGCACGGTGAGGGCGCGGACCTCCTCGGTCGACATGGCATGGATCGGCACGCCGCGGAACGCGGGCCGCAGCCACCACCGCAACGGGGACGCGGCCAGCAACGGCCCCTTCCGGGCCGACGCGTACGGCTCGTGCCACGCCTCCATCGAGTAGATGCCGCCGTGGCCGACCTGGAGCCAGATCGCCGCGCCTTGCGCCTTGACCGCAGCGACCATGGGCGCCAGCCGCATGACCCGCTCCCGCGTGTGCACGAGCGTCATGCCCGGCGATGTCCGCCCCTCCTCGTAGAGGCAGGCGCTGCCCTGGATGATCAGCCCGACGCCGTGGCGCGCGTTCTCGACGAAGTGGCGGGCGTAGGCGTCGGCGCAGTCGTCGCCGTCACCCGCGCCCTCGAGCACCGGCGCCCGGTACAGGCGGTTGCGAACGACGGTCGTGCCGCCGATCCGCAACGGCGTGCCTACACCAGGTGCGTCGCCCACGGCTGGACGCTAATGGTCCGATTGGACCATTGGCACCGTTCTCCCGCCGACCGAAGAGAGTGCATGCCGGAAACGGTGTTCGTCCTCGGTGGCGGCGCCAACTTGGGTGCCACACAAGTGGGGATGCTGCGCGCGCTCCTCGAGCACGGCATCACGCCCGACGCCGTCGTCGGCTGCTCGGTCGGCGCGATCAACGGCGCCGTCCTCGCCGCCCAGCCCACCATGGCGGCGGTCAAGCAGCTCGAAGTGGTGTGGAGCAGCTTGAGCAGTCACACGATCTGTCCGGCCGGAAAGTTCAACGCGGTGCGGATGCTCGCCAAGCGCTACCCGACCCTCGAGTCCAACGACGGGCTGCGCCACCTGCTCGAGCGACACCTTCCCTTCCGCAACTTCGAAGAGACCGAGATCCCGCTGCACGTCGTGGCGACCGCGCTGAACACGGGCGCCGAGCACTGGTTCCACACCGGTCCCGTCCTGCGGGCGCTGCTCGCATCGTCGGCGATCCCGGCGGTGTTCCCGCCCGTGATGATCGACGGCCAGCCCTACGTCGACGGTGCCGTCGTCAACAACGTGCCGATCTCGCGTGCCCTCGCCCTCGGTGCCCGCCGCGTCGTCGTCCTGCACGTCGGCAACTTCAGCCGGCCCCGACGGGCGCCGAAGCGTCCGATCGAGGCGCTCATCCAGTCGTTTTCGATCGCCCGCAACCATCGCTTCGCCATCGACACGGGATCGGTTCCCGAGGGCGTCGAACTACTTGTTCTCCCAGCGGTCGATCCCGGGTCGAGCCTCGGCTATCACGACTTCAGCCGGGCCCACATGCTGATCGAGAAGGCTTACCGGCTGACCGCGGACTTCCTCGCGTCGCCGTCCCACTCGACGATCGGCGCGTCAGCCCAGAGCCTCTCGAGGTCGTAGTACTCCCGCACCTCGTCGAGAAAGAGGTGCACGACGAAGTCGCCGTAGTCGAGTAACACCCACCGCGCGTCGTCGAGACCTTCGATCCGGATCGGCCCGCCGCCGCCGGCCTCCTTGACCTTGGCCTCGACCTCGTCGGCGATGGCGCGCACGAGCCGCTGGTTGGACGCGCTGGCTATCACGAAGGCGTCGGTGATGGCGAGGATGCTGCCGACTTCGAGGATGACGATCGACTCGCCCTTCTTCTCCGCCGCCGCCTGCGCTGCCACTCGGGCCAGCTGTCGTACGTCCTCGAGACTGGCCGCCGATTTCCGTGTGGTCATCCGCCGCCAGCGTACAGACCGCGATCGCGGATAATGCGCAATACCGGTTTCGGGACCATGAACTCGACGGGTCGACCTTCGGCGAGGCGCCGGCGGAGGTCCGACGCCGACACGTTGAGGGCGGGAATCTCGACGACGACGCCATCGGCGGGCGGCGGCGACCCGGGCCGGGTCACGACCACAACCTGGGCGAGCCGGCGAACGTCATCGGCCTGCTTCCACGTGTCGAGGTCGACGTCGGACCCGACGATGAGGAACAGGTCGTCGCCCGCCAACTCGTGCAGCGTGTCGACCGTGTAGGACACGCCGCCGCGGTCGATCTCGATGCGGCTCGCCTGCAAGCCGTCGACGTCGGCGACGGCGGCCTCGACCATCGCCAGTCGATCCTCGGCGGGCGTGAGCGCGCGACCGGACTTCTGCCACGGCTCGTTGGCGACGACGAGCAACACCTCGTCGAGACCAAGCGCGTGGCGAACCTCGAGCGCGGCGACCAGGTGGGCAATGTGAATCGGGTCGAACGTGCCGCCGAATACGCCGACCCGGCGGCTCACTTGCCGGCGAGCCGTTCGACCACTGGGGCGAAATCGTGGAGCGCGGCGTCCTGCACCGTGATGTAGCTGGTGCCGTACTCCTCACGTCGTTGCTCCAAAATCTCGCAGATCTGATCGAGCGTCCCGACCAGCGCGAGCGGCACCTCGCGCGCCTCCTCGAGCGTGAACCCGAACAACGGGGCGATGTTCTCGAACACCGACTCGCGATCCTCGGTGACCTGCATGATGAAGGTGAGCGACTGGATCTCGATGTCGTCGAAGCGGTCACCGGCCGCGTCCTTGATCCATTGCAGGCGCTGCTTGAAGAACTCGGCCTTGGCGGTCTGGGCCGCGTCAGCGCCCATCTCACCGGAGCGGGCGTTGGCAGTGACGCCGACGATGTTGGCCTCGCGCGCCGCGAGTGAGAGCACGCGCTTGCCGCCACCGCCGATCACGATCGGCGGGTGCGGGCTCGTGTAGGGCCGGGGCGCGCCCTGCGCGTCCTTCACCGTGTAGTGCTTGCCTTCGAAGGTGGCCGAACCCTCCGACCACATCGCCTTCATGATCGCGAGGGCTTCGGTCAAGCGGTCGATACGGACGCCCGGCGCGTCGTAGGGAATGCCGGACTGCTCGTAGTCGGTCCGCATCCAGCCCGCGCCGATACCGAACTCGAAGCGCCCTTCGGTGACGAGGTCGAGCGTCGCCGCCTCCTTGGCCAGGACGACGGGATGCCGGTAGTCGTTGTCGAACACGAGGGTGCCGACGTTGAGCCGGTCGGTCGCTTCGGCGGCGACCGTGAGCCCGACCATCGGCGCCCACTGGTCACCGAAATGGTCGGGCATGTACATCGTGGAGTACCCAAGGCTCTCGATGGTGCGGGCCAACTCGCGCCAGCTCTTGACGTCGGGCGCAGTGTGGGCCTGCACGGCAAACCGGAATGGCTTCATGCCGGGCATCGTAAGGCAGCGAGCCGGAGGCGGAGCCGGAAGGCGAGGCAAAGACGTAGGACAATTGCGGCGTGCTGATGGAGACGATGCAGCGGTCGTTGGAGTGGCGCATCGCGCTGGCCAACGGCGTCGCCGCGCTGTTCGTGACCGCGTACCTCGTGGCGACCGGGCCGGCACAGCAGTCCGACAGCGGCCTGGCCCTCGCCGTCCTCATCGCCACGGGGCAATTCATCGTCCTGCTCGGCGTGCTCGTGTTCATCGGCGTTCGCATCAGCCGGCGCGTCGCCGCTCGCGAGACCGCGTGGCTGACCGAGGGGCGGGAACCGACACCGCGCGAGCGGAGGATCGCGCTCGAGGCACCGTGGCGCATCGGCCTGCTCCCGAATGCCGCTGTGGGTATTCGCGGCGGCCGTCATCGCGCTGTGGCCGAACACCGGTTCATTCGTCGACCGGATGCGGATCTTCGTGGCCATCGTCCTCGGCGGCGTGCTGGCCTGCGCTCTCAGCTACGCGCTCGTCGATCGGGCGAACAACGACTTGCGGGCCGCCGCGCTCGCGGGCGCCGCCCCGGAAGAGTCGGGCGCCATCGGCGTCCGCCGCGGGCTGCTGCTGGCCTGGGCCCTGGGATCGGGCATTCCATTCGCGGGGATCGCGCTGACCCCCGCGGTCCGCTCTCCCCACGCGGCGGTCCCGCTGGCCGCCGCGGTGATCACGCTCGCCGTGGCCGGCCTGGCGGCCGGCTTCTTCATCACGTATGGGTCGGCCCGGTCGATCGCCGAGCCGATGGACCGGCTGCGCGCGTCACTGGAGCAAGTTCAGCGGGGCGACCTCGATGCGACGCTGACCGTCGACGCGGGCGGCGAGATCGGCATGGTGCAGGCCGGCTTCAACCAGATGGTCGCCGGGCTGCGCGAGCGGGCCCGGCTGCAAGACCTGTTCGGCCGCCACGTCGGCGAGGAGGTCGCGCGCGCCGCCATGGAACAAGGGGTGTCCCTCGGCGGCGAGCAGCGGGAGGTCAGCGTGTTCTTCGTCGACTTGGCCGGCTCGAGCGTCCTCGCCCGCGAGCACTCGCCGGACCACGTCGTCCGGCTCCTCAACCGGTTCTTCGCCGCCGTCGTCACCGCGGCGGCGAGCGAAGGCGGCTGGGTCAACAAGTTCGAGGGCGACGCCGCGCTCTGCATCTTCGGCGCACCGACGGCGCAGGACGATCACGCCGCCCGCGCGCTACGCGCCGCTATCGCGTTGCGCGACACGCTCGACGGCATCGACGCCGGCATCGGCGTGTCGTCGGGCGTGGTCGTAGCCGGCAACGTCGGCAGCGAGGCGCGCTACGAGTACACGGTCATCGGTCACCCCGTGAACGAAGCAGCCCGTCTCACCGACGAAGCCAAGCAGCGGGCCTCGCGGCTCCTCGCCAGCTCGGCGGCGATCGCGGCCGCACCGAGCGAAGCGAACCACTGGGCATCGCGTGGCGTCGTCGACCTGCGCGGGACAGGACCGACGGAGGTCTACGAGGCGATCTAGGCGACCTAGAGGTGGCCGCGGCGCGCTTGTTCGCGCTCGATCGCCTCGAACAACGCCTTGAAGTTGCCGGCGCCGAAGCCCCGCGCACCCTCGCGCTGGATGATCTCGAAGAACACCGTCGGCCGGTCGGTGACGGTCTCGGTGAAGATCTGCAAGAGGTAGCCGTCGTCGTCCCGGTCGACGAGGACGCCGAGACGCTGTAATTGGGCCCACGGCAGGTCCGGGAGGTCGACGCGCCGACGCGCCTCCTCGTAGTACGCGTCAGGCACGGCGAGGAACCGCACGCCGCGGTCGCGTAGCGCGCCGACCGCGGCAACGATGTCGTTGGTGCGCATGGCGATGTGCTGCACGCCGGGCGCGCCGTAGGCGTCGAGGTACTCGTCGATCTGACTCTTCTTACGACCGGTGGCGGGCTCGTTGATCGGCAGCACGATGCGCGAGCCGTCCCACACCACGGTCGACATCAACGCCGAGTACTCGGTGGAGATCTGCTCGTCGTCGAAGTGCACGAGCTGATCGAACCCGAGGACGTGGCGGTAGAAGTCGACCCAACGATCGAGCGCGCCCTGCTCGACGTTGGCGACCACGTGGTCGATGGCGCGCAGGCCGACGTCGGGCCCGCACGGCGTCGGCGGCAGTCCCTCGTCGATGTAACCGGGCGCGAACGCGCCGCTGTACTCGCTGCGGTCGACGAAGGTGTGCTGGGTGTCGCCGTACGCCGCGATGGTCGCCCGGTGCAAGCGACCGTCGGCGTCGTGGTCCGGGAACGAGGGGCGGCGGCCCGACGCGCCCCGCTCGACCGCTGCGCCGTACGCCGCATACGCGTCGGACGCGGCGAAGGCGATGTTGCGAACACCATCGCCGTGAGCTTGGACATGAACGGTGACCTCGGTATGCGGCGCCAGGCCGCCGGTGACGACGAAGCGAATGTCGCCTTGTTCCAGCACGTACGACGTGCGGTCGGTGACGCCGGTCTCGGGGCCCGCGTAGCCGGTGACGCGAAACCCAAAGCCCGACGTCATGAACTGCGTGAACGCGCGGGCGTTGCCCACCCAGAACTCGAGGTAGTCCCAGCCGGTGAGGAACGTCGCCGGCGCCGGGAGACCGCCGACCGTCGTGGGGATGATCGCCATCGGGATCACGCCACCTTTCTCGAGTAGCGGGAGAACGCGTCCTCGTCGTAGTGATCGAGGAACTCGGTGAGTTCGCCGACAAGCGCGTCCACCGAGTCAGCGGCAAACAGCACCGGCTGGTACTTGGTGATGTCGTAGGGCTGCCCGCCCATGGCGGCGAGGTCGAACGGGCGCACATCGGCGCCGCGGAACGCGTCGAGCTCGCCGAAGGACGAGAGGATGCCGGCGCCGTATGCCTTGAGATCGCCGCCCTCGTAGACGACGCCGAACTCGACCGTGAACCAGAAGACGCGCGAGAGGAACTGCACGGCCTGATCGGAGCGGACGCGCTTCACGGCCTCGCCGACCTTGCGGTAGATCTCGGCGAATCGGGGACTGGCGAGCTGGTTGGCGTGGCCGACGACCTCGTGGATCACGTCCGGTTCGGGTGTGTAATACGGGACCGAGTGGTGGCGGATGTACTGCGTCGACATGAACCAGCCGTCGGCCAGGGCGCCGTAGAAGTTCCACGGCGATACGAGCCCGGGCACCGGCTCGTAGCGGAATCCGCTGAGCGGCGCGAGGAGCTGCGACACCTCCGTCAACTGGGGCACGTGATCGTCGGCCAGCCGCAACGTGTCGACACCGGCGAGGTACTCGTCGCACGCGTAGCGCTCGTGCCGCCGGGCCAGCTCGGCGGAGCACGTCCGCCAGAGCGCGTGCTCTTCGTCGGCGTAGGGCGCGTCGGGCACCGCGCCGCCCCGACGGTATTCAGCGGCGACCTCGCCGAGGGCCTGGCGGCGCGCGCGGTACGCGGCGTCGGTGAAGCCGGGATGGTCAACCGAGAGCTGCCCGCCGTAGGCGAGCACGTTCACGCTCTTGTCGACCATCGACATGCTGTCACTCATCTGTATAGAGAACTGTCGGCTGATCGCTACCGATGGTCAAGCCACCGCGCATCACCTAGGCAATATGACCAGTGACCAGGGCGTTACGCCCTACGATGTGGCCAGATTGCCCATCGATCCGCTCGACGCCCGGTTGATCGCCACGCTCGCCGCCGCCCCCCGCGCCGGCGTGCTCGAACTCTCGCGGCAACTCGGCGTGGCCCGAGGCACGGTCCAGGCTCGGCTCGACAAGCTCGTCGAGCGGGGCGTCATCAGCGGCTTCGGGCCCGAGGTCGACCCGGCGGCGATGGGTTACAGCGTGCTGGCCTTCACCACCCTCGAGATCGCCCAAGGGCGGCTGGCCGACGTGGTCGAGCACCTCCGCGACATCCCCGAGGTGCTCGAGGCGCACGCAACGACCGGACCGGGCGATCTGCACTGCCGCGTGGTCGCCCGCAGCAACGACCACCTCCAGGACGTGCTCAACCGGGTGCTAGAGGTGCAGGGCATCGGCCGCACGTCAACGGTGATCGCGCTGTCCCCGCAGATTTCTATGCGTGTGCTCCCCCTCGTCGCGGCTGCGAGAATGTCTGCCTCGTGAGTTGGACTCCACAGACCTGGCGCGACAAGCCGGCGGCGCAGCAGCCGGACTGGCCCGACCTTGCCGCGCTCGAACGGTCACTCAAGGAGCTGGCCCAACTCCCGCCGCTCGTGTTCGCCGGCGAGGCCCGCAACCTCACCGAGGCACTCGCCGCGGTGCATCGAGGTCATGCGTTCCTGCTCCAGGCCGGCGACTGCGCCGAGTCGTTCAACGACTTCTCGGCCGACTCCATCCGCGACAAGCTCAAGGTCATCCTCCAGATGGCGGTGGTGCTCACCTACGGGTCGGGAGTTCCGACCGTGAAGATCGGCCGTATCGCTGGGCAGTTCGCCAAGCCGCGCAGCGCGCTGGTCGAGGAAGTCGACGGCACCGAGATGCCGACGTTCCGCGGCCACATCGTCCACGACGACTCCCCCACGGCCGACGGTCGGGTGCCGGACCCGTCGCGCCTCATCGCCGCCTACCACCAGTCGGCGTCGACGCTCAATCTCGTACGGGCCTTCACCAAAGGCGGCTTTGCCGACCTCTCGCAGGTTCACACCTGGAACCAGCAGTTCGTCGCGTCGAGCCGCGAGGGTCAGCGCTACGAAGCGATCGCCGCCGAGATCGATCGCGCCATGCGGTTCATGCGCGCCTGCGGCATCGACCTCGAGAAGGAAGCGCATCTTCATCAGGTCGACTTCTTCACCAGCCACGAAGCGCTGCTGCTCGGGTACGAGGAGGCGCTCACGCGCCAGGACTCACTTACCGACCAGTGGTACGACTGCTCGGCGCACCAGCTGTGGATCGGCGAACGCACCCGACAAATCGATGGCGCCCACGTCGACTTCCTTGCCGGCGTCGGCAATCCCATCGCGGTCAAGCTCGGCCCCTCGGCCACACCGGCTGAGGCCGTCGCCCTGTGCGAGCGGCTCAACCCAGGACGGGTCCCGGGTCGCCTCAGCCTGATCAGCCGCATGGGCCACGCCAAGGTGCGCGAGCTGCTGCCGCCGATCATCGAGGCGGTGACCGCGGCCGAGCATCCCGTCGTGTGGGTGTGTGATCCGATGCACGGCAACACGTTCGCCAGTCCGTCGGGGCGCAAGACGCGCCACTTCGACCACGTCCTCGAAGAGATCGGCGGCTTCTTTTCGGTTCACCGGTCCCTGGGGACCTGGCCGGGCGGCGTCCACGTGGAGCTCACCGGCGACAACGTCACCGAGTGCCTCGGCGGTGCCGAGGAAGTGCTCGAGGATCAACTCGACAGCAACTACACGTCGACGTGCGACCCGCGCCTTAACGGCCGCCAGTCGCTCGACCTCGCGTTCCGCGTCGCCGAACTCCTGCGCGCCTAGCTCAGCGGCGGGACCAGGCGCCTTTCGCCGACGTCATCTCGGCGACTACCGGCGGGAGGTCGCCGCTCACGATGTCGGCCAGCGTGACCTCGTCGAGCACCGACCGCAGGCCGGCGCGGGCGGCAACCCACACGTCTTTGAGGGGCTTGGCGGGGCCGGCGAACTTGAGTTTCTCGGGCGACGTGCCGTGCACGTCGGCGAGCGGTCCTTCGACGGCGCGGATGATGTCGGCGATCGACACCGCGCTCGCAGCCTTGGCCAGCCAGTAGCCACCGTCGGCGCCGCGCTGGCTGGCGACGATCCCGGCGCGCCGCAGCTCGGACAGGATGTTCTCGAGGAACTTCAGCGGGATCTTCTGCGCCTCGGCGATGCGATCGCCTTTGATCGGGCCGTCGCCGGCGGCGGCCAACTCCAGGGCGGCCCGCACCGCGTAATCCACCTTGGCCGAAACCCGCACGTGCGGAGTATCTCAGTCGGCGAGGCCCCAACGGCGCCGAACCGCGGTGTCGAGACGACCGAACACGAGTGAGTCGACGACGATGCCGAGGATCAATATGACGACCATCGCCGCGTACATCGCCGGGTAGTCGACCTGGTCCCGGCTGTTCTGCAACAGGAACCCAATGGTGCGGTGACCGCCGAAGTTGGCAATGAGCTCGCCGGCCATCAAGCTCCGCCAGGCGAAGGCCCAGCCCTGCTTGAGACCGCCGACGAAGCCGGGCAAGGCGGCCGGCAGGATGACGTGGCGCCACATCGCAATACGGCGCGCGCCCAGCGACCGCCCGGCCTTTAGCAGGACGGGCTGGATCTGATCGATGCCGCCGATCAGCCCGTTGGCAATGGCGGGCGCCGCGCCGAGCACGACGACGAAGAAGATCGCGCTGTCGTTGAGACCGAAGAGCACGATGGCGGCGGGGAACCAGGCAATCGACGGCATCGTCTGCAACCCGGTGATCAGCGAACCAATGGCCTGGCGCAGCACGCGCTGGCGGGACACCGCGATACCGAGTGCGCACCCGATCACCAACGCGGTGCTGTAACCGAGGACCGCTCGCCGCAACGTGACACCAACCGCCGGAAGGATGATCCCGGCGCGCACCTCGCGCCACAGCTCGGGGAACACGGTGGCGGGTGAGGGCAGGATCGTCTCGGACTTCCATCCCGACCACACGACGAGTTGCCACGCACCGAGGACCAGCGTGATCGCCGCGAGCTTGGGCCACAGCGCGTTCCACAGCGCGAGGGCGCGGGACGGGCGGCTCGGTAGGTCGAACTCGAGGGCGTCGAGGCCCGAGAGGGCGATGTCGATCTCAGTCTTCGCCATGACGGCGCACCTCCGCCCGCAGGCCCTCGGTGATGCGCCCGGCGAGGGCGGCCACCGCGGGCGACTCGATGCGCCGCGGCCGTTCGATGTCGACGGCGAACTCGGCAGCGACGCGACCGGGTCGGCTGGTCAGCAACACGACGCGATCGCCGAGACGGGCCGCCTCACGAACGTTGTGCGTCACGAACAGCACGCTGAACTTGCGCTCGAGCCACAGCGACTCGAGCTCGTCGTGCAAGAGGTCGCGCGTGATGGCGTCGAGTGCGCCGAAGGGCTCGTCCATGAGCAGCACGTCGGCGTCTTGGGCCAGCGCCCGGGCCAGCGCGACGCGCTGGCGCATCCCGCCCGACAGCTCGTGCGGCCGCTTGCCGGCGAACTCGCCGAGGTGGACCAGCGCCAACAGCTCAGCAGCGCGCTGGCGGCGCACGGCGCGCCCGACACCGCGGAGCCGGAGGGCGAGCTCGACGTTCTGGGCCGCCGTGAGCCACGGGAACAGCGCCGCCTCCTGGAACAGCAAGGCGGTGCGGCCACCGACGTCGACCGATCCCGACGTGGGCTCGTCGAGTCCCGATACGAGGTTGAGCATCGTGCTCTTGCCGCAGCCCGACGCCCCGACGAAGCACACGAACTCGCCGACACCGACGCGCAGGCTGACGCGGTCGAGGGCGGGCACCGCGGCGCCGGCGTGGCCGTACACCTTCGATACGCTATTCAGGCTGATCGCCGGCGCGGCGGCCGGCGGCGTGACCACGCTCAGCTGGGGCTTAGCCATCGAGCGACCCCGAGACGGCCGGCTTGCCGTCGGCGGCCAGCAACTTGTTCAGCAGCGTGAGGTCGTAGATGCCGGTCAGCGTCGGCTTGGCGATGAGGCCGAGGTCCGCCGCGTCGTTGGCCCCCTTGACGAGCGACGACGAGATGGGATCAACCGTGAACGTGAGGTTCTTCCACGCGTCGGCGAGGACCGCGGCACTCAGCGCCTTGGTCGTGATCTTCCGGATCCCTTCGTTGGCGACGGCCTGGGCCTCGGCCGGGTGGTCGGTGGCGTATTGCACGGAATCGAGGTGACCCTTCAGCAGGGCCTCGATGACGTCGGGATGCGCCTTCAGGAACGCGGTGCGGACGATGAGGTGCGTCGTCACGAACTGCCCGCCCGGCCACAGGTCCTTCTCGTTGACGAGCACCTTGCCGCCGCCCTCGAGCACGAGTCGGGTCGCCCACGGTTCGGGCACCCACGCGCCCTGGATCTGCCCGGCCTTGAAGGTGTCGAGGGTCTGGGCGTTCTCCTGCGGATTGATCTTCACGTCACCGCCGCCGACGGTGTCGGTCTTGAGACCTTTGGACTTGAGCCAGGCGCGGAGGGCGACGTCCTGGGTGTTGCCCAGCTGCGGCGACGCCAGCGCCTTGCCCTTCAGGTCGGCCGGGCTCGTGATGTCGGGCTTCACGACCAGCGACGCGCCCCCCGACGTGCTGCCGGCGACGATGCGGATCGCCTCGCCCTTTGACTTCACAAAGGCGTTCACCGCCGGGTTGGGCCCGATGAACGTGGCGTCGATCGAACCGGCGAACAGCGCCTCGACGGCGGCGGGCCCGGCGTTGAAGGTCGCCGTCTTGAGGGTGACGTTGGCGCCCATCGCCTTGGCGAGGAAGCCCTTCTCGACCCCGATGATCGCCGGGGCGTGGGTGATGTTGGCGAAGTAGCCCAGCCGGAGGTCGATCGGCTCGTCGCTCTTGGTGCTCTTTGTGCTCGCCGGCGAATCACCCGAGCCACACGCCGCCAACGTGGAGGCGACGAGCAGCGCCAACCCGATTCGTCTAATGCTTGTTTGTCTATTGATTTGATCGACAATATAGGAAACGTCGACTTAGTGCCAGTCGGACGGACTACCCTGGCCCGCTCCCCATGCACGTCGACTTCCTCGTCTCTCTCGCCAGCCTCGGTGTCGGCTTCGTCGTCGGACTCACCGGTATGGGCGGCGGCGCGCTCATGACGCCGATCCTCGTGCTCCTCTTCGGGATCCAGCCCCTCACGGCAGTGTCGAGCGACCTGGTCGCGTCGTTCGTCATGAAGCCCATCGGCGGCAGCGTGCACCTGCGCAAGGGCACGGTGAACCGCGAGCTCGTCCGCTGGCTCGTCACCGGCTCGGTGCCCGCCTCGTTCGCCGGTGTGTTCATCATCCGCGCCCTGGGCGGCGACCACGTCGAGTCGCGCGTGAAGATCGCGCTGGGCGTCGCCCTGCTGATCGCCGCGTCGCTGATCGTCGTGAAGGCCCTCCTCCAGATACAGCGCGATCGCGACCCGGCTCCCGAGGCGCCCTTCAAGATCCGGCCGGTTCCGACGCTGCTGGTTGGTGCCCTCGGCGGCCTCGTCGTCGGGATGACCTCGGTGGGATCGGGTTCGCTGATCATCGTGATGCTGCTGTTCCTGTACCCGTCGCTGAAGGGCGCGCAGCTCGTGGGCACCGACCTCGTCCAGGCGGTCCCCCTCGTGGGCGCGGCCGCGCTCGGCCACTTCCTGTTCGGTGACTTCAAGCTCGGGCTGACCGCCTCACTGCTCATCGGCGCCATCCCCGGCGTCTATGTCGGGGCCCACGCCTCGGTGCGGGCGCCCGACGCCGTGATCCGCCCCGCCTTGGCCTTCGTGCTCACCGCCAGCGCCTTCAAGCTCGTCGGCATGGGCAACGGCCCGCTCGCCGTCGCCCTGGTGCCCGTGGCCGTGGCGTGCCTGGGATGGGGTATCGCCGCCCGCCGGGTCGAGGTTCAGCCCGCTCCCACCGCCAAAACTTGAGCGAACTACTCAGGAATCGGTAACCTGGCGGGAGTGGTCGTCCTGCCTACCTCGATTATTCGCAGCCACGGCGCGCCGTCGGTTGCTGTGGGCGTGACGCCCCACGAGGTCAGGGACGAGACCTGTCCGGCTTCTCGCTAGTCCTCTAGCTCGACAGCGCCCCGTCCCCCTGCCCAGGAGCCGCCATGGCTGTTACCCATGAAATCGACCAAGCGACGCTGGCCGACATCGAGAAGTTCGAGCGGATGTTGGCCAAGTACCTCGCCGGCGACCTCGACGACGACGTCTTCCGCGTCTTCCGTCTGAACAACGGCATCTACGGCCAGCGCCAGGGCGGCCACAACCAAATGGTCCGGGTCAAGCTCCCGTACGGCGCGGTCGAGCCCGAGCAGCTCGAGATGCTGGGCCACATCGCCGACGAGTACTCGCGCGGCTGGGGCCACATCACGACTCGCCAGAACATCCAGCTCCACTTCGTCGAGCTGGAGCGGATTCCCGCCGTCATGCGCGACCTCGCATCGGTCGGGCTCACGACGCGTGAAGCGTGCGGCGACACCGTGCGCAACATCCAGGGCTGCCACCTGGCGGGGGCGTGCCCGTACGAGGTGCTCGACATCACGCCGTGGGCCGAGGCGGCGTTCCAGCACTTCCTGCGTCACCCGTACGCGCAGCGGCTCCCCCGCAAGTTCAAGATCAACTTTTCCGGCTGCGCCACCGACTGCGGTCAGGCCATGTTCAACGACGTCGGCGTCATCGGCGTCAACCGCCCACTCGAGGACGGCACCGTCGAGGCCGGCTTCCGCGTCTTCATCGCCGGCGGTCTCGGCGCCAATCCGCATCCCGCGCTGGCGCTCGAGGAGTTCACGCCGCGCGAGGACCTGCTGCCGACACTGGAGGCCGTGCTCCGCACGTTCGATCACTACGGCAACCGCGACAACAAGCTGCGGGCGCGCCTCAAGTGGCTGGTCGACACGATGGGTTGGGACGAGCTGCGCGAGCGGATCCTGAAGGAGCGCAAGTTCCTCCTCGCGGCGACGACGTGGCGCGGCGGCATCCCCGAACTCGTCCAGCAACAGGGCGACGCGCCGGCTGGTGTCGCGACGCAGACGTCACCGACGCCCATGGGTTGGGACGCTGGCGTGCAGGTGACGATCAACGGGGTCAACCCCTTCGCCCGCTGGCAGCAGGCCAACGTGGTGCGGGGCGCCGCCAAGGGAACCGTGTCGGCCTACGCCTACGCCCGCCTCGGCGACATCACCTCGGATCAGTTCCGAGCTTTGGCGTCGATCCAGCGCGAGCTCAGCGCCACGGTGCGCGTCACCAACCGGCAAAACCTCGTGTTCCGCGACCTCACCGAAGAGCAGCTTCCGGTACTGCACGCCCGACTCAACGAGATCGGCATGGCCCAGCCGGGCGCCGAACTCGCGCGCGACGTCGTCGCCTGCCCGGGTGCCGACACGTGCAACCTCGCGGTCACGCAGAGCCGCGGCCTGGCCGACGAGATCGGCCGCGCCCTCGACGAAGCGGGGCTGGCCGAAGTTGGCGGAGTACGGATCAACATCTCCGGCTGCACCAACAGTTGCGGCCAGCACCACACGGCCGACATCGGGTTCTTCGGCGTCGAGCGGCGCGCTCATGGCCGGCCGGCGCCGGGCTACACGATGCTGCTCGGGGGCAAGGTCGGTGAAGCGCAGATCGAGTTCGGCGAAAAGGCCACGCGTCTCCCGGCCAAGCGCGCCGCCGAAGCCACCGTGCAAGTCGTCAGCCGGTACGCAGGCGAGCGCAACGCCGGAGAGTCGTTCCGCGTGTGGCTCGATCGGGCCGGCGGCGTCAAGACGCTGGCGCAGGATCTCAAGAAGCTCGACGAGTTCCCCACGCCCGAGGAAGCGCCCGACTTCTACATCGACTACGGCGAAACCGGCCCGTACGTCGCCGAGACCGGCGATTCCGAGTGCGCCACGTGAGCATCGACGGCGGCGTGACCGTCTGGCTCACCGGCTTGCCCTCGGCGGGTAAGTCGACGATCGCCCGTGCGCTCGAGAAACGGCTGCTCGACGAGGGCCGCCGGGTCGAGGTGCTCGACGGCGACGTTGTTCGCACGCACCTGACGCGCGACCTCGGATTCAGCCGCGACGACCGCGACGAGAACGTGCGTCGTATCGGTTTCGTCGCCCACTTGCTGTCCCGAAACGGCGTGATCGTGCTGTGCCCGGTCATCGCGCCGTACCGCGCCGCCCGCGACGAGGTGCGGGCACTGCACGAGGATGGCCGGTTCCTCGAGGTGTACGTCTCGACGCCGGTCGACGTCTGCAGCGAGCGGGACGTGAAGGGCCTCTACGCCGAGCAGAAGGCGGGGAACATCAGCGGACTGACGGGAGTTGACGACCCGTACGAGCCGCCGCTCAACCCCGACGTCCTCGTGCCCACAGAAACCCAGTCACTCGACGAGTCCGTGGAGACGGTATGGCGAGCACTTCGAGGCTAAACGAGACCGCGCATCACGACGCGGTCGACTTGAGCGACGCCGACCTGGCCGCGCTGAGCGACAAGTTCGAGACCATGCCGGCCGGCGCCATCATCGAGTGGGCGGTCGAGGCGTTCCACCCGCACCTCTGCCTGACCGCGTCGATGACCGATGCCGTGCTGATCGATCTCGCGGTGAAGATCGAGCCGTCGATCGAAGTCGTGTTCATCGACACCGGCTACCACTTCCCCGAGACGCTCCAGACCGTCGAGGATGTACGGCGGCGCTACGGCCTCAACATGAAGATGATGACGGTGCCGACCCACGACGAGGAGTTGTGGAAGGTCGACCCGGAGAATTGTTGCTCGGCCATCAAGGTGGGCCAGCTCGACCGTGCGCTCCAAGGCAAGGACGCATGGATGAGCGGCCTGCGCCGCAGCGAGTCGCCGACACGGGCCGCCGCCCCGTTGGTCGCCCGTGACATCCGCGGCCTCATCAAGCTGAACCCGATCGGCATGTGGACCGACGAGGACGTCGCCGGCTACATCCGCGACCACGACGTGCCCTACAACCCGCTCGTCGACCAGGGCTACCGCTCAATCGGCTGCTGGCCGTGCACGGTGCCCACTGCCGACAGCGACGATCCGCGATCCGGGCGCTGGGCCGGCTCTGACAAGCTTGAGTGCGGGCTGCACCTCTAACCCCTCGGACTCCGAACCCTTCCCCATGACCACCACGCTCACATCGTCGCGACCGTACGAACTGTCCCACCTCGAGGCGCTCGAGGCCGAGGCCGTGTTCATCATGCGCGAGGTGGCGGCCGAGCTCGAG
Source organism: Acidimicrobiales bacterium (assembly GCA_035649535.1). GTDB lineage: Bacteria > Actinomycetota > Acidimicrobiia > Acidimicrobiales > JACDEA01 > JACDEA01. The sequence continues at coordinate 31,056 of DASRJI010000100.1, read as the reverse complement.
CGGCCCGTGCTGCTGTTCAGCGGCGGCAAGGACTCGATCGTCCTGTTGCGGCTCGCCGAGAAGGCATTTCGCCCCGGGAAGTTCCCGTTCCCGGTGATGCACGTCGACACCGGCCACAACTTTCCCGAGGCGTTGGAGTTCCGCGATCGCCGCGTCGCCGAGCTGGGCGAACGCCTCGTCGTGGCCAGCGTGCAGGAGGCCATCGACACCGGGCTGGTCGTCGAGGAGACCGGGCCGCGCGCGTCGCGCAACCGCCTCCAGACCGCCGCGCTGCTGAAGGCGATCGAGGACCACGGGTTCGACGCCGCGTTCGGCGGGGCCCGGCGCGACGAGGAGAAGGCCCGAGCCAAGGAGCGGGTGTTCAGCTTCCGCGACGAGTTCGGCCAGTGGGACCCGAAGAACCAGCGGCCCGAGCTGTGGAACCTCTACAACGGACGCATCCGCAAGGGCGAGCACGTGCGGGCCTTCCCGATCTCGAACTGGACCGAGATGGACGTGTGGCAGTACATCGCCAAGGAACAGCTCGAGGTCCCGTCGATCTACTTCGCCCACCAGCGCGAGGTATTCGAGCGCGACGGCATGCTGCTGTCGACGTCGCCGTTCATCCCGCTGCTGCCCGGCGAGGAGCCCTACGTCACGACGGTGCGCTACCGGACCGTCGGTGACATGTCGTGCACCGGTGCGGTTGAGTCGCACGCGGCGACGCTCGAGGAGATCATCATCGAGGTCGCGGCCACGCGCATCACCGAGCGGGGCGCCACGCGCGCCGACGACAAGTTCTCCGAAGCCGCCATGGAGGACCGCAAGCGCGAGGGCTATTTCTAGTGGAGCTGCTTCGGTTCTCGACCGCCGGCTCCGTCGATGACGGCAAGAGCACGCTGATCGGACGGCTGCTGTACGACTCGAAGGCGATCTTCGAAGACCAGCTCGATGCCGTCGAGCGATCGAGCCGCCAGCGGGGGTTGGAGTACACCAACCTCGCCCTCCTCACCGACGGCCTGCGCGCCGAGCGCGAGCAGGGCATCACCATCGACGTCGCCTACCGCTACTTCGCGACACCGAAGCGCAAGTTCATCATCGCCGACACCCCTGGCCACGTGCAGTACACGCGGAACATGGTCACCGGCGCGTCGACTGCCGACCTGGCGATCGTGTTGGTGGACGCGCGCAAGGGTCTGCTGGAGCAGTCGCGACGACACGCATTCATCGCCACGCTCCTCCACATCCCGCACATCGTCGTCTGCATCAACAAGATGGACCTCGTCGACTGGAGCGAGGAGATCTACGAGCAGATCAAGGACGAGTTCCGGGCCTTCGCCACCCGTCTCGAAGTCGCCGACGTCACCTTCATCCCCGTATCCGCGCTCCACGGCGACAACGTGGTGGATGCGTCGGTCAACATGCCGTGGTACCGCGGGTTGTCGCTGCTCACCCACCTCGAAGAGGTGTACATCGCGTCGGACCGCAACCTCATCGACGTGCGGTTCCCGGTCCAGTACGTGATCCGGCCGCACTCCGACGAGCACCACGACTACCGCGGTTACGCGGGGCAGGTCGCCGGCGGCACGCTCAAGGCGGGCGACGAGATCGTCGTGCTGCCGTCGGGCCTGACCAGTCGTATCGCGTCGATCGACACGTTCGATGGCCCGGTGGACGAGGCGTTCCCGCCGATGTCGGTCACGGTCCGCCTGGCCGACGACCTCGACGTGTCGCGCGGCGACATGATCTGCCGTCCGCACAACCACGCCGAGGTCACCCAAGACGTCGACGCCATGGTGTGTTGGATGGTCGACCGACCGCTACGGGCGGGAACCAAGCTCGCGCTGAAGCACACCACGCGCACGACGCGCGCGGTGATTCGCGACCTTCGGTATCGGATGGACATCAACACGCTCCGGCGCGACGAAGTCGCCGAGGAGCTGGTGCTCAACGAGATCGGCCGCATCACGCTGCGCACGACGACGCCGATCATGGTCGACGAGTACCGCCGCAACCGGACGACGGGCAGCTTCATCCTCATGGACGAGGCGACGAACGACACCGTCGGCGCCGGCATGATCCTCGGCACCGCGCTTACTTGAACATCCGGACCGCGGGCGTCGACGACGCTGAGAGCGTCCTTTCGTTCTTCCAGCAATACGCGGAGCCGTCGCTGACCGACACACCCGAGGCGGTGGCGTTACTGCTCGCCCATCCGACAGCCAACGTGTTGGTCGCCGAGGACAGCAATGCGTTGGTGGGCACACTGGTCGTCGCATGGGACGGCTGGCGCGGGAATCTGTACCACCTCGCCGTGGCGACAGAGCGCCGGCGCGAGGGGATCGCATCCCGCCTCGTCACCGCCGGGCTCGAGTGGCTGCGCGAGCGCGGCGCGCAGCGGGTGAGCGCCCTCGTCGTCGAGGACCACGACTACGCGGTCGCGACCTGGGAAGCCTCCGGATTTCAGCGAACCGACGGCCTGGGCCGGTGGTTCAAGATGCTGAGCTGAGCCGGCGCGCCAGCAGGCGGAGGCTGCGCCGCGACATCTGCCGCAGCCGCCAGCCCAGCGCGATGCGGGCGAGCCAGCCCAAGGGCCCGCGCGGTAGGTCGAGCTCGATGCGGTGCCGCAGCACGGTGCCGGTCGGCGACGGCACAATCGTCCACATGCTCTGAAACCGGGCGCCGAGGTGCACCTCTTCGGTGAGGCGGGACACGCCATCGGCCTCCCGCACGTCGCTGGCGCCATGGAAGCTGTGCAGGAGGAGCGAGCTGGTCGCGGTAAACCGGGTACCGGCCTGCGCGGCTCCGGGCGGGGCGTCGACCTCGGACATCTCGGTGAGCCAGGTCGGGCGTTGCCGCAGGTCGGCCACTGCGGCGTACACGGCGTCGGCGCTGGCCGGCATCGCCGATTCGCTCTCGATCAACATGCGCCGACGGTAGGTCGATAGCCTGCGCCGGTGCTTCGGGTGATGACGCTCAACATCTGGAACATCCTCACCGACTGGCCCGACCGGCGAACCGAGATCGTCGCCTGGATCGACCGACTCGAGCCCGACATCGTCTCGCTCCAGGAGGTCATCGAGTCGAACGACGGGCAGAACCAGGCCCGCTGGATCGCCGAGGCGGCGGCGGCCGACTACCACGTCGCCTACGCCGGCGAGAAATTGTGGAGCGACATCGGCCTGTTCGGCAACGCGGTGCTGAGCCGCTGGCCGATCGACGCCGAGCACTCGATGCCGCTGGCCGGCGAAACCGTCGCCGACGACGTGCGCCGCTGCATCCTGCACGTTCGCACCGGCGGCCACGACATCTTCTCGACACACCTCAACTGGAAGTTCGACGACGGGATCACCCGCGAGACCCAGGTGCAGGAAGTCGACGCCTTCATCACCGAGCACGCCGATCCGACCGCCGCGTTGCCGCCGGTGCTCGCCGGCGACTTCAACGCCGACCCCGACTCGACCGAGATCCGCTTCCTCAGCGGGCTAGCGACGTTGGGTGGTCGGTCGGTCTACTACCAGGACGCGTGGCGGGTAGCGGGCTCCCGGGGGCCGGGCTGGACATGGGACAACCGCAATCCGTACGCCCACCTGGTGCGGGAGTCCGACCGCCGCATCGACTACGTGTTCGTCGGCTGGCGCCACGACGCCAAGGGCCGGGTCGAGGCCGCCCGCGTCGTCTGCGACCGCGTCCTCACCAAGACCTTCGCCAGCGACCACCTCGGCCTCCTGGCCGACATCGCCACCGACTGACGCTTCTTTGATTCGTTGGCGACTTTCTGCGCCAGCAAAGAATCAAAGAACGGTTAGAGGTTGTGGAGGTGGGCGGCGTCGTTGTAGCGGGCGAGGAACCATTCGGTCGCGTCGGGGGCGCGGGTCCACTCGGTGAGTGAGGTGTTCTCGGCCTGCATGTTGAACGGGCGGCGCATCGGCATGCGGCCGAACGTGATCATGCTGGACTCGACCACGCCGCCGTGGCACGCGATCACGATCGTCTGGCCGGCGTGCTCGTTGGCCAGTTCGGTCAGGCGGGTGCCGGTCCGCGTCGAGAATTCGGCCCACGACTCGCCGCCCGGCGACCACCGCTGGTAGGGGTCGGTCACGCCGACTCCCCACGGGTACTTCTCGCGGAACTCCTCCCACGCCATGCCGTCGACTTCCTCGCCGGGATGGATCTCGCACACGCCGCAGTCCTGGGCGACAGGGAGGTTGCCCAGGGCGGGCGCGATGATGCGCGCTGTCTCGGCCGCCCGCTCCATCAGCGACGCATACAGCACATCGACCTGACCCAACTCCCTCGTTCGCGCCAGGCGGTCCCGCAACGCGGCGGCCTGCTGTTTGCCCAATGCGGAGAGCCCGGTGCAGCTGTTGTGACCGGCGACGAATTGCTCCGTGAACGCGTTGGCCTGTCCGTGCCGAACGAGAACGATTCGCGTGTCAGCCAAGGATGTCGACGAACTTCTCGAGCTGCTTGAGGTTCCGGCACTCGTACGCACCGTCGCAGTGCGTCGCGTACTCGGAGAGGATCGAATCGCCGGTGTCCCAGTACGAGCGCGGCTCGGGATTGAGCCAGTACACGTGCCGCGCCTTCTTGCGCATCTCGTGGATGATCCACGACTGCGACGCGTGGTAGTTGTTCCGCGCGTCGCCGAGCAGGATGACGCTGGTCTTGGGCGAGATCTCCTTGCCCCATCGCTCCCAGAACACGTCGAACGCGTGGCCGTAGTCGGAGTGGCCGTCGACCCAGATCACGTCGGCCTCGGTGTTGACGCGGTGCACGGCCTCAGTGATGTCCTCGACGCCCTCGAACATGTGCGTGACCTCGTCGATGCCGTCGATGAACACGAACGACCGCACCCGTGAGAACTGGCTGTTGAGCGCGTAGACGAGGTGCAGCGTGAACCGGGCGAAGGCGGCGACCGACCCGCTGATGTCGGCCACGATCATGATCTCGGGCTTCGACGGTCGCGGGTACTTGAACTTCGGCTCGGCGGGGACGCCACCGTACGAGAGCGAGTGGCGCACGGTGTTGCGGAAGTCGAGCGGGCCCTTGCGGCCGTGACGCCGCTTGCGGGCAAGCCGCACTGCGAGCTTGCGCGTCAGCGGATGGATCGCCCGCCGCAGCGCGCTCAGCTCCTCACGCGACGCGTGCATGAAGTCGATGTCCTCGGGCAGCGGCTTGCGCAGCGTCTTGGCCATCGCCTCGGCGCCGCGGTCGGCGACGAGCCGCCGGCGGATCTCGGCTTCGATCTCCTTGCGGAGGCGGTCGATACGCGATTCGAACTCGTCCTTGGCCAGCCGCTCCTCGAGCGGCGTCAGCCCGCCGTCGGCTTCCTGTTGCGCCGCTTCCATCATCCGCTCGAGAACGCCGTCGAGATCGAGATTCCGCAGCGTGCGATACAGGTAGTACGTGCCGCCGACCGGCCGGCCCGGCTCCATGCCCGCGTAACGGGTGACGGCCTGGCGGGCCAGCGCCCGCGCCATGGCCTCGTCGCCCTCCATGAGCGCCTTGTAGAGCAGCTCGGCCAGCTCCTCGGGCGTGAGCCCGTCCATGGCCGAGCCCTGCTGCGCCTCCCCCATGAGCTGTTGCAACAGCCCGGCGGTGATTTCGTCCTCGCTGGCGTCCTCGTCGATCGTGTACTCGGCGCCGCGCAGCGAGAAGTACACCTCGAAGATCGTCTCGAACGCCTTCCAGTGCGCGTTGTTCTTGACCAGCGTGGCGCCCAGCGCGTACTTGAACGCCTCGCGGTCCTCGAGCGGGATGTGGCGGACGGCCTCCATCGCGTCGAGGTTCTCGGTGAGCGACACCGGTAACCCGGCGGCGCGCAACTCCTGGATGAAGCCGGCGAGCAGGTCGAGCATCAGGCGGTGGCCAGCTCCTTGGCGGCCTTGGCGATGTCGGACTGGTACTTGAGCAGGACGTGCAGCGTCTCTTGGGCCTGCTCGGCGTCGATGTTCTGAATGCCGAGGAGCACCAGCGTGCGGGCCCAGTCGAGCGTCTCGGACACCGAGGGGTGCTTCTTCAACTCGATCTGGCGGATCGACCGGACGATGCGCACGATCTGATCGGCGAGGTGCTCGGTGATCTCCGGCACGCGCGTGAGGACGATCTCCTTCTCGCGCTCGAGGGTCGGGTAGTCGATGTGTAGGTAGAGGCAGCGGCGCTTCAGCGCTTCGGACAACTCGCGCGTGTTGTTCGACGTGAGGAACACCAGCGGGATCTGGGTAGCCGACACGGTGCCCATCTCGGGAATCGACACCTGGTAGTCGGAGAGGATCTCGAGCAGCAACGCCTCGGTCTCGACTTCGACGCGGTCGACTTCGTCGATCAGCAACACGACCGGCTCCTCGGCGCGGATTGCCTCGAGCAGCGGACGGGTGAGCAAGAAGTCCTCGCTGAAGATGTCCTCCTCGATCTCGTCCCACTTGCCGCCCGAGTCCTCGGCCACGCGCTGGGCCTGAATGCGCAGTAGCTGCTTCTTGTAGTTCCACTCGTACAGGGCCTTGGACTCGTCGAGACCCTCGTAGCACTGCAGCCGGATCAGCCGGGCGCCGGTCATCTCGGCGACCGACTTGGCCAGCTGCGTCTTGCCGGTGCCCGCGGGCCCTTCGACCAAGATCGGCTTGTCGAGGCGGTCGGCGAGGTAGACGACGCCCGAGATGCCTTCGTCGGCCAGGTACGCAACGTCCTTGAGGCCCTCTCGAACCTCGGGGACCGAACCGAACCGTGGATCCTGCGCCGTCACTGGCGAACCTGCCCTTCTCCATGAATGAGGTACTTGATGGTCGTGAGCTCGCGCAGCCCCATGGGGCCCCGAGCGTGCAACTTCTGGGTGCTGATGCCGATCTCGGCGCCGAACCCGAACTCCTCGCCGTCGGTGAAGCGGGTCGATGCATTGACGACGACGGCCGCCGCGTCCACCTCGCGCGTGAACTGCTCGGCCGCCGCCAGCGAGCGGGTGACGATCGCCTCGGTGTGACCGGAGCCGTAACGGGCGACGTGCGCGATCGCCGCGTCGATCGACGGAACAACGGCGACGCTCATCTTGAGATCGAGGAACTCGGCGCCGAAGTCGTCGTCGGTGGCCGGTCCGATCGACACGACCAGCGCGCGGCTCGCGGCGTCGCCGACCAGCTCGACGCCGGCCAGCGCCGCGGCCGCGCGCGGTAGGAACGCGGCGGCGATCGACTCGTGCACGACGAGCGACTCGGCCGCGTTGCACACCGACGGCCGCTGCGTCTTGGCGTTCACGACGATGGCCAGCGCCACGTCAAGATCGGCGTCGGCGTCGACGTAGACGTGGCAATTGCCGTCGCCGTCGATCACGTACGGCACCGTGGCGTTTTCGAGGACGGCCTTGATCAGCGACGGGCCGCCGCGCGGGATCAGGCAGTCGATGCAGTCGCGCAACTGCATGAACTCCACAGCCGCCTCGTGCCGTGTGTCTTCGACCAGAACGAGCGCGTCTTCGGGAAGCCCGGCCTTGGCGAATCCCTCCCGCAGCACGGCGGCGATGGCCCGGTTCGACTCGATGGCAGCCGACGAACCCCGCAGGAACGCGGCGTTGCCGCTCTTCAGGCAGAGGCCGGCGGCGTCGCTGGTGACGTTGGGCCGGTTCTCATAGACGATGGCGACGACGCCGAGCGGCACGCGCACCCGCTGGATGCGCAGGCCGTTGGGCCGGGTCCAGCCGTCGACGATCTCACCGACCGGATCGGCCAGACCGGCGACCTTGCGCAGACCAGCGGCCATGGCTTCGACGCGGGCGAGCGTGAGCCGAAGCCGGTCGACGACCGTGGCCGTGGTGCCGTCGGCTTCGGCCCGGGCCACGTCGGCCTCGTTGGCCCGGACGATCTCGGGCGCCTTCTCCACGAGGAGGTCGGCGGCGGCCCGCAGGGCTTCGTCCTTGGCGTCGGTCGACGCCAGAGCGACCACGCGCGCCGCCGCTTTGGCGCGCTGGCCGAGCTCCTGCATCGTGGGCACGCAGGAAGATTACTAAGGAACTTGACCAACCGGTCTAGTTTGCGGTTTCGATCGACTTCGCGGCAGCGAGGGCCTTTGGGTCACCTGGTCCTCAGTGGAACAGTGCGAACGTCTGGTCTCCCAGCTGGTACGTGACGATGTCTGACGCGCCGGCCACCGTCGACACGCTTGCCTGCTCGACCCAACCCTGGCAGTCGCCCCGTACGCGATACACAACCGTGGTTCCATCGCTCTTGTACGTCAACAGGTGGGGGTCGCCGCCGCCGACGTACAACGGACGCACGATGTCGAGGCTGAGCGGGTCCGGTAGCTGGCTCTCCAGGTGGCTACCCACTGCCACAGTCCCTTCGGACGGATCGTCCTGCAAGTGATCGATGTTCACGTTCAGCTTGCCGTCATTGATCTTGAAGAAGAACACCTCGCCGCCCATGTGGAACCAGGCGAAGTGCGTCCAGTTCGGCGCCCACTGGTGATCCCAAACCGGTAGTGCCAGTAGCGGCGGCGTACCGGGCGCAGACGGAGGCGTGGACGCGGTGACCGAAATGGAATAGACGCGCACGTCACCGGTCTTCTTGATGTAGCCGACGATGTAGACACCACTCAGCACGACCACGGGTGTGATCATGTCGAAGCCGATCGAGATCGCCGGCGGCCGTGTTCGGTAAAACGCATACGGCGCCGACGTGCCGAGGTCCCGCGACACCGGGAAGATCGACACATTCCCAGTCGCTTTCGCGTACGCCAGCACGTACGGCTCGTTGCCGAGAACGAACGGTTCTACGGCGTCCCATGGGCCGCCGATGTCGAGGTTGGATGGCGCACTCTCGACGAATGGTGCCGAGTCTGTGATGCGCACGGCCGTCGCGCCACCGGCTGCACCCGGGCAGATGAGATACGCCACCCCGCCAGCTTCGAGCTTGCGGGCTCCCAGGCTGCTTTGCGGAAGAGGCCCGTCTCCAGCCTGCTGCCACACCTGCGTGACGGCCAGGCCCTCGCCGCCTGGCGCCGGCGCGATCGAGTAAAGCGTCGGTTCGGCACTCACGCGCCGCCTCCGTCGGTCGAGGTTTCCCATCGTCGGGCGAATTGCATGTTGAAGCTGTCGCCGGCGGCGACTGTCATGCCCGGCCAGTCATCCCAGAGGCCGGCCGGAAGGCGCGTGGGGGCGGGAGCGAACACATGTGACCAGCCCGCGCCCGACGCGCCGAGTAGCTCGGCCACCGCGTCGTCCGCGCCGTCGCCCGCACCCCAGAATGAGAAGTAGTTGTCACCCGCGCACGCAATACCGCCGCTTATCCGGCCGGCAGCCTGGAGTGAGGACACAACGCTGGCGAAGGACGACCGGAAGTCATCGGGGCTGATCGGATCTGCCCGTCCGACCAAAACCTGCCGCACGGCAGAGCGCATCCAGTCCACCGACGCCGTGAACAGATGGTAGGGCTGCTCGACCTCGAGTTCGCCGGCGAACGGCAGCGGAAATTGCGCGCCGCTTCCCGGCCCGTAGACCGCACCGTGGGTCAGCGTGTACGTACGCACGGCGAGAGTGTTGAACGCCGTGGCGTAGGCCGGTTGCGAGTCCCAAAACAGGATGGCGGTCTCGTCGGGCACGGTGTCGGGCTTGCCGGGAAGCCCACCGGGCACCGTGGGCACGTAGGCGTCGAGGCCCGCCTGGATCTGAAGCTCGACGGTGGCCGGGATGAACACGCTGCCGAGAAGGCCCAGAAAGTCGGGCAGGGGCATCGTGACTGAGCGGAAGCCGCGCCACACCCGTACCGCGTCGGCGGGGAGCTCCTGCCGCTGCATCACGGCAGCGGTGCCGGAGGACGTCCAGAGGCAACCATCTGCGCTGCGACTTGCTCCAAATAGCCAGCCGGAGGCGCGGTCTCTGACGTCTTGTCGTACCGGCACTCGCCCGCGAACGTCCACTTTTCATTCACGCAGAAATGACACGATCCCTCGGTGCGGCCCAACGCCTCGAGCGCCCCGCCCGGCACGGCGCCGTATGTGAGCGTTCCGCTCACATACAAGTCGTCGAGGACAGTCGCCATCATGGCGTGCGGGTCGTAATAGGCCGCCGCCAACTGCGCGCCACTCAGTGGGAATCGCTGCTGGAGGTCAGCGAGCACGCTGGCCGCGTCCTCGGTAATGAGGAACGCCGCATAGTCCGTCGGCTTGATCGGTAGTTGCGGAACGATCTTCGGCGGGTCGTTGAGCGCGGCGGCGCACGCGGGATCGTCGCGCTGAAGATCGGCCCAGGCCTCGGGACTGAGTCGGATCTGCGGTGTGAAGTTCGACGAGTAGGAGAAGTGCGGCGTCACAACGACGCGCGTGGTGAGGCTGTAAGGCGCGCCACCAACAACGGTGTCGAATTTCAGATTGCACGGATGCTGCGGGTCGGTGGTTTCGGTCAAGAGCGTGAACGCGCCATCGACCGGGTCAGTCGACAGCGGCACGTCGCGCTGAAGCAGCGCGCCGAAGGCGCCGTGGAACATGTCGTACGCCGATTCGCCCACCAGGTACAGGACGGCCGGGCGGGTTTGTACGAGCTGCTTCATGACATATGCGTTCTTCGCTACGCAGTTGTCGACGATCGTCTGCACCGACTCGTCGGAGTCACCAAGGAAGAACTGGTTCCAGTGCGGCGACGCGCAGGCGACCATGTCCATCTGGCACACGTCCTCGCCCATCTGAAGCACTGCGTCCTGGTGGCCGCTCTCCCGGAGCGTGCTCTGGAACGCTTCCATCACAGGGACGAATTGCTCGTAGTACCCGACTGGTTCCCGGAAGACCCGGACGGCCTGGCCGGCGGGGACGTCGAGTTTGGCTGCGATCGTGTCTCCCGCCTTGAACGCGGACGTCGCGCCATGGGAGTCGAACAGGACAACCCATCGCGGCGTTCCGAGCTCGTGCTCCAGTCGGTAGATCGTGTCCACGCTGTCGCCGTCATAGCGGACGTGCAGTTCGTAGCTCGGTGCGTCCGTTGGGCGGAGGGCGGACACGACGGAGCCGTCCTTGTGCGCCACAATCCGCGGCAGCGGCAACAGGAATTGCTGGACCCAGTCGAAGTCGAAGCGCTCCTGGAACACCGATCGGTAACGGAAGTAGTACGCATATTTCGTGAACAAGTCGGCACTGGCGTCGGACGCGAAACTCGGGTAGCACCACGACGTTCCTGCCCGCCCGGGCGCGAACGCCGTGAGATTCGGGTTGATGCCAACCGTCATGATCGGCGCCTTCCGGCAGCCGTCAAGCAGGCCGGGCGTCGGGTACGCCGCTGGTCCCGTCGTGCCCTGGGCCCAGACGAAGGCGGGAGTCGATGCCGGCGGATCTTTGGGAGGCGGCGGCGTCATCGTGATGTCGAACGATGGGTACGGGCCGTAGATCTGGTGTCCCGGTGCGGCGGGCCAGAAGAAGTCGCACGTGCCGCATGACGTCACGTTGAAGACCAAGTCGACCTCGATGGGCTGGCCGGTCGGTTGCGGATTCGCCTCACGGGGCGGGATATACGTCATGTCTGTGCGGCCCCCTAACCGCAGCCGGTCAGCCTGCTAACGCAGCGCAGGCGATCACGGCACCGTTGAAGCTCGTGTACAGCCCGTACTTCGCATAGATCTGCACATCGGTATACCGAGACACGCGCGGAGCGTACCCGGGGTGTGCGAGCTAGCACCGGCCCGAAGTCGGGCGCGAGCGGCGTTCGTTAGGGTCTCGCGTTATGGCCGACGACCGCCGAGACCTGGCGTGGTTGCGGCAGGCGTTGCAGACCGCGATCTCGCTGGAGCACGCGACGATGCCGCTCTATCTCGCCGCCATGTTCTCGCTCCGCGTCCAGAGCTTTACCGCGTACAACTTCGTCCGCAGCGTCGTCATGGAGGAGATGATCCACATGGCGATCGCCTGCAACATGCTGGCGGCGATCGGCGGCCGGCCCCAGATCGCGACCTTGCATCACGGATTTCCGTCGCAGGGTTTGCCCGGCGGAGTCGAGCCAGATCTCCGCGCCCGCCTCGCCCGCCTGTCGCCCGCCCAGCTCGAAGTGTTCATGCGCATCGAGGTGCCCGACTTCCTCCTGTCGCCAGAGCACCAGGACGAGTCGTACCCAACGATCGGCGATCTCTACGATGCCATCGGCCTGGCGATCGACGAGAACGCCGACGACGTACGCCAGGCGATGCGGGAAACGGCCGCCAACCCCGACCGCGCCAACCAGGTCGGCGACAACATCGGCTTCACGACGATCGTTTACCAGGAGGGCACCGACCCAGTGCCGCTGCTGCGGGCTGGGATCAGTGAGATCCTCGAACAGGGCGAGGGCTCCCGTTCGCGCACGCTTCACACCGGTCCGACGTCACAGAACGAGGAGTCGCACTACTGCAAGTTCGCGGAGCTGCACTACGGGCGCGCGTTCCAGAGCCCGGAGTCCGACATCGCCCTGACACGCGAGACCGAGTCGCAATTCTTCGAGGGGTACCCCATCCCATTCCCTGGAACCGTCAACACCATGGCGGTGCCGGCTGACGGCTACGCGGCGCTCCTCGCGCATGACGCCAACGCGGATGCCGCCAGGAGGGCACTCGACACGTTCGACACCCGGTACTCGCAAATGATGAAGAGCCTCGACGCGGTCTGGAACGGTCCCGCCGCGAAGTCATGGCCGACGTTGGGCGAGGCCGTCGGCTTGATGACTGGGCTGCGCGTACCAGCATGCTTCGGCGTGATGGTGGCCCAGATACCCGCCGACGCAATTGCCAGACTTCCCGAGCTTTACCCCGACGAGTACGCGGACATCGCTGCGCTCACCGATCTCGATCAGCCGGTCTTCTACGGTCCGCGGTTCCTCAACCTGAACGTCTAGTTAAGAGAACACCCAGCTGCGCTGTCCCTTGGCGCCCAGCACGCGGCCGAACTGGAGCCCCGGAAAGTGGGCGGCGGCGACGGGCGTGTCGCGACCTTCGAGCTCGCGGGACAGCGCGATCCGCGTGCGGCGGGCCAGCTCGGGATCGACGTCGCCCAGGCCGGCCCACTCGTCGTCGAGCAACTCGACCGGGCAGTGCACGACGTCGCCAAGGAGGAGAGCGCGGTCCTCGCCTGACGACACGACGACGATGGTGCTGCCGGGCGTGTGACCGGGCGCGACCATGGCGTCGAGGCCGGGAAGGATCGTGCCGTCGGTTGACCACGTCGACAGCCGGTCGGTGATCGGGCTGAGCTTGCGCGTGGCCTTCGGGTGGGGGCCGACGAAGTGAGCCCAGTCGCGCTCGTCGCAGCGGTAGGTCGCGTGGGTGAACACGACCTCGCCCTGCTGGGTGGCCCACCCGACGTGGTCGAAATGAAGGTGCGTGAAGATCACGTCGGTGACGTCGGCGGGCGTCACGCCATAACCGGCGAGGGCGTCGAGGAGCTGACCGCCGGCGAACGTGCCGTTGTTGATGCGACCCACGCCGGCGTCCACCAGCACCACTCGGTCACCGACGCGGATCAGGAAGCCTCCGAGCGCGAGCTCCAGCCGGCCGTCGGCGTCCATGAACTGACGGTGCGGTGCCCAGTCGTCGGGATCGGCGCCGCGGCCGGCCTGCGCTGAGAAGGCGGCGGTGGCCGGCAAGCGGGCCGTTCCGTCGAGGACGGGCAGGATCTCCAGCGCGCCGACTTTCACGGGCGTCAGCCTAGAGTCGCGCCTGTGACGGTGGAGGTCCGAAAGGTCACCCGGGGGGACGTTCCCGAAGTCGCCCAAGCGCTCGCTCGCGCCTTCGCCGACGACCCCGTGATGACGTACGTCATTCCGGAACGCAACCGCCATCGCCGGATGCGCCGCCTGTTCGAGTTGGATCTTCACCACATCGCGCTGCGGCACGACGAGTCGTACACGACGGTCGGCCCCATCTCCGGCGCGGCACTGTGGGCGCCGCCCGACAAGTGGCGGACGTCGGCCCTCTCGCTCGCGTGGTCGGCACCGAGCTTCCTACGCGTGCTCGGGACCAACGTGCGCGCCGCGATCCGATTGATGACCGCGGTCGAGCGCAAGCACCCGAAGCCGCCGCACTATTACCTGAGCACCCTGGGCACCGAGCCCGACTTCCAAGGCAAAGGGATCGGCAGCGCGCTCATCCAACCGGTCCTCGACCGGTGCGACGCCGCGGGCGTACCCGCCTACCTCGAGTCGTCGAAGGAAGCCAACGTGCCGTTCTACCGGCGCCACGGCTTCGAGATCACCGGCGAGGTCACGGTCGCCGACGGACCGACGCTTTGGCTCATGTGGAGAGACGCGCAGTTATCGACCACGCGCTGACCGGGCCGGTCGACGAGTTCGTAAGCGAGGTCACCGCGCACCTGCAGCGGCTGTCCGAGTCGCTTCGCGGCGTGAAGTCCGATCAGCTCGCGCACGACGTCACGATCGAGGCGTACAACTTGGTTGCCGCGTTCATCGACGCCGACGGGCGTCACGGCGACGACGAGGTGTGGGCGCTGCTGACGACATTTGGGCCGCGCATGGAGTCGATGCTCCAGTACGCGACACCCGACGATGTCCGCAAGGCCGGCCTGCTCGACGGCAAGCGCACCTGGCTCGACAAACCGACAGTGCTGTTCGACATCCTGGCCAAGGCCGACGCGCACGGGCGATCAACTGGTGCCGCGTCGGCGTACATCGACCGGGCGCTGGCGATCGCCCACACGGTCTGCTCACTAGACACGTTCCCGGCCGAGGACGAGCTGCGCGCCCTCGAGCGCTACCGCACGATGCTGCGCGCCGCGGTTCCGGCTGCCCAGCCGGCCACCGCCGCCGACGTCGCGGTACCCGAGGCGGAGGAAGAACCGCTACCGCCGCCCCGGCCGCTGCCTGAACTGATGGCCGAGTTGGATGCCCTCGTCGGGCTGGCCGAGGTCAAGGCCGAGGTCAAGATGGTCACCGACCTGATCCAGGTGCAGAACCTGCGCAAGGAGCGGGGCCTCCCAGTGGTCGAAGGCAGCCGCCATCTCGTCTTCACCGGCAACCCGGGGACCGGCAAGACCACCGTCGCCCGCCTGCTGGCGCAGATCTACCGAACGCTGGGCGTCGTGGCCAAGGGTCACCTGGTCGAGACCGATCGGCCGGGGCTGGTCGCCGGGTTCGTCGGGCAGACCGCGCTCAAGGTGAAGGAGGTCTTCACCAAGGCGCTGGGCGGCTTCCTCCTGATCGACGAGGCCTACGCGCTGGCGCGCGGCGGCGACCGTGACTTCGGCCAGGAAGCCATCGACACGATCGTCAAGCTGGTCGAGGACCACCGCGACGAGATCGTCGTGGTCGCCGCCGGCTATCCCGACGAGATGTCGGAGTTCATCGACAGCAACCCCGGCCTGCGGTCGCGCTTTCCCAAGACGATCGCGTTCCCCGACTACACGAACGACGAGCTGCTCGCCATCTTCGAGTCGCAATGCAAGAAGGCGTCCTACAACTGCGACGCGGCGGCGCAGAAGCGCGCCCTCGACTTCTTCGCGTCGCAACCGCGCGACAAGGGCTTCGGCAACGGCCGCCTGGCGCGCAATCTCTTCGAAGCGGCCGTCGGTCGCCAGGCGACGCGTATTGTTCTGATGAAGGACCCGACCAACGAAACGCTGGTCACCATGACCGCCGACGACATCGCGCCGGTGCCTAGTACGTGATCGCCCGCATCGGCGCGCTCGTCGTCGCCGTCAGCCTCATCGTGGGCGCGCTCGTCCTTCGCAGTCACCACGACGCCGAAATCAAACGGGGCCCGTACCGCCTGACCTGCGCGTCGGAGCTGGCCGACGCTTGCCGGGCCATGAGCACGCGCAACGTCACCGTGACCGTTGAACCGGCGGGCGTGACCGCCGATCGCCTCGTCGGGCTGGCGGCCGGCGCCGATACCGGGTTCGACGGGTGGCTCGCGGCCGGACCGTGGGCGGCGATGGTCGCCGAGGCGCGCCAGGCCGCCACGCGCGAGCCGGTCACCGGCGCCACCCGGTCAATCGGCTGGACGCGCGTCGCCCTGGCGGTCTGGCGCGATCGCGGCGTCGCCCTGCGCACTGCGTGCAGCGGGCCGCTGACGTGGCGCTGTGTGGGCGATGCCGCGGCGCGCGGTGCGTGGAGCGCGAGCGGCGGTCGGCCCGAGTGGGGCGTCGTGAAGGTGGCACTGGCCGATCCGGTGACCGAAAGCACCGGACTGGTTGGGCTGGCTGCCGCCACCGCCGGCTTCACCGGCTCGGCCGCGTTCGTGCCCGTCGACCTGACCGAGAACGATGCGTACCAGCGGTGGCTCGCCGGTCTGGCCAAAGCGATCCCGCGGCCGTCACCCGGCATTGTCCCGATCCTCACGAGTGGACCCTCGGTCGCCGACGTCTACGTCGGCCTGGAAGCCGAGATCCGCGCCGTGTTGCGAACCGCGGCGCGGCAAAGCGACATCGAAGTTGTAAACCTGTCCCCTGTGTTCGCCGTCGACGCTGCCCTCACCGAACCCGCCCGCGACCCGCGCCCGGTGCCGGGCGGACTGGCCGACGCGGTGCACGCCGCCGGCTGGCTCGACCGGATGGCCGCCACCGAGAACCTCCCGCCGTCGGGCGCGCTGGCCGGCCTGCGGCAGCTGTGGCGAGACACGATCCGATGAAGCGGCTCGCGGTCCTGTGCAGTCTCGGTGTGGTCGTCGCCCTCGCCGGCGCGTGCACGTCGGGTACGACGTCGAGCCAGAACGGCTGCGCGGCCGTCGAGGTGGCGTCGTCGCCCGAAAAGGTCGAGTTGCTCACCAACTTGGCCAACGAGTTCAACAAGCTGTCGGAGGACAAGCGCGGCGGCTGCGCGTCGGTGCACGTCACCAAGAAGTCGTCGGGCGCCGGCGCGACCGCGCTGGTCGACGGCTGGCGCGACACCGACCGGGACGGGCCCCAGCCGGTGATCTGGACGCCGTCGTCGAGCTTGTGGGGTGGCGTCGTCAACCAGCGCCGGGCGGCGGCCGGCCAGCCAGCGATCGTCCCGGCCGAAGGCCAGTCGTTCATGCGCACGCCGCTCACCATCGCCATGCCCCGCCCGATGGCGCAGGCACTGGGCTGGCCGACGACGGCGATCGGCTACGCCGACCTGCTGAAGCTCTCGCAAGACCCCCAGGGATGGGCGAGCAAGGGCCACCCGGAATGGGGTCCGTTCCGGCTCGGCAAGACGAACCTCAACCTGTCGACTAGCGCGCTGGCCGCCACGACCGCGCAGTACTACGCGGCGACGGGCAAGGTTCGTGACCTCACGCTCGAGGACCTCGACCGGCCCGACGTCCAGGCGTTCAGCCGCAGCGTCGAGTCGTCGGTCGTGCACTACGGCGACACGACGTTGACCTTCCTAAACAACTGGTACCGCAACGACGCGCGCGGCACCGCGCTCACGTATGTCTCGGCCGTCGCCGTCGAGGAGAAGTCGATCATCGACTACAACCGCGGCAATCCCGACGGCATCACCCAGCCCGGTGAGGTGCCGCGCGCGCCGAAGATCCCGCTCGTCGCGATCTACCCGAAGGAAGGCACGTTCTTCTCGGACAATCCGTTCTTCGTTCTCAACGCGCCATGGGTGACCGCTGACCTCCGCGCCGGTGCGCAACACTTCGCCGACTTCGTACGTGAACCGACGAACCAGCGCGCCGTGCTCAAGACCGGCTTCCGTCCTGGGAATCCGGCCGTCGCGGTCGGCTCGCCGATCACCGCCGCCAACGGCGTCGACGCCGCCCAGCCGCAGACGACCCTCGGCGTGCCGGCCGCCGCGGTGCTGGTGAAAGTCATCGACCAGTGGGCGGTGCTGCGCAAGGGCGCGCGCGTGTTGCTGGTCATGGACGTGTCGGGCTCGATGGGCGAGGACGCCGGCAACGGCGACTCGAAGCTCGACCTGGCCAAGCAAGCAGCGATCGACGCGCTGGCCCAGTTCAAGGGCGACGACTTGGTCGGCCTGCGCATCTTCACGACGGACGCGTCGACCAAGGAGCCGCGCGACTACCTCGACCTCGCCCCCGTCGCGGCGATCGGCGGCCAGCGCGAGCTGCTCGAGCGGAAGATCCGCGACCTGAGCCCGCGCGAGGGCACGCCGCTGTACACCACGGCCAAGGCGTCCTACGAGGGGCTGAAGTCGACGTTCGACCCTGCGCGCATCAACGCAGTCGTGCTCCTCACCGACGGCCAGAACGACGACCCGCGCAACAACGACCTCGACGGCCTGATCGCGGCGTTGCGGTCCGGCAGCGAAGGCCTGTCGTCCACGCCCGTGCGGCTGTTCACCATCGCCTACGGCAAGTCGGCGTCGCTCGGCGTCCTCAAGCGGATGGCCGAAGCCACCAACGCCGCCGCCTACGACGCCAGCGACCCCCAGACCATCGCCAACGTCTTCACCGCCGTCATCAGTAACTTCTAGGCGCATGGTCGAGCGGCTGCCGGAGGAATTTCGTTCGCCCGCAGTGGCGCGGGCGGTTGTGTCGCCGTCGGGCCTGCTGCTCGCCGGCGCCGGTACCGCGCTCGCGATCGTCGGCGGTCTGCCCCTCGCGGGAGCCTTCGCCGTCGGCGCCGCCTGCTGGGCCGGACGGGTCGCCGTCGCCGCCTTGCGGCGCCGCACGCCCAAGGCCGAGTCGATCGACCCCTTCGCCGTCGGCGAGCCGTGGCGGCGATTCGTGCAGGACGCACTGAGCGCCGAGCGCCGCTTCGAGGAGACGGTGCGCCGCACCAAGGCCGGGCCGCTCCACGACCGCCTCGGCGATCTCGGCGCCCGCATCTCTGACGGCGTCCGCGAGTGCTGGCGCATCGCGTGCCAGGGCGCGTCGCTCCAGAAGGGCCTCCAGCAGTTCGACATCAAGGACATCCGCCGCGAGCTCGATCTCGTCGAGGCCGAGTTCAAGGGCGCGGCCGAGCAGGCCACCGCATCGCTGAAGAGCACTCGCAAGGCCCTTCAGTCACAGGTGGCCGCGTACGAGCGGATCGAGTCGGTCGCTCAGGACGCCAGCGACCGGCTCCGCGTGCTCAACGCGCAGCTCGACGAGGCGGTCGCCCGGGCGATCGAGCTCTCGCTGTCGGCGGGCACGTCGAGCGACGTGAGCGTGCTGGCGGGCGACGTCGACAGCCTGGTGAACGACCTCGAGGCGCTCCGCCAGGGCCTCGAAGCGGTCGACCAGCCGGCGACCGGGTAGTTACAAGCGTCACACGCAGGAACGACCCGGCCCGCGCGACATAGCCTGTCGGAATGATCAAGCTGCTACGGCGAATCGGTCACTACATCACCGCCGCGTTGGGCGGGAAGTTCGACGAGGTCGCCGACCCGAAGGTCCAGCTCGAACAGGCGATCCAAGAGGCGCAAGACCAGCACCGCCGGCTCAAGGAGCAGGCGGCCAACGTCATCGCCAACCAGAAGCAGACCGAGATGCGACTGAACCGGGCCATGGACGAACGCGAGAAGGTCAACGCGTCGACGCGCCAGGCCGTGCTGATGGCCGACGAGGCCGCCAAGCGGGGCGACACCGCCAAGGCCGGTGAGTACAACAAGGCGGCCGAGGCGTTCGCCGGCCGTCTCATCGGCATCGAGAGCGAGGTGGAGTCGCTCAAGTCGCTGACCCTGCAGTCGACGCAAGCGTCCGACCAGGCCAAGGCCGCGGTCAACACCAACGCCTCGCAACTGCAGAAGAAGCTGAACGAGCGCCAGAAGCTCCTCAGCCAGCTCGACCAGGCCAAGATGCAGGAGCACATGAACAAGGCCATGGCCTCGCTCACCGAGACCGTCGGCCAGGACGTGCCCACGCTCGAAGAGGTGCGCGACAAGATCGAGCGCCGCTACGCCAAGGCGCTGGGCACGTCGGAACTCCAGGGCCAGACCGTCGAGTCGCGAATGCTCGAAGTCGAGCAGGCCGCCGTCGACACCGAGGCCCAGGCCCGCCTGTCGGAGATCCGCTCCCAGCTCGGGCTCTCCAGCCCCACCCCCGAGGCCGCCCCCGCCCCCGCCGAGTCCACCCCGGTCGAGGGCACCGCCAGCAGCTAACAGCTCGTTCTGGGCGGATTACCACGGGCTCAGCCCGTGGAGATCCGCCCAGAACGCGATTTGGCCTAGGCCAGCACCACGAGGTCGTCGCGGTGGACGACTTCGGGGGGAACGTCAGCGGGGAGGTCGCGTGTGTGGCGGCCACGCCACTCCTTGACGCGAGCCGCGTCGTGGCGGACGAGGCCTTTGGCGAACACCCGACCAGTGGCGTCGGCGATCTCCACGGCGTCCTCGGCGGCGAAGCTGCCCTCGACGTCCACGATGCCCGCGGGTAGGAGTGACGTTCCCCGCTCGGTGAGGGCGCGCCGCGCCCCTTCGTCGACGACGATCTTCCCGGACGCGGCCACCGCGAACGCGATCCACAGTTTGCGCGCCGGGAGACGGCGGTCATGCGGGCGGATAACGGTGCCCACACCGGCATCGCCGTTGACCGCGGCCGTGAGGACACCGGGCCGGTCCGCGGCCGCGATCACCGCGCGAACGCCCGACCACGCCGCGATCCGCGCCGCCGCCAGCTTCGACGCCATCCCGCCGCTGCCCCGCTCCGACGCGGTGCCGCCGGCGGCGGCCTCGAGCGCGTGATCGACCTCGAGGATCTCCTCGATGAGGGACGCGTCGGCATCGAGCCGCGGGTCGGCGGTGAACACGCCTTGCGTGTCGGTGAGCATGACGAGGATGTCGGCGTTGACCAGGTGCGCGACGAGAGCGGCCAGGCGGTCGTTGTCGCCAAAACGGATCTCATCGTCGGCGATGGCATCGTTCTCGTTGACGATCGGCACGACGCCGAGGTCGAGCAACCGCGTCAGTGTCTGCCGGGCGTGCAGGTACTGCTGGCGGTGCACGAAGTCGAGCGGGGCGAGCAATACCTGGCCGCCGATGAGCTGGTGACGCGCCAGCGTGTCGTCGTAGACGCGCATGAGTCGGCTCTGACCCACTGCTGACACGGCCTGAAGCGTCGCCAGGTCGGTTGGGCGGGCGCCGTGCAGGTTGAGGGCCGGCAGGCCGGCGGCGATGGCGCCCGACGTCACCACGATCACCCGGTGATGGTCGCCCCGCAGGCCGGCGACCTCGGTGACAAGTCGCTCGACGGCGATGGCGTCGACATCACCGTGCGCGTCGGTGATCGATGTCGTGCCGATCTTGACGACGACGATCACGATTCCTCGTATTCGAACTCGAAGGCACCGATGCGGACGACGTCGCCGTCGCGGGCGCCGGCCCGGGCCAGGGCGCGATCGACGCCCAGCTTCGACAGGCGGTGCTGGACGTAAGCAAGGGCGTCGGCGTTCGTGATGTCGCTGAGGGCGACGGCCCGCTCGGCCCGGCGGCCGGTGACGATGAACGTGCCGTTGGGTGTGCGGTCGATCGCGATGTCCTGCGACAGCGGACGATGGATCACGGTCGCCTCGGCGACCGCGGGCACCGCGTTGCGCCCTTCGGTCACCATCTGGGCCATTCGGCCCGTGAGGGCGCGCACGCCCTCACCGGTGACGGCGGCGATGCGATCGCCGTCGTACTCCTGGGTGGCGGCGTCGGCCTTGGTGCCGACGACGAGCCGCGGCCGCTGCAATAGCTCGGGCCGGTACTGCTCCAACTCGCCGAGGAGGATGCGCTCTTGCTCGGCGGGCGTGCGCTCGTCGACCGGCGCCAGATCGAGCAGCACCACGAGGGCGCGCGCCCGCTCGACGTGGCGGAGGAAGCGATGACCAAGGCCCTTGCCCTCGCTCGCGCCCTCGATGAGCCCTGGGATGTCGGCGACGACGAATTCGGTGTCATCGAGCCGGACGACGCCGAGGTGCGGCTCGAGGGTGGTGAACGGGTAGTCGGCGATCTTGGGTGAGGCGGCCGAGATCACCGAGATGAGCGTGCTCTTGCCCGCGTTGGGGAAACCGACCAGGGCGATGTCGGCCATGAGCTTGAGCTCGAGATCGAGCCAGCGCTCCTCGCCGACCTCGCCCTGCTCCGCGAAGCTCGGCGCCCGCCGCTTGTTCGACAGGAAGCGCGCGTTACCGCGGCCGCCCTGGCCGCCCTTGGCGATGAGAAAGCGATCGCCGGGCGCCGACAGGTCGGCGATGACATCGCCGTCGAGGTCACGCACGACGGTGCCTTCGGGAACCGGAACGATCGTGTCGTCGCCGCGGGCGCCGTGCTTGCCCTTGCCCTTGCCGTGCACGCCGCTACCGGCCCGCCGATGCGGGTGATCGCGGAAGCCGAGCAGCGACGCCACGTTGTGGTCGGTGACGAGCCAGATGTCGCCGCCGTCGCCGCCGTCGCCACCGTCGGGCCCGCCCTTGGCGACGTGCGCTTCGCGCCGGAACGACACCGCGCCCGCGCCGCCGTCACCGGCCTTGACGTGGATCTGCGCTTCGTCGACGAACGACGCAGAGCTCGACGACCCAGAACCGGCCGACTTCTTTGAGTTCCGTATGCCACTCATCTGGAAACCGGTTCCGGGTCGTCGAGCTTCGCGTCGTTACCCGGCCATACCGGGCCTAGCTCTTAGCCCCCGGCAGCGGGGGCGTCGACTGGAAGGACGTCGACCAGCTTGCGGCCCTTCCGGCTGCCGAACTTCACGGCGCCGGGGGCCAGCGCGAACAGCGTGTCGTCGCCACCGCGACCGACGTTGATGCCGGGATGGAACTTGGTGCCGCGCTGGCGGACGATGATGCTGCCGGCGTTCACGATGCCGCCGTCGTACACCTTGACGCCCAGGCGCTTGGCCTGCGAGTCGCGGCCGTTCCTGGTGGAACCGCCACCTTTGGTCTTCGACATCTGCCCTTATCCCTTGCTTATCGAGGTGATCTCGATGGTCGAGTACTTCTGGCGGTGGCCCCACCGCTTCCGGTTGTTGCTCTTGTGCTTGTACGTGAAGCCCCGGATCTTCGGACCCTTGGCGTCGCCGACGACGCGAGCGGCCACCTTGGCGCCGCTGAGCTGATCGGGACCGGCCAGCACGGCGTCGCCGTCCACAAGGAGCACGGGCGTGAAGCTGACTTCGTCGCCGGTCGCTGTAACGCGCTCGACGTTCAATTTTTCACCTTCGGCGACTTTGTACTGCTTCCCGCCGGTCTTGATGACCGCATACATAGGGGGTCAACTCTAGCTAAACCTCGACCGCCACCTCGAATCGATCCATGTAGAACGCCAGCGCACGCCTGCGTCCCGCCGGATCGAGGCCCAGATCCTCGAACCGATAGTGCACGCCGCCGTGCCGGCCCCGCTCGTGTTCGGCCATGAAGGCCTCCATGGCCGCCCGCACGGCTGGGGTGAACGGCTGGCCGGCGAGGCCGTACACCCGCTCGACCATGGCCACGTCGTCGGCCATGAACTCGTGGAACCGGACGTCGATCGCCTGGCCCGCAGGCAGGACGTCTCGCGTGTCGACGCACGTCCGCAGCATCGTCTCGAGCCGATCGGCCCAGTAGCCCGCGATGTGATGCGGGTCGACCGGGTCGTGATTGAGCCGGGCCAGGTACGCCATCATCGTGCCGAGCGACAGCGTGACCGCCACCGGGTCACGATGCGTCACGACGAACGTCGCGTCGGGGAACGTGTCGAGCAACGCCGGGAACTGCTCCAGGTGCTGGGGCGACTTGAGCACCCAGCGATCGCCGCCGCGCAGCCATTGCAGCGCTTGGAGGACTTTCCGCATGTACGCGTAATGCGGCCGCTGGTCCGTCGACCGGTAGAAGTCGCGCCACGTCGGCATCGGCGCCATCGTCTCGAAGTGCATCGACGAGAAGTCCATGGCCAGGAGGCCGATCTCCTCATGGACGTGGTCCGGCGTCATCTCGTGCATGCGCTTGAAGTAGGGCAAGGCGGTGTTGAGGACCTCGAGGCCGACGGTAGTGCGGGCGATGCGACCGTCGGGATCCTCGCCGAACGGCTTCACCGGCTCCTCGCTCTCCCAGTACGGGAGCGACCGCAATGCCGGGTCGGCCGACAACAGGTTGTGCAGGTGCGTCGTGCCGGTGCGGGGCAGGCCGCAGATCACGATCGGTCGCGCCACCTCGACATCAAGAATCTCCGGGTGAACTTTCAAGATCTCCTCGAGCCGCAGCCGGTTGCGGAGCAACCCGCTGAGTTGGGTGTAGGCGGCGACCACGCCGCCCGGGCCCAGACCGGCCTCGGTTCGCAGACACTGGCAGATGAGTTCGAGGCGGGGGACGAAGTCCATGGCGCCGAAGTCGTCGAGCCCGGTTTCCTCGACGGCGGCGTCCATGAGCGCGGCGGGCTCGAGCACGAGCGCCGGCGCCATCTGGACCATGGCGTCGCGGATGGGCTCGATCTCCGCCGGAAAGCGCGGGGCGGCCAGGTCGTCGATCGTGACCGAGGCGGGCCGGTCGGCCCCGCTCACAGCTTGACCACCGTCGTCAGCGGGCGGTCGGGCGTGGCCGCCGGGTGGAACCACCGGAACCACAGGCGACCGCGCGGGTGGCCGGCAGTGGACAGCCAGTTCGGCTGTCCGGGATCCCGGTGCGCGACGACGATGCGCCACGAGCCGTCGGGCTCGTACTGCACCTGGCCGCCGTTGATCGTCACCTGCTCGTAGTCGTAGTTGTACGTGTGCAGGAACTGGTTCCACAGGCAGAGGTTCCAGAACGCACACTCGGGCGAACGGCCTTCGATGACCAGCGCCTCGTCGTCGGCCAGGTCGAAGCTGCCCATGGCGTAGGCCGCGTCGCCCGCCGCCCATCCGAACGTCGTGGTCGGCACGGGATACGGCTCGTCGATCGAGTTGGGCTCGCCCAGGCCCAACGGCACGATGTTGGCCTGATCGCGCAGCCACGTGAGCGCGGCGCGGAACCGGCGGGCCAGGTCGGCGTCGTCCTCGCGGTAGGTGGCCGGGGGCGGCGGATCGATCGCCTCGATGGCGAACTCGGTGCGGCGGTCGGTCTTCGGGTTGACGAGGTAGTCGCGCGTAATGGCGCACACCGCGTCGGGCGCCGTCTCCATCGTGAACTCGAAGCGGCCGTCGGCGTCGAAGTCGAGCATGCGGTCGTTGACGGTGCTGACGATGCGTTCGGAGTAGCGCCCGTCGTTCGGCCCGCCGTAGACGGTCACCGACAGGTACACGCTGTCGTAGCGGCGGCCGGTGACGCGGTAGGTGCGGTGCGGATCGATCGGCGCGTAGAGGTAGAACGCGTCGGCGTTGTCGCCGCCCCACTTCTTGTAGGGCCCGACGATGTCGACGAACCGCGGTCGCGCCGGATCGGCCCACACGTGCGCGTCGAGGCCGACCTGAAGGATCGAGAAGATCCACTTGTAGCCCTCGAGCACGCCCTGGTCGTCGAGCGGCACGTTCGGCCCCTCGAACAACTTGTCCTCGAGTGAGCGCAGCTGATCGATCAGCTCATGGAAAACCCCACTCGTCTCCCACGCCTCGCGCATTCTGGAGGCAATGACTAGCCGAAAAGGCTAGCTATTGCCTCCAGAATGGGGCGGGGTCACAACAGCGACTCGTCGAGGACGATGCCGCGACCGTTGCAGACGGGGCACGTAGAGGAGAACGATTCGACCAGACCCTCCGAGACGCGCTTGCGCGTCATCTCCAACAAGCCGAGGTCGGAGATGTCGAACACCTGCGTGCGCGTCTTGTCGCGCGACAGCGCGTCGCGGAACGAGCGGACGACGTCGTCGCGGTTGCGGCGGATCTCCATGTCGATGAAGTCGATAACGATGATCCCGCCGATGTCGCGCAACCGCAGTTGGCGCGCGATCTCCTCGGCCGCCTCGAGGTTGTTGCGGTAGACGGTCTCCTCAAGGCTCGACGAGCCCACGTTCTTGCCCGTGTTGACGTCGATCACCGTGAGCGCTTCGGTGCGTTCGATGATGAGCGAGCCGCCCGACGGCAGCCACACCTTGCGGTCGATCGCCTTGTGGATCTGCTCGTGCACGTGGAAGCGCTCGAAAATCGGCAGCGGGTCTTCAGCCGGGTCGTAGAACTCGACCCGGTCGGCCAGTTCGGGGCTGATGCTCTCGACGTAGTCGCGCACCTGCTCGTACAGCGTGGGGTCGTCGATGACAACGCCGCGGTACTCGGTGTTGAACTCCTCACGGATGATCCGCACGGCGAGATCAGGCTCGCGGTAGAGCAACGTCGGGGCGGTGGACTGCTTGGCCTTGTCCTCGATCTGGCGCCACTGCTTCTCGAGCAACGCGACGTCACGGCGAAGCTCGTCGGCCGTCGCCCCTTCAGCGGCGGTCCGCACGATGAGCCCATGCCCGGGTGAACGAACGTCGTCGAGCACCTTGCGCAGCCGGCGGCGCTCGTCGTCGCCCAGGCGCTTCGAGATCCCATAGGTGTCGCTGTTGGGCAGCAGCACCACGAAACGGCCGGGAAGGGAGACCTCCTGGGTGAGGCGGGCCCCCTTGCTGCCGATCGGGTTCTTGGTGACCTGGCACAGGATGCTCTGGCCCGGCCGCAGCAGGTTCTCGATGCGGGCCGCCGAGCCGCCCTCGACCAGGTCCTCGCGGTCGTACTGGACGTCGCCGCGGTACAGCACCGCGTTCTTGGGCGTACCGATGTCGACGAAGGCGGCCTCCATGCCGGGCAGCACGTTCTGGACCTTGGCTTGGTAGACGTTGCCGTCGATCTGGCTGACGTCGTCCTGCGGGCGGGACACGTAGTGCTCGATGAGGGCCCGGCCTTCGAGCACCGCGATCTGGGTGACGCCGGTGCGCACGCTGACCAGCATGAGGTAGCGGCCGACCGGCCGACCCTTGCGCTCACGGCCGCGGCGGCGTTCGAGGATCTCCTCGTCGATCGGCGCGGCGGCGCCCTCGACCCGGCCGCTGCCCCGGCCCCGTCCGCCGCGACGGCGGCGCCGACGAGTGCCGCCGGCCTCGCCCGCCTTCTCGGCGGCGGGCGCCGGACGCGTGTCGCCGATCTGGGGCTTGCGCTGCACGACGGCGGCCGCCGCGACCTCGGGCGGCGCGGTCCCGTCCGACGCCCGCTCGGGCAGATCGTCGGGTTGGCGCTCCCGGTTGGGTGCGCCCTGCGCGCGGCCCGCGCCGCCGCGCCCGCGCCCGCCGCGTGAGCCGCGACGGCGACGCCGCGCTGCGGGGCGCGGCGTACCGTCCTCGTTGGTCGCCGCAGGGCGACTAGCCGGTGCGCCGTCCGCGGTAGGCGACGGCGACGGTGTGGGGGTCTGGGGCTCGCCTGAAGAGTCGGCGATGGCCATCGGTGAAGTCCCTTCTCATGACGCCCGTTCCTGGGCGTTCAGCGCGGGCGCGTCCGGGGGAAGGGGCTCCCACCGGGCGCCGTCGCGCTCAATCCATTGATGGGTGCGGCGGATGTCGGCCGAGGCCGCCACGACGCCAAGAGCGCCGAGCAACTCCGCCGGGCGAACGCCGCGGGGTTGGGTGGCCAGCTCGCAGACGAGCCGGCCGTCGTGCACGGCCAGCTGCTTCACAGCCGGCCTGATGTCGTCCTCGGTGATATGGCCTTTGCGCTCCCGGCTCACGACGAGCTCACGGGCGGCAAGGCCGGCGTCGACCAACGCAGCGAGATCGGTCGAGGACGGAACCCCGATCTCCCAGCTGCACGACGTGACGTCCTGTTGCAGCGAGCCGCGGCTGTCGGCCTCGGCGACGCGAACGACATCGAGCCCGCCGGGGAGCGCCGTCGAGAGGCGCTCGGCGAGGCCGGCGGTGGCAACCGGCTCAGCGAGGTCGATGTCCAGATACTCAGCCAACGACTCGCCGCCGGTAGGGAGGGCGAGGCCGAAGCTGATCTTGGGCCGCGGCGAGAATCCCTCGCTGTAGGCCGCCGGGAGCTGCGTGCGCCGAAGCGCCCGCTCCCACATCCGGGCGATGTCGCGATGACTCGTCCAGCGGATCTTGCCCAGCTTGGTGAAGCGGATGCGGAGCCTCATCGCGACGTGCTCACGGTCTCGAGCAGGGTGACGGGCACCCACTCGCCGTTGGTGAGGTCCTGGCCGGTGCCCTGGCTGCCGCCGGCGGGCGGCACCGGTGAGGCGACGACGTGCTCGATGCCATAGCCCGTGCACGCGCCGCAGTCGTAACACGGCGTCCAGCGGCAATCTTCGACGCCGGCCGCGGCTAGCGCGTCGATCCAGTCGTGCCACAGGAAGTCCTCGTGGAGGCCGGCGCTGATGTGCGCCCACGGCAGCCGCTCGTCGCGCTCACGATCGCGATTCACGTACCACTCGATCGACAAGCCGTGCTCGGCCATGGCTGCCTCCCAGCGGGCCACGTCGAACCGCTCGGACCACTCTTGGAACGTCCCCCCGGCGCGCCAAACCGACTCGATCACCGCGCCGATGCGGCGGTCACCCCGGCTGGCGATGCCCTCGACGAGCGTCGCCTTGGGGTCGTGCCACTTGAGCTGCACGCCGCGATCCTTGCGGACGGCGTCGCGCAACAGGTTGACCTTGCGTTGCAGCTCGGCGACCGAGCACTGGCCGAACCACTGGAACGGCGTGTGCGGCTTGGGCACGAAGCCTCCCACCGACACCGTCACCGACGCGTTCTTGTTGTGCTTACGTCCGATGGCGACGCAGTTGCGCGCCAGCGCGCCGATTCCCAACACGTCCTCGTCGGTCTCGGTCGGGAGCCCGATGAGGAAGTACAGCTTCACGCGACGCCAGCCCTGTGAGAACGCCGACTCGACGGCCCCGTACAGGTCCTCCTCGCGGATCAACTTGTTGATGACCTGGCGCATCCGCCAGGTGCCACCCTCCGGCGCGAACGTGAGGCCGGTGCGGCGGACCTTTTGGATCTCGGTGGCGATGCCGACCGTGAACGCGTCGACGCGCAGGCTGGGCAGGCTCACCGACACCTGGCCCGAGCACGCGGGGTCGTTGATGATGCCCCCGACGACGTCGCCGATGCCCGAGTAGTCGGCGCTCGACAATGACGTCAGGCTCACCTCGTCGTAGCCGGTGCGTTGGAGGCCGTCGCTGACCATCTGACGGACCTGGGCGGCCGGCCGCTCGCGCACTGGGCGGGTGATCATGCCCGCCTGGCAGAAGCGGCACCCGCGCGTGCAGCCGCGGAAGATCTCGACGTTGAGCCGGTCGTGCACCACTTCGGTGAGCGGAACCAGCTGCTGCTTGGGGTACGGCCATTCGCCGAGGTCGGCGATCGTGCGCCGCTCGACCTGGGCCGGCACGTCGTCGTACTTGGGTGTGATGGCGACGAGGCTCCTTCCGTCGTAGGTGACGTCGTAGAGCGCCGGCACGTAGACGCCCTCGACGCGTGCAAGGGCGCGGAGCACGGCGTGGCGGTCGCCGCGGTGGGCGGCGATCGCCGTCGTGATGTCGGCCACGACCTCTTCACCGTCGCCGAGGGCGAAGGCATCGACGAAGTCGGCGAGCGGTTCGGGGTTGTAGGCGCAGTGGCCGCCTGCAATCACAAGGGGTGAACCGTTCACGCGGTCCGCCGCGCGCACCGGCACACCGGCCAGGTCGACGCAGTTGAGGAGGTTCGTATAGACGAGCTCGGCCGAGAGGTTGAACGCGAGGACGTCGAACGCCGCCGCCGGCTGGTGCGTGTCGACCGAGAACAGGGGCACCCCGGCCGCCCGCATTTCGGTCTCCATGTCGAGCCAGGGCGCGTAGGCGCGCTCAGCCAGCGCGTCGTCGCGCTCGTTGAGAATCTCGTAAAGGATCTGGAGGCCCTGGTTGGGCAGGCCCACTTCGTAGGCATCCGGGTAGAGCAGGAGCCAGGCGACCTTTCCGGCGTCGTGCACCGGTGCCTGCGCTCCGTCCTCTCCCCCGATGTAACGGGCGGGCTTCTGCACCTTGGCCAAGAGCGGCTCGATCCTCGGCCAGAGGCTCGTCATGTGGCTGACCATCCTACCTGACCTGCGGATTTCCCCGTGGGGGCTAGCTGAAGCGACGCATGTAGACGTTGAGGACGAGGCCGATGCCGGCGAAGGAGGCCAGGGTGGCCGAGCCGCCGTAGCTCACGAACGGGAGTGGGATGCCGGTAATCGGCATGATGCCCATCGTCATGCCCACGTTCTCGAATATCTGGAACACGAACATGGCGAGGACGCCGACGCACACAAGCGTGCCGTAGAGGTCCTTGGACAGGGCGGCGGCTCGCCAGGTGCGCCACACGACGATGGCGAACAGGACGAGCAGCAGCGCCGAGCCGAGCAGGCCCAGCTCCTCGCCCACGACGGTGAAGATGAAGTCGGTCCGCTGCTCGGGGACGTAGGAGAGGTTGGTCTGACTGCCCTTGAACAAGCCCTTCCCGCGGATGCCGCCGGAGCCGATGGCGATCGTCGACTGGTGCAGGTTGTAGGCAGACTGCTTTTGGTCGTGGGCCGGGTCGAGGAACGCGCCGAGTCGATCGAGCTGGTACTGCTTGATCACGCCGAGCTGGAACACGGTGACCACCCCGAAGACGCCGAGCAGCACGACGATGCCGAGGTGGCGCGGCTTGGCGCCGGCAACGAGCAGCAGCCCCATGAGGATGGCGACGAACACCAGCGCGGTCCCCAGGTCGGGCTGGAGATACACGATCGCCATCGGCCCGCCGATGATCGCCATGAGAACAGCGACACGTCTCCCGTCGAGTTCGCCCCGGTGCAACGCGGCATAGGTCGACCCGCAGACGATCACCACCACCTTGGCGATCTCCGACGGCTGTAACTGGAACGGGCCGACTTGGTACCACGCCTGCGTGCCGCGCACGGTCGACCCGAGTGGCGTCAGCACGAACAACAGCAGCGTCATGCCGCCCACGTAGATCACCGGCGCGAAGTCGCGGTACACGCGGTAGTCGATCGACGCGACGAGGATCATCACCCCCACGCCGAGCAGCACGAACACGGCTTGGCGCTTGAGGTACGTCGCCGAATCGATCCCGGCGTCCTGCAGTTTCTTGTGCGTCGCCGAATAGACCATCAGCATCCCGAGCGACGCGATGGCGACGACCGACGCCATCAGCGTCGTGTCGACGTGATGCCACGGCGCGGCCGGATTGGCCCGGCGACCCGGCGAGCCCGGGAACCCGGCCATCAGTCGGCCCCTCCACCGGCCAGCGTGACCGGTCCGGGCGGCGCGCCTACCAGGCCTTCCCACACGCGACGGGCCACCGGCGCGGCGGTCGAGCCACCGAAGCCGGCCTCCTCCATCACG